>NZ_JBIBHR010000005.1:20379-486553 GCF_042957125.1 Streptomyces sp. NPDC008125
CGCCTCACGCCTGACGCCTGACGCCTGACGCCTGACGCCTGACGCCTGACGCCTGACGCCTGACGCCTGACGCCTGACGCCTGACGCCTGACGCCTGACGCCGCGAGGTGATCGACGCTGCTCGCGGCGCGCGGACCCGCTACGCCTGCCGCGGCGCGCGCGCCGGGGCTTCGAGGAGGCCGTCGAGCACTCGCCCGAACATCCGCCGGCCCGCTGCCGCGAGCAGGGGATCGATCCAACGCCCCGGAAGGAACAGCCGGATGTCCTCCACCCACACCACGTGGGAACCGGTCTGCGCCGGCATCACGTCGATCGACGCCCGACCCCGGACCGTCCGCCCGCGTTTCTCCAGACGGCAGAGCCCCGCACGACCCGCCTCGGGCGGGGTCCAGCGGACCACTTCCATGGGGTCGTCGAACGTGAGCGGGCCGACTCCGGTCCGCGCGACGAAGACCGTGCCGACACCGGTCCGCGTGCCGGCCGGGACGAGGACCGAGGTGAGCGGCACATGCGCACCGTGCCGCTCCCAGTCGGTCACCCGGCGCCAGGCCTCGGTGGGGGGAAGGGACGTGAATCGTTCGATCCGGAAGACGGCCACCGTCCGATCCTAAGCAGGTGGGCCGCCGGATGCGACGCGTAACGGAATCCCCGGCGACGAGCCGCTGCCCCATTCGTACACTCTCCCGGTCCGCGACCTGCCGTACGAGCGGTCCCTGACGTGACTCGGCCGGGAAGCGCCACGATCCCCGACGGAGTCACGCTCGGATGCTGTCCGGCCCGTCGTCGGGATCCGTCGCTCCCGCCGGACCCGCGACCAGGAGGCGGCCCGGCAGCAGTTCCTCGATCTCCGCCCGTGCCTGCGCCGGCAGCCCGGCATCCGTCACGAAGGCGTCCACCTCGTCGAGCGTCGCGAAGGAACTCAGCCCGACCGTGCCCCACTTGGTGTGGTCGGCCACCACCACGACCCGGCGCGCGGCCGACACGAACCGCCGGTTCGTCTCGGCCTCCGCCAGATTCGGCGTGGAGAGCCCTGCCTCCTCGGAGATGCCGTGCACCCCGAGGAAGAGCACGTCGAAGTGGAGCGAACCGATGGCGCGGTCCGCCACCGGACCCACGAGCGAGTCGGAGGGGGTCCGCACCCCGCCCGTCAGCACCACCGTGGCCGCGCCCGCGCGGGTCGCGCCGGAGGAGGACGGGCGGTGGGCGTCGTGGAACACGTCGGCCACCCGCACCGAGTTGGTCACCACGGTCAGGTCCGGTACGTCGACCAGCCGCTGCGCCAGCGCGTAGGTCGTCGTGCCCCCCGAGAGCGCGATGGCGCTGCCCGGCGCGGCCAGCGCCGCCGCGGCGCGCGCGATGTCCTCCTTGGCGCCCGGCTCCAGGGCCGACTTCGCCTCGAAACCGGGCTCGTGAGTGCTCGTCCCGACGACCGGCACCGCGCCGCCGTGCACCTTCTCGATGACACCCTGGCGGGCCAGCGCGTCCAGATCACGCCGGATCGTCATGTCGGACACGTTGAGGCGGCGGGTCAGCTCGTTGACGCGGACACCGCCGCGTTTGCGGACCTCGTCGAGGATCAGGGCGCGGCGTTGCTCCGCGAGCAGATTCTGATTCTCGCTCAACGCGGTGTCCGTCCTCTCCTCCGGCCGTACGGGTCCGCGGCACAGCGGAACGCCCATCCAATCCTCCCACGCGCCGCACCGGCAGGTTCACCGAGGTCCGGACGTGGGGAGATTCGGTGAGAGCCCGTCACGCGACGCCGATCTCGGCGACTCTGTCGGCACGGGTGCCGGTCCTCTCCGAGCTGCCCGGTACCACCCCTTCCACGCCCGCCGGACGGCCGGGCAGACCGGAGAGCGAGTACTCCCTTGGCTCCTGCCCCCCAGGTTTCCCGGTCCACCGGGATCGCGCTCGAACTGCTCGTCCACGGAGTCGGCGGCACCACGCCGCAGGAGATGCTCGGCGATCCGCGTACGGTGCGTGTGACCGGCGACCTCACCGCCGCGATGTACCGGCGCCCCGAGGACCTGGACGCGGAGGAGCACCCGGAGCGCTACCGCGACCAGCCCGTCGCGGAGGCCTACTGCTGGTCCAACCTGACCTCCGGCAACGGCTCCCGCGCCCTGTGGCTGCTGCTCCTGCCGTTCATGGTCGTCAACCTCGCGCACTGGATGCGACCGGCCGCGAAGGGACGCACCCGTGCGGTCCGGTTCTACGGCGTGCTGGTCCGGGTCCTCGCGCTCAGCCTCACCGTGCTGCTGACGGCGGCGGCCTGCGAGGTGGCACTCGACCTCGTGGCCTGGCAGTGCGCCGGCGTGTCCGCCTGTTCGGACCGGCGGTCCTGGCTCGGTTTCCTCTCCGCCGAACAGGGCGGCTGGTGGTCCCAGCCCGGCAGGCGGCTCGCCCTCGCGGCCGTGCTGCCCACCGCCCTCGTCACCCTGCTCTGGTACCTGTCCAACCGCACCTGGAGCGCGTACGAGTCCCAGCGTCCCTTCCTCGGCACCGACTCGCGAGGAGACTCGCGCGGAGGCCCGGACGGCGACCTGGGCGGCGGTGATCCGGACGGCGACACGCCTGAGCCGAAGGCCCCCGCCCCCGACGACACGCCCGACGCCACGCCCGCCGCGCGCCCCGCTCTCGGCCGCCCCGGCTTCTGGTACGGGCGCCGCCTGGTCGCCCGGCTGCGCGCCGCGCACACCGCCGCGGGGCTCCTCACCGTCGCCGTCTTCGTCGAGCGGGCCGCCGCCGACTACGACTGGGCCCACTCCGGTCCCGGCCCCGTACTCCTCGGCCGCCTGCTGACCACCGCACTCGCGCTCTGCGCCCTCCTCGTCCTCGCCGTCGTCTGCCGCCGGGGCCGCAGCGAACGCCGGCTCGACCACCGCCTCGACGGCGCGGTCATCACCTTCCTCCCGTCCGCCGCCCTCGTCCTGCTGGCCCTGTCCCTCGTCCACGCGGCCTGGTCGAGGCCCGGCTGGAGCTCCTCGGGCGTGCTCGTCGCGGGCGAGGACACCTTCCGGGCGCTCACCGTCGGCCAGGGCTTCCTCGTGGTCGCGCTCGCCGCCGTCGCCCTGAGCCTCCACCGCCGCGCCCCCGACGCCCGCACCTCGCTGTACGGGCTGGGCGGCCCGGCGATCGCCATGCTGGCGTGCGCGCTGGGCGGGGTGATGACCGGCGGGCTCGCCCAGCGGGTCGCCGACTGGCTCGACGGTCCGGGCACCCCCGGCATGGGAGCGGGCTCGGCCATAGGGGGTCCTCCCGTCCTGCTGAGCTGGCAGGCCTCGGTGCTCCCGGTGCTGCTCCTCGTCCTCCTGGTGCCCGTGGGCGTGCTCCTCGTCCGTACCTCCCGCCTGGCCCGCCGCACCGAGCCGGTCGTCGCCGCCGAGTACGCGCCGGAGTACGGAGGCCGCACCCCCGAGCGCGGGCGCACCCGGCAGATCGCACGGGTACGGGCCACCGCCCGGCTCACCGATGAGGCGTCCTGGATCATCGGTCTGGTGGCCGGGTCCACCCTGCTGCTGGGCGCTGTTGCGCTGGCGGGCTCCTGGGCCGGCGGACAGGTGCCAGGCCGGGCCATGGACGGAACCGGACCCTTCGTCGAATCCGCCGCCGAGGCCGCGCAGTCGACGGGGTCGTGGATGGTCGGCTTCGGCTTCATACTGTTCGTCGCCTCCGGCCGGCGGGCGTACCGCGACGCCTCGGCCCGGCGGACCATCGGCATCCTCTGGGACGTCGGGACGTACTGGCCGCGCGCCGCTCATCCCTTCGCGCCGCCCTGCTACGCGGAGCGGGCCGTGCCCGACCTCGCGTCCCGGATGTCCGCCTGGACGGCCAGGACCGGCGGCCGGCTCGTCATCTCGGGCCACTCTCAGGGCAGTGTGCTCGCGGCCTCAGCGGTCTGGCAGCTCCCGGCCGCCACCCGCCGCCGGGTCGCCCTGCTGACCTACGGATCACCTGTCGAACGCCTGTACGGTCGCTGGTTCCCGGCCTACTTCGGTCCCGCCGCACTGCGCGGGCTGCACGGATCGGTCCACTGCTGGCGCAACCTGTGGCGGGCCACCGACCCGATAGGAGGACCCGTCCGGGTCGACGAGGGCCCCGGACGCCCCGAGGTCGACCGTGGACCGCTGAAGGACCCGCTGGTGCACGGCCGTACCGCCGAACTGCCCCTGCCCGAACCCATCCTGGGCCACGGCGACTACCAGGCCGACCCGGTGTTCGCCCGGGAACGCGCCGCGCTGCTCGCCGAACTCGGCCCCGTACTGCCCCGGCAGGGCGACGGGGCCGGGCACCCGAGCGCGGAGGATCAGGGGAGCTCGGGCAGATCCTCCGGGTAGAGCAGGGTCAGGTCGTCCGTGCTCGCGTCGGCGAACTGGGCGACCCGGCCCGCGTGCCGTTCCACCATCGACTCGAAGGTCTGGCGCGCGGTACGGCCGTTGCCGAAGGCGGGGCCCTTGGGCAGCTCCGTGAAGTACTTCGTGAGAGCCTCGCCCGTGCCCTCGGCGAGGGTGTACTCGTGCTCCTCGGCCTGCTGCTGGACGATCCGCAGGAGTTCGCCCGGCTGGTAGTCGCCGAACGTGATGGTCCGCGAGAAGCGCGACGCCACCCCGGGGTTGACGGTGAGGAACCGCTCCATCTCGTGGGTGTAGCCGGCCACGATCACCACCACGGCGTCGCGGTGGTCCTCCATCAGTTTCACCAGGGTGTCGATGGCCTCCCGGCCGAAGTCCCGGCCGGAGTCCTCGGGCGAGAGGGCGTACGCCTCGTCCACGAAAAGGACTCCGCCCCGGGCGCGGTCGAACGCCTCCTGGGTGCGGATGGCGGTCGAGCCGATGTGTTCGCCGACCAGGTCCACCCGGGAGACCTCGACCAGGTGGCCGCTCTCCAGTACGCCCAGAGAGGCCAGGATCTCGCCGTACAGCCGGGCCACCGTGGTCTTGCCGGTGCCGGGGGAGCCGGTGAAGACGAGGTGGCGGCGGACGGAGGCGGCCTTCAGGCCCGCCCGTTGCCGCCGGCGCCCCACCTCGATCATGTCGGTCAGCGCCCGGACCTCCCGCTTGACGCTCTCCAGCCCCACGAGTGCGTCCAGTTCGCCGAGGACGGCGGCGGAGTCGCGCGCCGGTTCGGCCGGAGCGTCGGGCACGGGCGCGGCGGAGGGCGCCGCGGCGCGCTGCGCGGGCAGCGAGCCGAGCAGCCCCGGCGCCGCCGCCTGGGTCGCGGTGAGCACGGGGGCGGCGGGCGCGGCCGGGGTCCCGCGCAGGGCGCTCTCGTCGCTGGTGCAGTCCTCCACGACCGGTCCGGCGCCGCCCGATCCGTCGTGGGAGACGCCCTCGGGGAACTCGTAACCGCCCCGCGCGCAACGCTCGGTACGGCACCGGGTGAGGGTGGTGCGGCATCCGTCCATCACATGGAAGCCGTACCCCTCGCTGCCGGTCACCCGGCAGTCGTGGAAGGTGCCCCGGCCCTCGGCGGAGACGTAGAACCCGGCTTCGGCCGGGGAGGTGACCGTGCAGCGCTCGATGGTGGGATCGGCGCCCTTGGTCACGATGACGCCGGTCTGCGCCGCGTCGATGGTGCAGTTGTTGAGAGTGCCGCCACTGCCGTGGTCGCGGAACCAGGCGCCGGTGGACGCCTCGCGGATACGGCAGTCGTCCAGCTGCGCGGTGGCCCCGTCGCTCACCGAGACGGCGGTGTTGCGGATCTGGGTGAGATCGCTGTCCACCACGTCGGCACGGGAGCCCCGGTCGAGAACGAAGAGGGCGTCGGGCACGTCGTGGACGCGGCAGGCGTCCAGTATCACTGTGGCGCCGTCGCTGACCCAGACGGCGGGGTAGTCGCCCGTGCTGTCGTGGATCTCGCACTGGTTGGCGTCGACCCGGGTGCCGGGGTCCCACACCGAGAGCCCGTTGCGGCCGAACCGGCGGACCGCCGAGCGGGTCAGCGTCAGCACCGAGCGGGAGCGCAGGTCGATCGCGTTCTCCGGGATGTCGTGGATGTCGCAGTCGGCGAGCGTCAGCACCGCGTCCGTGTCCAGCGTGATGCCGTCGCCGGAGGTGCGGTGCACCGTGCAGTCGGTGAGATGGGCCGAGGCACGCGCGGTCACCTGGACCCCACTGCCCTTGATCTCGTACACCTCGCAGCCCACGGCCTCCAGGCCGCTGCCCTCACCGGTCACGCTCAGCCCCGAACCGGAGGAGTGGTGGACGCGGCACCGGTCGAGCCGGGGGTGGGCACCGTCGCGCACCGACACGCCGGACTGCCCCGCCGACACGACCTCGCACTCCTCGAACACACCGCCCGCCCCGTCCAGTACGGCGATCCCGACTCCCGCCGGATTGTCGACGGTGCACCGGCGCACGGTGGGACGGCCGGCGCCGCGGACCTCGATCCCGGCGGCCGAACGCGTCACTATCCGCAGGTCCACGAGGTCGGGGGCACCGCCTTCCACCAGCACCGCCGGGGCTGCCGAGTCCTGGCCCTCCACGTGCAGGTCCCGGATGATCGCGGAAGCCCGGACGGTGAGCGGCACGCCGTCCACCGGGGCGATCCGCACCGAGCCGACGGCCCCCTCGGGACCGCGCAGGGTGACCGCCCGCTGGACGACGAGGTTCTCCCGGTACGTTCCCGGAGCGATCGTGAGGACGTCGCCCTCGGCCGCCGCTTCCAGGGCCGCGCCGAGCGAGGGGTACTCGCCCGTGCGGCGCCGCCATCGCGATGTGCCGGTGTGCGTCACCTGGACCGTGCCCTGTGCCATGGCGCTGTTCTGCCCCCACCTCGTGCTGTGTGCGATCCCTCGTACCCGTACGCACGGTCGTGCGACCGCGGGGTGCCGTCGGCCTTCCGACGACGGCGCGGGCGGGTCCGCCCTGCCGAGGGGAAGGGCGGGCCGGTCCACCGTAGCGCGCGCCGGGGGCGGGAGTTGACGACTCCCGCCCCGACCTCACCGGAGCGGGGCCCCGCACAAGGCCGTCGGCCCGCTCGGCGGCACCCTGGGGGACGCCCGGGAACCCGGTCCGGACCGGCCCCCGTGCGGCGTTCGCGATGGCGTTCAGGAACCCGTTCCGGTCCTGCCCCAGTCCGGGCCCACCGCCGCCCAGGCCCGGTCCAGCCGTTCGTGCCGCCGCCGCACCATGAACCGCACGCCGGCCCGCCGCACCACCTCCACGGCTCCGGCCGTCAGCAGGAACGTGCCCGCCCCGGCCAGGCCCGCGTGGATGCGGGCGGTCGTCGCGTCCATGGGGCGGGGGGTGAGAACACCCCGGTCGTCGGTCCATATCCGCACCCGCTCGCCGGTCTTGCGCCCGCTCGCCGCGGTCGGCACCGTGCCGTGCCGCTCGCGGCCGTCCGGAGCCTTCCATCTCGCCGTCACCGTCTGCAGGGTCGCGGGGTCGGCCCCGCCCTCGGGGTCACCCGGGAACGCCGCCGGGCGTGCGGACACGCTGACCACGACCGCGCTCACCCGGTGGCGGTGCTCCTGCTGCTTCCGGATCGCGTCGCGCAGGGCGGAGTCGGCGTACGAGCCGCAGAGACAGCCGACGGCGGGCGCGACGACCAGCACGAGGGCGAGTGCCCACAGAGCCAGCCACGCCTCGCGGCGGTCGGTGACCCGGCACAGAGGATTGTGCCGCCAGCGCCAGACCCCTACGACCGCTCGCACAGTTGCCGCCCCCTTGCCTCTCTCCCCCGCGCCGCCGCCCGTCCGGAGCGCACACACTCCCGCGAAGCGCCCCCGCCCCCGGGGGAGCGCGGAGAGCGGCCTCATCATCCCCAACGCCCGTCCGCCACCCGACCGTTCCCGGGCGGCTGCGGGCTGCCGCCGCGGGCGTGCGGCTCATTCCAGGACGCGAACCGGGTCCCCGACCCGGACGGCCCCCGTGCCCTCGGGCACGAGGTGCATGCCGAAGAGCAGCTTCGCCCCCGTCCTGCGATGCAGGGCGAGCGTGCGCAGCGGTTCCTTGCCGCGTCGTGCCGTCGACTGGTCGATGGTGGTGATCGCGCATCTCTGGCACGGCTTCGCCACCCGGAAGGCGACCGGTCCGATCGCGACCCGCCGCCAACCGTCCTCCTCCCACGCGCCGGTGCCGTCCACCACGGCGTTGGGCCGGAACCGGTTCATGGGCAGCGGGCCCTCCTGCGGGTGATCGCCGCCCGCGATCAGCGCGTTGAGGGCGTCCAGCGAAGCGACGGTGGTCAGCAGCAGCGGGTAACCGTCCGCAAGACTGACCGTCTCCCCGGGCCGCGCGTACGCCGGGTCGATGGGCCTCCGGAACGACGGCTCGTCCTGATGGACGAGCCGGACCTCCGTACCGAGAAACCCACTCAGCCAGACCCGCGCGGCCGATGCCGCCTCGACCGCCTCGAACCTCTTGCCGAACAGCTCCACCACGACCCTGTCCGCGGGCCCCGGCACCGCCACCCTCAGCGGCTGCCCCCCGAGGGCGGAGAGCTCCACCCCGCCGTCGGGCAGTGGTGTCGCGGAGATCCCTGCCAGGCGGGGTTCCTGACGCTGTGTGACCGCTGTGCCCGCCCCGTCCACCAGCATCCAGCGACGGTCGCCGGCGAGTCCCCACGGCTCGACGACGGCGCCGTCGACGGTCAGTGCCGCCAGCGACTTGACGGGATGGAGATGGAGGGAGCGCAGAACGGGATGGACCATACGCCCATTTTGTCAGCGACCTCCGAGGCCTCCCGCACGCACCCGTCCGCGGCCACGACCAGGGCCGTTCCCTCCGGACCGGGGGCGGTCAGTACCCCCGGCCCTGGTACGGCTGGTCGTACGGGTCCTCGTACGACGAAGGCGCCGGGGCGGGGCGTGGTGCCGCCGGCCGCATCGCCTCGTAACCCGTGGCGGGCGCGGGCCGCGGCGGCTGTTGCTGCTGCGGGTAGCCGCCGCGCCCCGGCGCCTGCTGCTGGGGGAAGCCGCGCGCCGGGGTCTGCTGCGCCGGGAACCCCCGTGCGGGCGTCTGCTGCTGCGGGTATCCCCGCGCGGGGGAGGGCTGCTGCGGGATGTACGGCGCGGGGGCGTGCTGCAGCTGTGCGGGCTGCATCTGCGCGGGGTGCATCGGAGCCTGCGGCTGGTACGGCTGAGCCATCGGCTGCTGGTAGCCATAAGAGCCGACGGGCTGGGAAGGAGCAGCGGGAAGGGCCGGCAGCGAGGAGGGCAGCGCGGGGAGGTAGCTGTTGCCGGTCTCGTAGGCGGCGGGCACCCGGATCGGCGCGATCTGAGGCGTGCCTCGCTCCGCGACCAGGGAGTCGTAGATCGGAGTGTCGGCGAACGACGGTGCGGCGTAGTAGCCGCTTCCGTAGCTGGAGCGGGGGGAGGTCATGCCACCTAAGTTAAGCCCACGATGTGCTAGTTGGGGAGGCCGCCCAGAAGGTTGTTTCCCGAGTTGTGTGTCGGCTGAGTTCACCAATGCGAGCGAACTTCCCATAAAGGGTCACCGTGGTGTGTAGTGATCGTGTAAAGGGCACAATGTCGGGCGGCCGTAAGGTCCTGTCGCGTCCCGGTTTGGGCGTGCGGGCAGGACGTGGTGCGAGTGGCGGGGAACGGGACGCCGGCCGTCCTCGGAACATGCCTCCGGCCACCGCCGCCCCCGCGAAGGACAGCCCGCGCCCCGCGCTGAAAGCCACATAGCCCCCGCCAGACGCCGTGCCGGGGCGAGGGCCAGCAGCTCATACGCCCGGTGTCCGGCGTCATGGCGCTCGGCGCACGGACTGGGGGTGGGCGAGGTCTGCGCCTTCGCCGTCGCTCCGAAGCAGCGGTTCAGGGGCGACGACACCGACGGTGTGCCGGGCGAGCTGCCTTCGTCCGCCTACTGCTCCGGTGCGGTCTCCGGCCGTGGATAGGTACGCCCCTTCCAGGCGGCGCCCCGACCCCGGTAGTGCTGGACCGCCGAGTCGACGGTCATCAGCAGATACAGAAGGGCGGTGAAGGGGAGCAGCGGCGCGAGCCAGAGCGACTGGCGGTAATAGGCCAGCATCGGCAGATACGTCACCGTCATCACCGTCCACGCCAGCCCCCCGGCCCACGAGGCCGCAGGATCGACCAGGGCCGAACCGGCCACCAGCGTCACCGGCGGCGCGAGATAGACGAGGGCGAGCCCCGGCACCGTCCCCGCGAGCAGCAGCGGACTGTGCCGCAACTGCGCGTACGCGCTCCGCGAGACCATTCGCCACAGCTCCCCGAGCCCCGGGTAGGGGCGGACACTGTCCACCCGTTCCGCGAGACCCAGCCAGATCCGGCCGCCGGTGCGCTTGACCACCCGCGCCAGCGACACGTCGTCGATCACCGCCTGCCGGATGGACTCCGGGATCCCGGCCCGCACCGCGGCCTCGTCGCGCAGCAGCACACAGCCCCCGGCCGCCGCGGCGGTCCGGGAACCCGGCCGGTTCACCCGGCGGAAGGGGAAGAGCTGCCCGAAGAAGTAGACGAAGGCCGGCACCACGAGCCGCTCCCAGCAGCTCTCCACCCGGAGCCGGGCCATCTGGGAGACCAGGGCGTAGCCGTCCGGGCCCCCCGGCCCGGCCGCCGCCACCAGCTCCCGCAGGCTGTCCGGCTCGTGGGCGATGTCCGCGTCGGTCAGCAGCAGGAACTCGGGGCCGCGCCGCCGCGCCACCGCGATCCCGTGCCGTACCGCCCACAGCTTGCCCGTCCACCCCGGCTCCGGTTCGCCCGGCGTGACGACCTGGAGCTCCAGCCCGCCGCACCGCTGTGCCAGCTCCCGCGCGAGCTCCCCGGTGCCGTCCGTACTGCAGTCGTCGACGAGGACCACGAAGACCTCCCCCGGATAGTCCTGCGCCAGCAGGGAGGGAAGGCTCACCGGAAGGATCGGGGCCTCGTCCCTGGCCGGCACGACGACGGCGACCGAGGGCCAGCGCGCCGGCTCGGACCGTACCGGCAACCGCTGGTCCGTACGCCAGTAGAACCCCTGGCCGAGAAGCAGCCACACCCACGCGATCAGGGAACCCACGGCGATCCAGGCGACTGCGCTCATCCGCCGAGTCTGCCCCACTCCGACCGGCCGCGGAGGGGGGTGGCATAAGGTGACCGGGTGAAGATCGCGCTCATGGATTCAGGAATCGGACTGCTGGCCGCCGCCGCCGAGGTGCGCAGACTGCGTCCCGACGCCGATCTGGTGCTCTCCTCCGACCCCGGCACCATGCCCTGGGGACCGCGCGGGCCCGAGGAGGTCACCGCGCTCGCGCTCGCGGTGGCCCGCGCCGCCGCGACACGGCGGCCGGACGCGCTGGTCGTCGCCTGCAACACGGCGTCCGTGCGCGCGCTGCCCGCGCTGCGCGCCGAGCTGGAGCCCGCGCTGCCGGTCATCGGCACCGTACCGGCGATCAAGCCCGCGGCCGCCGGTGGCGGTCCGTTCGCCATCTGGGCCACCCCCGCCACCACCGGCAGCCCCTACCAGCGGGGGCTGATCAGGGAGTTCGCTGCCGACGTGGACGTCACCGAGGTGCCCTGCCCGGGTCTGGCCGACGCGATCGAGTACGCGGACGAGACCGCGATCGACCGCGCCGTGGCCGCTGCCGCCGCCCTCACCCCCGCCGACGTCCGCACCGTGGTCCTCGGCTGCACCCACTACGAGCTGGTCGCCGACCGCGTCGCCGACGCCCTGCGGCGGCCGGGCCGCCCTCCGGTCGTCCTGCACGGCTCCGCCGGGGCCGTCGCCGCCCAGGCGCTCCGCCGCATCGGCGCCGAACCCGCTCCGTCGGCCGAACCGACCGGCACTCTCACCGTCCTCCTCGGCGGGCGCGAGGCCGAGCTTCCGGACGCCGCTCTCACCTACGCCGAAGGCAGGCTGCTGCGGGGCGTGGCCGCCTCCCGCTGACCTCGGCCACCGCCCGATCGGCCTTCCGGCAGCCGCCCCGCGGGTGCGGGTCATGGGTACGCTGCTGAGCATGACGGACCACCCCGGCCGTGCGGCGCACGGCTCGACCCAGGCGCCGTCCACCATGTGGACCGGCAAGGCGACCAACCGGGCGCAGTGGCTGCTGGCCTTCGTGGGTGCGGCGTGCCTCGCCCTCGGGATCGAGATCGCCCTCGACTCCAACTGGACCTCCGGGGTCGCCCCCCTCGTCATGTCGGTGGTCGGCTGCGTCGCCGCCGGACTCCTGATGCTCTACGGCACCCTCGCCTTCGTCCACGTCGCGGTGAAGGTGGACGGCGACGCCCTGGAGGTCCGCTGCGGCCACATGGGGCTGCCGCGCCGCCGCATCCTGCTCACCCATGTCGTGGGCGCCGAGTTCGTGCCCCGCGTGACCCCGCGCCAATGGGGCGGGTGGGGCTACCGCTGGCGCCCCGACCAGGGCACCGCCGTCGTGGTGCGCCGGGGCGAGGCACTGCTGCTCCGGCTCGGCGACGGCATGTCCTTCACGGTCACCGTGGACAACGCGGAGGCCGCCGTACGGTTCATCCGCGACCGGCTCCGCCTCCCGGCGGCCGGCAAGCCGTCCGAGGCCTGATCCCCGGCATCCGGCCGCCGGCCGGTGCTCCGTGACGCGGCAGTCCCGAACCTCCGAGCCGACGCCCGAGTCTCCCCACTGCCGCGCGCACAGCCGCCGCCCGTAGACTCCCGCAGGTGAGCGCCACCATCACCTCCGTCGACGAACCGTCGCCCGTTCCCGAGTCACGTCCCCGCGGGCGGTGGCTCACGTGGGCACGGCCGGCCGCGGCCGTGCTCTCCGGAGCGCTGCTGTACGTGAGTTTCCCGCCCCGGCCCCTGTGGTGGCTGGTGCTGCCCGGCTTCGCCCTGCTGGGCTGGGTCCTGTACGAACGCCGCCTGCGCGCCGCGTTCGGCCTGGGCCTGCTGGCCGGGATCGGCTTCATGCTGCCGCTTCTGCACTGGACCGGCGAGGACGTCGGTCCGGTCCCGTGGCTGGCCCTGGCCGTGGCCGAGGCGCTCTTCGTCGCGGTGGGCTGCGTCGGCATCGCCGCCGTGACCAGGCTGGCGTACTGGCCGTTCTGGGCGGCAGCCGTCTGGACCCTCGACGAGGCGGCCCGGGCCCGCGTGCCGTTCGGCGGATTCCCCTGGGGCAAGATCGCCTTCGGTCAGGCCGAAGGCGTCTTCCTGCCGATCGTCGCGCTGGGCGGTACGCCGCTCCTCTCCTTCGCGGTGGTCCTCTGCGGGTTCGGCCTCTTCGAGGTGGTCCGGCGGGTCCGCGCGTACCGCTCGACCGGAGACCTCCCGCGCGCGGCGACCGCGATGGCCGCCGCGGCGGTGCTGGTTCCCGTCGCGGGCGCCTTCGGCTCGCTCCCGCTGGTCGACAACTCCGCGGAGGACGGCACCGCGACCGTCGCCGCGATCCAGGGCAACGTGCCGCGCCTCGGCCTGGACTTCAACTCCCAGCGGCGCGCCGTGCTCGACAACCACGTCCGGGTCACCGAGCAGCTCGCGGCGGACGTGAAGGCGGGCAAGGAGCCCCGGCCCGACTTCGTCCTCTGGCCGGAGAACTCCTCCGACCTCGACCCCTACCGCAACGCCGACGCCTGGGACGTCATCGACCGGGCGGTCCGTGCCATCGGCGTCCCCACCGTGGTCGGCGCGGTCGTCGAACCCGACACCGGGAAGCTGCGCAACACCCTGATCCAGTGGGACCCGGACGAGGGACCCGTGGACACCTACGACAAGCGGCACATCCAGCCGTTCGGCGAGTACATGCCGATGCGCTCGGTCGCCCGCGTCTTCAGCAAGGACGTCGACCGCGTCCAGCGTGACTTCGGCTCCGGCACCAAGGTCGGCGTGTTCGACCTCGCCGGGACGAAGGTCGGCTTCGTCACCTGCTACGAGGCCGCGTTCGACGACGCCGTGCGCGACACCGTGAAGGCCGGTGGCCGGCTGATCGCCGTACCGAGCAACAACGCCACGTTCGGGCGGACCGAGATGACCTACCAGCAGCTCGCCATGTCGCAGGTGCGGGCGGTGGAGCACGGACGCGCCGTCGTCGTACCGGTCACCAGCGGGGTCAGCGCGGTCATCCGCCCGGACGGCACGATCGTTGAGAAGTCCGGGTTCTTCACCCCCGCGGCCCTGGTGGACGAAGTGCCGTTGCGGTCCTCGCTGACCCCCGCCACCCGGATGGGCGCACTCCCCGAAGGGATCATCGCCCTCTTCGCCGCCGCCGGCATCGTGCTCGCCGCCGTCCGCTCCCGCAGGGGCCGCCGCACCGCCTGAAGACCGGGATAGGCTCGTCCGCATGGCTACACCCGACTTCATCCGTGCGATCAGGTCCACCGCCGGCCACCAGCTGCTCCTGCTGCCGGGGGTGAGCGCGGTCGTCTTCGACGAAGACGGCCGGGTCCTCCTCGGCAGGCGGGCCGACACCGGCAAGTGGTCGATCATCGGCGGGATCCCCGAACCCGGCGAGGAGCCCGCGCGGACCGCGGTGCGCGAGGTGTACGAGGAGACGGCCGTGCACTGCGTGGCCGAACGCGTGGTGCTCACCGAGGCACTGAAGCCCGTGGAGTACCCGAACGGGGACCACTGCCAGTACCTCGACATCACCTTCCGGTGCCGGGCCACCGGCGGTGAGCCGCGCGTCAACGACGACGAGTCGCTGGAGGTGGCCTGGTTCGCCCTGGACGCGCTGCCGCCGCTGGCGGAGTTCGCGCACTTCCGGATCAAGCAGTCCCTCACCGACGGCCCCACCTGGTTCCGGGCCGCCGAGGGAGAGGGAGACGACCTCGTCTGAGCCGGCGGACTCAGAGCTTCACACAGATCCGCCGGTTCTTCGTCCAGTCGGTGAACCAGTCGCTCAGCGAAACCGGGAAGCACCATTCGGCCGGTCCCGGCGCGGCGGACGGATCCACCGGGAGCGGGCGGTTGTCGTCACTGAGGAAGGACCGGTAGAGCTTCGACGCCTCCGGATTCCCCTCGCACCCCCACACCCCGTGCGGGCAGTAGTCCGTGATCGTCTGGTAGACGGGCGGGTGGAGATCCATCCATTCGAGCATGCGGCGCATGTACTCGGAGTTGTCGCCGTTGCGGAAGAGACCCCACTCCGGGTAGGAGATCGGCTTCCCGTGCCCGGCGGCGAAGTCCACGTGCTTCTGCAGCCCGTACTCGCCGTACACCTGGTCGTCGAAGTTCTCGCCCGGCGGCTGGTCGTAGGAGTCCATGCCGACGATGTCCACGAAGTCGTCACCGGGATAGCAGTCGGTCCAGGGAACGGCGTCCCGTCCCCGGCTGGGCGCGAAGTCGAAGCGGAACCGCTGGCCCTCGACCGACCGCATGGCGGTGACGATCCGCTGCCAGTACGCCTTCCAGGCCGCCGGGTCCGGCCCGCAGCGGTGGGCGTAGGTGGTGCCGTTCATCTCCCAGCCGAGCACGATCACGGTGTCCGGAAGGCCCAGCCCCACCAGCCGCTCGGCGAGCTTGCGGAAATGCCGGTCGTACAGGCCCGCCGCGCCCGACCGCAGCCGCAGGCGCACGGTGGAGTCCGAAACCCGCACTTCGTTCCGCTCCAGCATCGGCGTGTTGAGGACGAACATCCGGTCGTTCTGCGCCTGCCGCCACTGCGCCCACGCGGTCAGGAAGTCGACGGAGCCCTCGATGTTCACCCAGAGGTCCCCGGGGAGGTAGCTGTGCCCGACGCGCAGCTCCTTGCCACCGAGCCACCGGGACATCTCCGTCATGCGTGCCACGCCGTCGGGGCCGTAGTCCAAGTAGGCACCGACGGCCGTGCTGCGCGGGTCGACATGTGGTCCGGCGCCGTCGGCCGGACCCGCCTCGGTGACCCGGAAGCCGGAGGCACCGCTGACCGCGAGTACGCCGGCCGCGAGCGTGCCCACACAGAGATTGACGACACGGCGACCAGGGGACACGGCTGCTCCTCGGTTACGGTGGACGTCCGGCCGGTCCGGTGACGGCTCGGATCCACGGGCGGACACCACCTACGGCGTCGGGACGGAATCGAAGGTCAGCGCCAGGCCGCGGACCCGGTTGTCGAAGTTGGAGTCCACCAGCTCCGGTTCACCGAGCGCCCGCGCGGTGTCGGTCCGGGTGAGCACCTCCGTGAAAAGCGCCCGCATCTCCAGGCGGGCGAGGTGAGCCCCGAGGCAGTGGTGCGGACCGCCGCCCCCGTACCCCAGGTGCGGGTTGGGCGAGCGGGTGATGTCGAAGCGGTCCGGGTCCACGAACACGGAGGCGTCGCGGTTGGCGGAGGCGTAGAAGAGCACGGCCTTGTCGCCCGGCCGGAAGGTGCGCCCGCCGAGCTCGTGCTCGGTGGTGACGGTCCGCCGGAACTGGATGATCGGCGTCGAGTGCCGGACGATCTCCTCCACCGCCCCGTCGATGTGCCGGTCGAGGTCGGACACCAGCAGTGAACGCTGGTCGGGGAAGCGCGAGAGCAACGCCATCCCGTGCGCCAGCGCGTTCCTGGTCGTCTCGACACCCGCGACCAGCAGAGTCGAGAAGAAGGCACCGAGTTCACGGGCGCCGAGCGACTGCCCGTCCACGTCGGCCCGGACCAGGGCCGAGATCAGGTCACCCGTGGGCCGGCGGCGGCGCTCGTGCGCGATGCGCGCCATCACGAGCTGCATCCGGGCGAGGGACCGCAGCCCGCGGCCGGGCACCCGGATCCGGGCCAGTCCACGCCGCTCCACGCCGACGTGGCTCGACGCGTGGTCGATCTGGGCGGCGATCCACGGCCGGTACGTCCCCGGAATGCCCATCAGGTCACAGATGACCTCGAACGGCAGACGCGCGGGCGCCGACCGCATGAAGTCGGTGGAGCGGCCGGCCACCGCCTCGTCCACCAGCCGGCGCGTGACCCGGGAGATGTTCTCCTGCGCCTCCGTGAGCAGCCTGGGGGTGAAGGCGCGGGAGACGATCCGGCGGAGTCCCGTATGGTCGGCGCCGTCCATGTTGACCATGGAGTTGCCGAAGACGGCCTTCGCCCAGCGGGCGGGCTCCGGGACGGTGACCCCCGGTGCGCTCGCGAAGACGTCGGCCCGGCGGCTCGCCGCTCGGACGTCCGCGTGCTTCACCAAGGCGTAGAAGGAGAGCCCCGCCTCCCGGCCGCTGCGCGCGGTGAACCGCACCGGAGCGTCGAGCTCGCGCAGCATCTCGAACGCCCGTAGCCGCTCGGTGCGTGGTAGCCGCCAGAACGCAGGGTCCGCCAGATCGACGTCCCTCGGCCGCTCCGTACGGACACCGGGGACCTGTCCGGGAACGCTCATGTCCACCACCTTCGGCAGTCGGGACTCCCATGCTGACCCGGCCATGCACACCCGGGGCCCGACGTGGCCGCGAACGGCCCGGATTTCCCACGGTTGAGGGATTGACCGGCGGTACGGCGAGCCGTTACGGGCCAGAGTGCGGCGCGCACCGTCTGATGGGCGTCGGCGCCAGCCGCACCGACAAGCGGCTCCACCGACAAGCAGCTTCACCGACAAGCTCACCGGAATGGCAGGGAGGCGGACGCAGATGGGTTCGAGCAGGAAGGCCCGATGCCCGGCGGGCGGACGGAGCGCGGCCACCCGCAGGGGGGTGCTGCGCTCCGTCTTCGCCGTCGGGGTCGTGGCCGGAACAGGGGCGGCCTGGGAGCCGATCGTCGCCGCCCGCGGCCCGGAGAGCCGCGACGCCACCGAAGCCGCGAGGCCGGGGGAGATCACCGAGACGTACCGGGGGCGGACGATCCGGGTGCGCGCGGACGCCTCCCCGGGCGGCACGGCCGAGTCCGGCGTGCGGACCGTGAGCGCCGGCCTCCACCCCGAGGCCAGCATCGACGGCGCTGCCCTGCACCTCATGCGCCGGGCCGACGGGAGCTACCTCAGCGCGGTCACCCACTACGAGTCGCATCCGACACCCCTCGCTGCCGCGCGCGCCGCGGTCGACGTCCTGGGCACGGCCCGGCTGTCCGCCGCGCCCCACAGCATCTGACCGAAGGACAGGTGGAAGGTGTACACGCGAAAGAACCAGCGCGATCTCACCCGGAGCGAACGGAAGCGGTTCGTCGACGCGGTGCTCACGCTCAAGCGCTCCGGGCGGTACGACGACTTCGTGGCGACGCACCGCGAGTTCTACGTCACCGACGGGGAGGACCGGCCGCGCGCGGCACACATGACCCCGTCGTTCTTCCCCTGGCACCGCCAGTACCTGCTGGAGTTCGAGCGGGCACTGCGGGAGGCCGACCCGACGGTCTCCGTGCCTTACTGGGACTGGACCCTGGACCGCTCGCCGGGAGGACCGCCGTGGACGCCCGACTTTCTCGGCGGCAACGGGCGGGAGGGGGACCGGCAGGTCACCACGGGCCCCTTCGCGTACCGGGAGGGGAACTGGCCCGTCAGCAACGGCGTCACCGACGACCTGTTCCTGACCCGTGACTTCGGCCGGCCGTCCGATCCGGTGGCCCTGCCCACCGCGAACGACGTGCGACGAGCGCTGAACGACCCGCTGTACGACGCCGAGCCGTGGAACAGCGTCAGCCGCACCGGCTTCCGCAACCGGGTGGAGGGATGGGGCATCCGGGGGGCGCGTGCGATCAGCAACCACAACCAGGTGCACCGCTGGGTCGGCGGCGTGATGGCGGGGGCCGGCTCACCGAACGACCCGGTCTTCTGGCTGCACCACGCGTTCATCGACCGGCTCTGGGGCCGCTGGCAGAAGGCCCATCCGGGTTCCGGCTATCTGCCCGCCCGGGAGCTCACCGGCGACGATCCGCAGCGCGGCCGGGTGTTCGCCCGCAATGAGCCGCTGCCGCCCTGGGGGGTCGCGCCGTCCGGGCTGCTCGACCACAGCCGCGTCTACCGCTACGCCTGACCCGGACGTTCTCCGGCGGGCGCCGCCGGACCGCACGGCGGCCGGTCTCCCCTCCGGGGATGAGGAGGGGAGACCGGCCGCCGTGTTCGGGTTCGGTCAGTGACCGTACGCGTCGTGGTCGCCCTCGTAGGCGTCCTCGTGCTGGAGCGGCTGCGGGGCCGAGCCGTTGACGCAGGTGTTGCCGAAGGCCGGGTTGAGCAGGCCGATGACGTTGATCGTGTTGCCGCAGACGTTGACCGGGACGTGCACGGGCACCGAGATGATGTTGCCCGAGACGACACCGGGGGAACCCGCGGCGACCGCGCCGGCACCGGCGTCGGCCGAGGCGAGGCCGGCGCCGCCGGCGATGAGGGCGCCGGTTCCCGCCAGGACGGCGGCGACCTTCGTGATACGCGACATCAAGAACTCCTATGGAAGAGCGTTTCGTTGTGGAGCTGCGGAGCCTTCCGGCCCCGCACTGACTGACAAACGCCGGGAGCGGCGGGCGGTAACGGATCAGTACGGAAGTTCTGGGTACGGCTCCGCCGGATGGCTCAGCGCCCCGCCCCCGTCAGCGCGGTGAACCGCTCGTGCCAGTCCCGCGCCGCGGGGAAACGTGCCTTCACCGTCCTGGCCGCCCGGTCCCGCGTGGCCACCTGGGCCGCGCGCAGCCGCAGCACCGGTTCGAGCCCCGGCCGGGACAGCAGCAGCCGCTGGTTGACCACCGGGACCGGCTGCCAGTAGCTCTTGTACTGCTCCGAGCCGCGCAGCAGACTCAGCGTCCGCCGCCCGTCGGCAGCAGCCTGCCGCGAGACCTCGCGCAGCAGCAGGGTCGCCACGTCCACCTTCCGCTCCCGCAGCAGCGGGTGGGCGCCGTACAGGTAGCAGCCGGTCAGCGGACCCGCGTGCAGCGACAGGTTCGCCGCCAGCACCTCCCCGTCCAGCAGGAACTCCGTCAGCGTGGCCCCGCCGTCGCGGACCATCCGCCCCGCGGCGTGCGTCAGATGAGCCGCGAAACGGGGACGCAGATGCTCGGGGTTGCCCCCCCGCCCGCTCCACTGCAACGCGTGCAGCCGCAGCAGATCGCCCACGGTCGCCGGAACCCGCTCGACCGGCACCTCCCGGCACACGACGCCCAGCGCCTCCACCTTCCGGAGCTTGGCCCGCACCCGCTGGGCCCGGGAGCCCGACATCTCCTGGGCCAGCGTGGCGAGCGGCGCGGCCGGCAGCTCCATGCAGGTGGAGTCCGTGAGCCGGACGCGGGGTCCGCTCCACCCGGTGAACAGCCGCTGCGCCAGGGCGTCGGGGCGTACCTCGCGCAGGTCGACCACGCTGGAGCGGGCGGCCCGGTGGAGCCCCCGAGCCAGGGCGTCGACCACCGATCCGGTCTCCGCCTCCCCGGACTCCTCGTCGACGAGGATGTCGAAGAAGTCCGAGATCGCGCCGCCCATCGGCATCAGCACCGGCATCGGCCGGTGGGCGAGCAGCAGCGCCGCGGCACCGGCCAGCCGGCCGCCGCGCCGCACCAGGACGACCCGGAGATTCGTGTCCTGCCCGTACGACAGCCACCAGGAGTGCAGCCAGGCGTGGCTCTGGAACGGGGTGGCCGACGGGCAGCGGCGGTGCAGGGCGTCCCACTCGGGCCCGAGCGCGGCGAACTCCCGGCCGTCCCGGCAGAGGGTCACGCTCAGGGAGCCCTTCGGCAGGGGCGTCATCGCGCGGGCTCCCGCTCCTCGGGCAGGAGGGACTCGGCCTCGTGCGCGGGCCCGGGTACCGGGGCGGCCTGAGCCGGCGCCGGGTGCTCCTCGGGGCGACGACGGACGAGGAGCAGCAACCCGCCGACGAGCCCGCCTGCGCTGCCGCCCACGGCCGCGGCGAGCGGCACGGAGGGCGAGACCGGGTCGCTCGGCGCGACGGCGTGGGTGAACTGGATCAGCTTCACCCCGGTGTCCTTGGAGACGTGGCCCCCGCTGACGATGAGGGCCTCGACGACGGCGTCAGCGATCTCCGCCGCCTGCCGGGCATGCCCGGCGGTGCCGGTGACCGCGATCATCGGCGAGTCCGGAGAGGTCTCCGCCCGCACGTGCCCCCGCAGCTTCCGCAGGGGTTCGCCCGCCGCGCCCTGCGCGTAACCGAGGGTCGCGTCGCCGGTGGCCAGCCGGCCGTACGACTGCGCGTACCCGAGCGCCGCCGCCGGGTCGGTGGTCTTCGTCGCCGCGACGGTCATCGCGTACCCGGTGGCCTCGTAGGACTTCGGCGTGAACAGACCGTAGGAGATCCCGCAGGCGGCACCCAGCAGGGCGCAGGCGGGCAGCGGCCACCAGACGGGCGTACGCAAAGCGGAGCGGAGCCTGCGGATCCGTCCGGGAGCGGCCTGGTTCTGGGCGGGGGTTTCGGTCATGACTCTGCTCTTTCCGGGGGACGGGACGTGGCGAGGACGTGGCGGTACACGTCCATGAGGTGGTGACTGCTGCGCCGGATGTCGTACGCGGCGACGGCGGCTGGCGGAGGAAGGCGCTGGGGGCCGAGATCCGCCAGACTCCGCAGGGCAAAGGCGAGTTCGGTGGGATCGCCGGAGATCCGGCGGGCGCCGGGGGCACTGCCGGCGGGCAGGTCGTCGAGGGCGGGACAGGCCTGGTGCAGCACGTGCAGGCCGGACGCGAGCGCCTCCACGGCGGCCAGCCCGAACGACTCCTCGCGGGAGGCGGAGACGAACACGTCGACCGCGCCGAGCACCGCCGGCACGTCGGGGCCGGGTCCCGAGGCGCCGCACGCTCCGAGGAACCGGACGCGGTCCGCCGCGCCGAGCTGCCCGGCCAGGGCCCGCAGCGACGCGAGTTCCGGCCCCTCCCCGGCGAGCACCAGCCGCACGCCGGGCAACGCCGCGACGGCCCGCACGAGGACGTCGAACCGCTTGCCCGGCACCAGCCGCCCCACGCCCCCGACCACGAAGGCGTCCTGGGGGAGGCCGAGACGGGCGCGGGTGGCGCGCCGGGACTCCGCGTCGAACCGGAACGCCCGCGCGTCGATGCCGTTCGGCACCAGGTGGATGCGTTCCTCGGGCACGCCCCACTGCCGCAGCCGGTCGGCCACGGTGGGGGAGACGGCGACCGTCGCGGATCCCAGCCGTTCCGTACCCAGGTAGAGCGCGCGGGTGCCGGCGGTCAGCGGGCGGCCCTCGATCTCCGCGCGCCCCAGGGAGTGTTCGGTGGACACACCGGCGCGGACCCCGGCCAGCCTCGCGGCGATCCTCCCGTAGACGCAGGCCCGGTAGAGATGGGTGTGCACGAGGTCGTACGCCCCCTGACGTACGAGCCGGGTGAGGCGGCCCACCGCTCTCAGATCGCGGTTGCCCGCCATGCCGAGGTGCGTGACGCGCACCCCGTCGGCGCGCAGCCCTTCGGCCACCGCCCCGGGATTGGTGAGCGTCACCACGTCGCAATGGGCCGGCAGGTGACGGAGCATCAGGCGCAATTGCTGTTCCGCGCCGCCGATTCCCAGACCCGTGATGACATGCAGGACCTTCATCGGCGGACCTCCGCGGGCGGGCCCGAGGGCACCGGTCCCGAAGGCGTGCGGCCCGCCCGGTGGCGCATGTGGTGCCGCAGCTCCTTCGCGCGCAGCCGCAAGCCGTGGTCGGCTTGGCCGACATGGGTGCGTGGCAGAGCGAACTCCCCCACCAGCGCGCCGGGTCGCAGGGCGCAGGCATACGCGTAGCCCGCCTCGCGCACCGAGTCGAGCACCCGCTGGTCGGCGTAGCCGTACGGGTGGCAGAAGCCCTGGGGAAAAGTCCCGGTGAGCTCCCGGACGAGCTCGCGGCTGCGCCGGGTCTCCGCGTGGAGCTCCTCGTCGGGCAGTGCCGTCAGGTCCCGGTGGTAGAGGCCGTGGGAACCGATCTCCATCCCGGTGCGCGCGAGCCGGCCGATCTGCGCGTGGGTGAGGAGCGGCTTGCGCGGGCCCTCCGGGTCCCACTCGTTGGTTCCGCCGTCGCGTCCGGGCAGGACGAAAACGGTGGCGGTGAAGCCGTACCGGCGAAGGACCGGCAGGGCCTCGTCCACGAAGTCCGCGTAGCCGTCGTCGAAGGTGAGGCCCACCAGTCCGCGCCTGCCCTCGGCGTGCGCGCGCAGCAAAGTCCCCACCGGCACACCCGTCAGCCGGCGGCTTCGCAGCCAGGCCAGTTGGGCGTCCAGTCGTTCGGGGGAGACGGTGATCCCGTACGGGTCGTCCGTGGGGTCGCCCACCGAGTGGTAGGTCCAGATCCACGGCCGGGCGGCGGCCGGGCGGGGGCGGGCGGAGCGGGGCGCGGCGACTCGCGCCGACGGGTCAGTTGCCATGGATGAACCTCTGTCGGGTCAGGGCCAGCAGATGGACGACTTCGGGAACCCGGCACACGCGTCCGGTGAGGAGAAAGACGGCGGGTACGAGCACGCATCCCGCCGCGAGGTCCAGGAGGGGGTCGACCACGACGCCCGCCGAGGCCCAGCCGGCCGCGGCGGCGACGGCGGCCGGTACTGCCAGGCGCAGGAGGGAGAGGCTCACGGCCCGTACCTCGATGGCGACAACCCGGGAACCGAGCCCCTGGAGGAGGAGCGCCGCCGTGACGGTGATCCCCACCGCGTTCGCGGCGGCGATGCCGAGAACGCCGTAGGAGTACGTCACGGCGAACCCGGTACCGGTCGTCACGACCAGTCCGGTCGCCATCGCGAAACCGGGGTACCAGGTGGGGCGCCCGGAGGAGAAGAACGGCCGGCCGAGCGCGCCGACCAGGCAGTGGCCGAGGAGGCCGAGCGCGTAGACCCGCATCACCTCGGCGGTGGCCCGGGTGTCCTCGGCGCCGAACGCCCCGCGCTGAAAAAGGACTTCGATGATCTGCGGGGCGTACCCGATGACCATCGCGGAGCCGAGCAGAACCACCAGCGCGGCCAGCGCCAGATCACGTTCGACCCGCAGCCGGGCGCTCTCCCGGTCGCCGTCCGCCATCGCCTGCGCGACCACCGGGAAGGTCACCGTGCAGATCATCAACGACAGCACCATCGGCATCTGTGCGACCTTCTGCGCGTAGTTCAGATGCGAGATGGATCCGGCGGGCAGGGTGGAGGCGAGGAACCGCTCGACCAGGACCTGCGCCTGACGGCTCACCACGAAGAGCAGCACGGGTGCGAGCACGGCGGCGCCGGGCAGTCGCGGGGCGGGGCGGGGAGCGCCGGACACGGCGGTGCCGTCGGCCTCCGGGAGCTTCGCGGGCTTCGAGCGCCCGCCGCGCTCGCGGGTGAGCACCCGGGAGCAGAAGGAGGGGCCCTGGACCACGACCATCAGTACGCTGCCGGCCGCCACCCCCACCGCCGCGGCCCGCACCCCCCACACCGAGTGCAGCCCCAGGGTCATCGCGATGATGCCGACGTTGTACGCGACGTAGACGGCGGCCGGAGGACCGAAGCTCCCGTGTGCCCGCAGCGCCGCACTGAAGTATCCGGTGACTCCGAAGGTGAGCACGGTGACGGCGGTCAGCCGGGTGCAGTCCACGGCCAGCCCGGGATCCGCCAGGCCCGGGGCCAGCATCCCGACCACCCAGGGAGCGCCCGCGAACAGCAGCGCGGCACCCCCGGCCAGCAGGGTGAAGAGCTTCGGGAGCGTTGCCGCCACGAAGGCGCGGACCGGTTCCTCGGGGGGGCCGAACGGCCCGGCGGTCCCGGCCGGGACCGCGCGGCGGGCGAGCACCTGGCTGAACGCCGGGACCAGCAGCAGCGCCATCCCGTCCTCGATCAGCAGCGTCGCCGCCATCTCCGGGACGGTCCAGGCGACCAGGAACGCGTCGCTGTCGCCGCCCGCACCGAAGAAGTGGGCGACGGTCTGGTCGCGCAGCAGCCCCAGCACGGCACCGATCAGCGTCAGCCCGGCCGTCGCGGCGGCGGCGCGTGCCAGGAACCGCGGCAGTACCGCGGAGGTCCGACGCGGTGCCGCCTCCGCGGTGACGACGGCGTCACCCGTCGACCCCCCGGTCACCGGCACCCCCGGCTCCGGATGGGGTGCCCGGCGCTGCGCCGCCACTCCGGGCCCGCCCACTCCGGGCCCGCCCGCTCCGGGCCCGCCCGCTCCGGGCCCGCCCGCTCCGGGCGGCGGCCCGGCGGAGGGGCCGGCGCCGGTCGTGGTGTCGCTCACGCGCCGGCCGCCTCGTCCGGGACGCTCAGCGCCCACCACGCGCCCAGTCCCAGCACGACTCCCGTGAGCACGGTCGTGGGCCCGCCGATGTCCGCGTACAGGAAGTCGATGGTCTGCCACACCACCAGCCCCACCGCCACCAGCCCGCAGTCGATCGCGCCGGCCCGCCGGCGGCGGGCGAGGAAGAGGGCGCGCACCGACGCCACGAGCACCGCCAGCCAGCCGCCCACGACGGTGACGAACCCGATCAGCCCCTGCTCTCCGAGGACCAGCAGATACATGTTGTGCGGGGACAGCAGAGCCTGCCTGCGGAACTTCTGCCCGGCCCCCTCCGTGTCGCTGCCGGAGGACAGACCGATCGAGGCGTGGCCGTCGCGGAACTCCGGGAATGCCTTGAGCCCGACGCCGGTCGCCGGCCGCTCACGCCACATGCTCCCGGCGGCCTCCCACAGGGCGTACCGGTCATTGACCGAGCGGTCGGGGGCCCGCGCCACGTCGGTGACGCTGGAGAGCCGTTCCCGGACCATGTCGGAACCGATGCCGAATCCACCGACGACGACCACCGACAGCGCGCCCAGGACGAGCAGCGACCGGGTCGCCGTGCGCCGCCCGGTCAGCGCCACGACCGTGAGCGCGGCCAGCGCCGTCGCGATCCACGAACCCCGGCTGAAGGAGACGGCGAGGGCCACGACCAGTCCGGCGGTGACGAGGAGCGTGCAGGGACGCAGCCAGCGGCGCGCCGGGGCGGGCGGGCAGAGCGCGTACGGTACGGCGGCGAGCATTCCGTACGCGACGACGGTCGCCATGCCCATGATGTCGCCGGGGCCGAACGTCCCGACCGCGCGGACCTCCTCGCCCATGTAGGAGGCGCCGGTGCCGGTGGCGAACTGGCGGACTCCGACGAAACCCTGGATCACGGCGAGCAGGACGAGCGCCGCGGTCAGGAACCGGAAGCCGCGGGCATCGCGGATCGTCAGGCACACGGCGAGCGGCACGAGGACGAAGACCTGGAGGTAGCGGACGAAGCCGGGGAGCGCCGTCACCGGGTCCGAGGCGGTGACGGTCGCCACGGCGAACCCGGTGACCGCCAGTCCGGCCACGAGCACCGCGCCCGCAGGCAGGGGGCGTACCCGACGTGCCAGCAGCCGCCCCAGGCAGCACAGCACGGCCACGCCCGACGCCAGGTCGGCCGGAAGCGCCCCCCGGGAATCGGGAGTTCCGGCGCCGGGCACGGGGAGGGCGAGCAGCAGGACGGTCGCCACCAGCGGCAGCAGGGTCCAGAGGTCCAGCGCCCCCGCGGCGGGCCGGACGGGCGGTGCCGTCTTCGCCGAGGGGGCCGGGGGCGCGGCGGGCGCGTGCGACGCGGCGGGGGCGGGTGCGACCGGGGCGCCGGTCGTGGGGGGTGTCATGCTCAGCTGCCTCCGCACCGGAAGAGGGAGAGGACGGTGCGGGCGAGCACGCACACGTCCTGCCAGAGTGACCAGGTCTCGATGTAGCGGTTGTCGAAGCGGGCGCGGTCCTCGATCGAGGTGTCGCCGCGCAGACCGTTCACCTGGGCGAGCCCGGTGATGCCCACGGGCATGCGGTGGCGCGCCTGGTAACCAGGGTGGATGGTGCTGAACTGGGCCGCGAAGAAGGGGCGTTCGGGGCGAGGGCCGACCAGGCTCATGTCCCCGCGCAGCACGTTCCACAGCTGCGGCAGCTCGTCCAGGGAGGTGCGGCGGAGCGCCTTGCCGACCGTACTCATCCGCCGGTCGCCCGCGACGTTCCACCGGGTCGCCGACTCGTGGGCGTCGGCGGCCCGGAGCGTACGGAACTTCAGAAGGGTGAACGGCCTTCCGTGCAGGCCGAGTCGCTCCTGCCGGAAGAGCACCCCCGGCCCGTCGCAGAGCCGTACCGCGCACGCGCAGGCCAACAGCGCGGGGGAGGCCGCGAGCAGGGCGACGGAGGCGAGGGAGATGTCCATCGCGCGCTTGACCGCGTGGGAGAGGGGGCGCCGGCGTGCGGCCAGCAGGCGGTGCGCGGAGTACCCCCACAGATGGTCCGGACGCGCGGGCCGGTGCTCCGGCATCGCGCCGGTCGCCGGAGGCTCGATCAGCCACATGCGGCAGCCGTGCCCGGTGAGGAAGGCGAAGAGGTCGGTGCCCTCTGGGGTCGCCGCCGGGTGCTCGGTGAACAGCACGTGCCCCACCCGCTTGCGTACGACGGTCCGGCCCACCTCCTCGCGCGTGCGCAGCACCGGAGTCCTGCCCGCCGCTCCGTCGTCCGCCGCCGGGCCCGCGTCCGCCGCGCGCAGCGCGACCCGGCCCACGGTCCGCAGGCCGTACTCGGTGCGGTCCCGCAGGGCGGTCGCGGCACTCCGGGCGAGCGGCCCGGACCCCACGACGAGGGTCGGCCGGGGGTGGCGCGCCGCGGCGCGCGCACCGGCCCGGTACAGCACACCGCGTGCGACGCAGCAGAAGAGCGTCTGCACCCCCACCGCGCAGAGCAGCGTGGTCCAGCCGATCGCGTAGCGGGTGTCGTACGTGGTGAGGGTCTCGGCGGTCACGAACCACTGGAGCAGCGTCAGCCCGAGGACCGCCGGGAACTCGGACGCCGCGGAGCGGGACAGCCGGGGCCGGTACAGGCCGCGGGAGGAGTGGAGCAGCAACTGGGCGGTGGCCTGGACCGCGAGGACGGCGACCGGCCAGTGCGGAGCGGGACCCACCGCAGGGGCGAGGCACGCGACGAGCCCGTCCGCACCCACGAGCAGCACGGTCAGCCGGTGCCGGCAGACCTGCCGGACGACCGGCTCGGAGTAGCGCCGGACCGGTCCGCCGCGTGGCCGATGGACGGTGGAAGAAGCAGGGGGCAGCGTGGTCCCCCGGGCAGTGCCCGGGAGTGATGCACTCTCCGTCGTCATCGCTCGGTGCGCTCTCTCGTCATGGTGCCGGACGGGTGGACAAGTTCCTGATAGAGGCGGGTGACCTCCGAGGCGGTCCTGCGCACGTCGAAGACCGCACGCGCGTGGAGCTGGGCGGCGCTGCCGAGTCCCGTACGGAGCGCGGGGTCGGACAGCAGTGCGGTGAGGGCGGCGGCCAGGGCCGCCGGGTCGTCCGGCGGGACGAGGCAGTGGGCGTCCTGCCCGGGCGGCAGGCTCTCCCGGGCGCCGGCCACGTCGGTCATCACCACCGGTCTGCCGCACGCCATCGCCTCCAGCGGCGCGAGGGCCATGCCCTCCCACCGCGAGGGCAGAACGACGACGTCGGCCGCGTGGATCCAGGGGCGGACATCCTCCGCCGCTCCGGCGAACAGCACGTCCGCCGGGGCCGCTCCGCGCAGCCGGGCCTCCTCGGGTCCGCTGCCCACCAGGGCGAGACGACCCGCCCCGGGGCGCATCGCGCGCCACGCCTCCAGCAGGACGTCCTGGCCCTTCTGCCGGCTCAGCCGGCCGACGCAGACCAGCAGGGGCGGCCCGTCGGGGAGACCGAGGGCCCTTCGGGCGGCGCCCCGCTCCCTGAGCCCGGCCGGCCGGAAGCGGCTGAGATCGATGCCGTTGTGGATGACCGACCAGTGGGCCGCGATGCCCGCCCGCTCGCCCGCCCGGCGCTCGCAGTCGCTGACGCAGAGCACCCTGTCCGCCCAACGGGCCCCGAAACGCTCCCACTTCACCGCGGAGGCCGCGGTCCCTCCACGTACCGCCTCGAACGACCAGGCGTGCGGCTGGAACACGGTCGGAATCCGGCCGCGTACCGCCATCCGGCCCGCGAGGCCGGCCTTCGCGCTGTGCGCGTGCACCAGGTGCGGGCGGTGCTCCCGGACCAGGGACCGGGCTCCGGCGATCTCGCGGGCCAGCCCGAGGCCGGGGTCGCGTACGGCCCGCCATCCGTGGACCTCCGCCCCCGCGGCGGACGCCAGCGCGGCCAGCGGTCCGTCCGGAGGACACCCGACGACGGGCCGGAGCCCGGCGCGGACCTGCGCCCGCACGAGATCGACGACGACCCGGGCGACGCCGCCCTCCACAGGCTGAACGAGATGAAGAATCTTCAACAGAATTGCTCCGGGGTGACGTTCTCGCGGCGCCTTCGGCAGTTTTCGTACGCACCCCCCACATGGCCGGCCGGAAAAGCCGTATGGCCGATCGAGAAGGTGTGTACGTGCGTTCTGTGTGGTTTCCGGCGAGCGGTCCTGAGCGCGCTCACCCTTCCGGGCAGGGTGGTTCGTGTCGCGCTTTCGCGCGAGAGTGGAAAATGGGTTAAACCGAACTGCACTTTGACAGACTGTCAGCCGCAATGCGTGGATGACTCGCTCGTGCGACAGGCCGCGCCGGACCCGAATGCCGCACGTCGCCGACCCGTCCGCATGCTCGGAGCGCCGGGATCCCGCATGCGCGGAAACGTTCCGGCGTGATGCGGGGCGGTGCTTCCTCACCCTTTCGCCCGAAGGGTGTTCCGCTTGTCCGCCCGGCCTTTTTCGTGCAGGGCCTTTCCGGCGATGCCCTTTCCGTGAGAGGGATGCGGAAAAGGGTTCGTGCACGGCGTGCTGTTCGCACTCGTGACGCCGACTGTGCCGCGTGGAGTGGAGCCGGTCCATTCGGTCGAACGTCCCGGACGCCGATTCGGGAAAGTGCTGTCACGGTTTCACCCTGCACGGCCGGGCGCCGTTCACGGCGGAGCACCGGCCCGGCGGAACCGGAAGGAGCCGGGCCGCGTCGTCCTCCGGTGGGACCCGCGACCGGAGGCGGGAGCCCCACGCCGGACCGGGACACTCCGGCACCCCGCTCGCGGCGTTGGCGATCTCGTACGGACCGAGGAGAACGATGCGACCGGCAGAGACCCCCGCGCCCCCGGGCGTTCCGCAGGCCGTCGTCCCGACCGCCCCGGCCTGCCGGAGGTGGTACGGCCCGGGGCGCGGGAAGACGGGCGCCGTGCTCGCCGCGGTGGTGGCCGCGCTGCTCGCCGCGCCCCGGCTGGTACCCAACACGCCTGGCCGGATGGGAAGTCTGCTGGAGACCCTGCTGCCCTGGCTCGGCCTCGCGGTGCCGGTACTCCTCTGTGCCGGGCTGCTGAGAAGAGAGCCGGTGGCCGTGGTCGCCGCGCTGCTGCCCGCCCTCGTCTGGGGCGTCCGGTTCGGCGGTCCCTTCCTCACGGGGACCGACGACTCCGGCGACCTGGTCGTGGTCCAGCACAACGTCAGTGACGAGAACGCCGACCCGGCGGGGACGGCGGCGGCCCTGAGCCGCAGCGGGGCGGGGATCGTCGCGCTGGAGGAACTCACCCCGCAGGCCCTGCCGGTGTACGCGCGGGCGCTCGCGTCACGCTTCCCGTACCACGGAGCGAGTGGCACCGTGGGGCTCTGGTCGGCCCATCCCCTGACGGACGTGCACCCCGTGGACATCCGGCCGCACGGCATCGCCGAGGGCTGGAACCGGGGCCTGAGGGCCACCGCGCACACCCCGTGCGGCGACCTCGCCGTGTACGTCGCCCATGTGCCGTCCATCCGCCTCGGCGCGACCGGCCTGCGCTCCGGTCCCCGGGACGAGAGCGTCGCCCTCCTCGCCACCGCGATCCGGGACGAACCGCAGGCGCGGGTCCTCCTGCTCGGCGACCTCAACAGCACCGTGGACGACCGGGGGCTGAGCCCGCTCCGCGCACACCTGGACGCCCCCGGCTCCGGAGTCGCGTTCAGCTGGCCCGCGTCCTTCCCGGTGGCCCGTATCGACCAGGTCCTCGCGCGGTCCGTCCACGTCACCGGCATCCGGACCCTTCCCGCGACCGGCAGCGACCACCTGCCCGTGGCCGCGTACGTCGACTTCGGGGGCGCGGGCGCTGAGTAGCCGTACCCATGCGGACGGAAGCCGCCCCGCGCAACCATGACGGGTCATCGGGTGGGCGTGGACGCACGCCGGAGGGCGGCCATGAGGAAGTCCTTGGGCGGAAGGCCGTGGGCGCGCTCGTCGCCGTCGCCGTTCCGGCGGTTTCGGTGGCGCTGCGTACGCCATCGGCATACCGCTCACCACCGTCCTGGGGGTGGGGGCCGGGATCGTCTGCCTGTTCCGGCTGCTCCACCTGCCGACGCCCCCTGGAACCTCTCCTTCCGTGCCCGCTCCGTCCTCACCGAGATCGTCGAGATCGCCGAGATCGCCGTCAGCCGGGACAAGGGCCTGCTGATCAATCAGGTCCGGGGTCTCTTCGCCCTGCTGCGCGAGCGCCTCGGCCCCCTCCGCAAGGACGTCACCCTCCCGCGCGAGATGGTGTCAGGACATCGCCCGAATGCCGTCCTCGCTGAGTACACGGTCGCCCCTGACTGAGTACGCCGGCGCATCCGAGGGCCGGACGCCGCTGGTCGGATGGGACCATGCCCACCGCATCGCACCCCCGCCCCCGTGTCCGCGTCCGCCACGTCACCGTGGCCGGTTCCGCCCTGGCCGGGGCTCTCCTGCCGCTCGTCGCCGGTGTCCTGCTGGCGAAGGCGGCCGCAGGGGATCCGATGACCTCGGTCAACGCCCTGTTCACCCGCACCGGACCCGGCAGCCCGGTCCCGCCCTCGCAGTGGCGCGGCTGCGGCCGTGCGGTGCTGCGCGGGAGCGGTGAGGGCCGCGCGGTGAGCGGTGCCGTCCGGCTCGCACGCGCGGTGCGGCCCGGACGCGGCTGACGCTGGACCCGGGTGCTGCGAGCGAGGGGCAGGCGACGGCAGCTCTCCCACATCCTCGGCAAGCTGCTGAACCCCGCTCCCCGGTCCAAGGGGCGCCGCTGACCGGGACCGGAGACGCGGGACGACCTCATCGTCTAGGGTGACGAGCGGGTCGTGACTGGCGTTCAGGTGGAGTACCACCGGGGAGCGGCCTGACACTTTGTCGCTGCCGTACGCCTGGGCACCCCGCCGTGAAGCTCAGGAGCAACACGTGGCCCGGACACAGACAGCACGCCTCATGGACGGCACCGGCCTCGCCCGGCGCACCGTCGAAGCGGCCTCGGCCTCGGCGGACGCCATCCGGCGGCAGACGGGGTCGGCGCCCTGCCTCGCGACGGTACTCGTCGGCGAGGACCCCGCGTCGGTGACCTACGTGCGGATGAAGCGCGCCCGGTGCGAGAAGGCCGGCATCGAGTCGCGCCATGTGGCCCTGCCCTCCTCGATCTCCACCGCCGGGCTGGTCGAGGCGGTCACGGAGCTCTCCGAGGACCCGGAGGTGCACGGCATCCTGCTGCAGCATCCGGTGGGCCCCCACATCGACGAGCGTGCCGCGTTCGAGGCGATCGCACCGGAGAAGGACGTCGACGGCGTCACCATGCACTCCTTCGCCGCCATGGGATTCGGCCTGCCCGGCTTCGTCTCCTGCACCCCCGGTGGGATCATGCGGCTGCTCGACGCGTACGAGGTCGATCTCGCCGGCAAGCACGCCGTCGTCGTGGGGCGGAGCGCGATCCTCGGCAAGCCCGCCGGCCTGCTGCTGCTCGGCCGGGACGCGACGGTGACGTACTGCCACTCGCGTACCGCCGACCTCTCGTCGCACCTGCGGGAAGCCGATGTGCTGATCGCCGCGGTCGGCAGACCGCGCTTCGTCGCAGGGGCGGACATCAAACCCGGGGCCGTGGTGATCGACGCGGGGTACAACCCGGGCAACGTCGGCGACGTCGACTTCGAGTCCGCCGCCGAACGGGCCGGGCTGATCACGCCGGTGCCCGGTGGTGTCGGCCCCATGACGATCGCCGTGCTGCTCGAACAGACGGTCCGGGCGGCGACGCACCAGCTCGGCCTGGGCTGACGGGCGGGCTTCCGGGCCGTACGCCCGGAAGCCCGCCGGCGTACGCCCGGTCACCCCACCGCGTGCGGCGCGGTGTCCGGGCGCTCGAACTGGGTGCGGTACAGCTCCTCGTACCGCCCTCCGGCGGCGAGGAGTTCCTCGTGGGTGCCGCGTTCGACGATCCGTCCGGTCTCGACGACCAGGATCTGGTCGGCCGCGCGCACGGTCGAGAGCCGGTGGGCGATCACCAGCGCCGTCCGGCCCTCCAGGGCTTCGGCCAGCGCCTCCTGGACCGACGCCTCCGAGGTGGAGTCGAGGTGCGCGGTCGCTTCGTCGAGGATCACCACGCGCTGACGGGCCAGCAGCAGCCGGGCGATGGTCAGCCGCTGCCGTTCGCCTCCCGAGAGCCGGTAGCCGCGCTCCCCGACCACCGTGTCCAGACCGTCCGGGAGCGAGGCCACCAGCCCGTCGAGCCGTGAGCGGCGCAGGGCGTCCCAGATCTCGTCCTCGGTTGCCTCCGGCCGCGCCAGCAGCAGGTTGGCGCGGACCGACTCGTGGAACAGGTGTCCGTCCTGGGTGACCATGCCGATCGTCGCGCGCAACGAGTCGGCGGTCAGGTCACGGACGTCCACACCGTTGAGCCGGACGGCTCCCGCGTCGGCGTCGTACAGCCGGGGGAGCAGCTGCGCGATCGTCGACTTGCCCGCCCCCGACGAGCCGACCAGGGCGATCATCCGGCCCGGCCGCGCCGTGAAGGAAACGTCGTGCAGCACCTGGGCGCCGCCCCGGTCGTCGAGCGTGGCGACCGCCTCCAGCGACGCGAGGGAGACCTTGTCGGCGGAGGGATAACCGAACGAGACGCCGTCGAACTCCACCGACACCGGCCCGTCCGGCACCCGTCGCGCGTCCGGCTTCTCGGCGATCAGCGGCTTCAGGTCGAGGATCTCGAAGACGCGCTCAAAACTGACCAGGGCGCTCATCACCTCCACCCGCGCGCCGGCGAGCGAGGTGAGCGGGGCGTACAGGCGGGTCAGCAGGAGGGCCAGTGAGACGACGGCACCGGGTTCGAGCGTGCCCTGCTGGGCGTAGTGGCCCCCGAGCCCGTAGACCAGCGCGAGCGCCAGCGCGGAGACCAGCGTGAGGGCGGTGATGAAGCCGGACTGCGCCATCGCCGTCCGGACGCCGATGTCCCGCACCCGCAGGGCCCGGGCGGCGAACTCGGCGGACTCGTCGGCGGGCCTCCCGAACAGTTTCACGAGGGTGGCGCCCGGTGCCGAGAAGCGCTCCGTCATCTGCGTCGCCATCGCCGCGTTGTGCGCGGCCGCCTCCCGCTGCAGCGACGCCATCCGGGCGCCCCGGCGACGGGCCGGTACGACGAACACCGGCAGCAGCACCAGGGCGAGCAGCGTGATCCGCCAGGAGATGCCGAGCATCACGGCGAGCGTCAGGACCAGGGTCACGACGTTGGCGACCACGCCCGAGAGGGTGTTGCTGAACGCCCGCTGCGCCCCGATGACGTCGCTGTTCAGCCGGCTCACCAGAGCCCCCGTACGCGTACGGGTGAAGAAGGCCACCGGCATCCGCTGGACGTGGTCGAAGACGGCCGTCCGCAGGTCCAGGATGAGGCCCTCGCCCAGGTTGGACGACAGCCAGCGGGTGAGCAGCCCGAGGGCCGCGTCGGCCAGCGCGATGAGCGCGATGAGCAGCGCGAGACGGACGACGGTGTCGCTCCGGCCGCCCTGTACGATCGCGTCGACGACCTTGCCCGCCAGGACCGGCGTCGCCACCGCGAGCAGGGCTCCCGCCACACTGGCGGCCAGGAACCGCACCAGTCGGCGCCGGTGCGGGCGGGCGAATCCGAGGATGCGGCGCAGGGTCTCCCGGGAGAACGGCCGGCGGTCGCGCTCGGCGTTCATCACACTGTGCAGCGACGACCAGGCGGTGAATTCCATGTCCATGCAAGGGCTCCGGGTTCTTCCGACCGACGGACGGCCCGCAGGGGGCCCGTAGGACAGGAACATAGGACCTCAATCATTGTTGAGGTCAAGCGGGTTCATCGTCGCGCCCGCCGCCGGTCCCTGTCGCGCGGACGCGCCGCGCCCCGCTCCGGAAGCGGTCCGCCCGGCGCGGTGCGACGGTGGACGCGGTGCCGCTCCGGCACCCGAACCGGCGGAAGGAACCACGAGGTGCGTATCGACCTGACGGGTAAGAAGGCCGTCGTCACCGGATCGTCGCAGGGGATCGGCCTCGCGATCGCCTCCGGCCTCGCCGCCGCGGGTGCCGCGGTGGTGCTGACCGGACGCGACGCGGACCGGCTGGAGTCGGCGACGCGGACCCTGCGCGACGGGGTGCCGGACGCCGACGTCGAGAGCGTGGCCTGCGACCTGGTCACCGAGGAAGGGGCAGACCGGCTCCAGCAGGCCGTTCCGGAGGCCGACGTGCTCGTCAACAACCTCGGCATCTTCGGCGCCCGCCCGCCGCTGGAGATCACCGACGACGAGTGGCGGACCTACTTCGACACGAACGTCCTCAGCGCGGTCCGGCTGATCCGCCGCTATCTGCCGGGAATGACCCGCCGGGGCTGGGGACGCGTGCAGAACATCGCGAGCGACTCCGCGCTCGTCATCCCCGCCGAGATGATCCACTACGGGATGTCCAAGACCGCGTTGCTCGCGGTCTCCCGGGGCTTCGCCAAGGAGGCGGCGGGAAGCGGGGTGACGGTCAACTCGGTGATCGCCGGGCCGACCCACACCGGAGGCGTCGAGAAGTTCGTGTATGAACTCGTGGACGAGGACCTGCCCTGGGACGAGGCGCAGCGGGCGTTCATGCGCGTGCACCGGCCGCAGTCACTGCTCCAGCGCCTCATCGAACCCGAGGAGATCGCCGGCCTGGTGGTCTACCTCAGCTCGCCCCAGGCCTCCGCCACCACCGGTGCGGCGGTGCGGGTGGACGGCGGGTACGTCGACTCGATCGTGCCCTGACCACCGCAGAGGCCGGTCGGGGTGCGGTACGCGCGGCCGGAGCCGTCCTCGGGGGCTGGCATGATCGGGGGTATGGACGAGAGCATCATCGCCGCGTGTGACGGGGCATCGAAGGGCAACCCCGGGCCTGCCGCCTGGGCGTGGGTGGTCGCGGACGCGCAGGGGCGCCCGCAGCGCTGGGAGGCGGGACCGCTGGGCACCGCCACCAACAACGTCGCCGAGCTGACCGCCCTGCGCTCGCTGCTGGAGTCGACCGACCCCTCGGTGCCGGTCGAGGTGCGCATGGACTCGCAGTACGCGATGAACGCCGTGACCAAGTGGCTGCCGGGCTGGAAACGCAACGGCTGGAAGACCTCGGGCGGCAAGCCGGTCGCCAACAAGGAGTTGGTCGTCCGCATCGACGAGCTGCTCTCCGGCCGCGCGGTGCGCTTCCAGTACGTTCCCGCCCACCAGGTCGGCGGGGACCCGCTCAACGCGCTGGCGGACCAGGCCGCGAGCGAGGCGGCGGTGTCGCAGCTGCCCGCCGGTACGGCCCACGGGACGGCCGCCCTGCCCGACCCGGCCCCGTCCCGCGCGGTGAAGAGCGCGCCCGGGAAGACGGCGAAGGCCTCCACCGGCGGAGCTCGTAGCGGGGCCACGATCCGGGCGAAGTTCGCCGGGCGGTGCCGCTGCGGCAAGCCGTACGCGGCGCAGGAGATGATCGCGAAGAACCCGGTGGGCTGGGGCCACCCGGAGTGCCGCACGGAAGCGGTCTGATCCGTGCCCCGGCCCGGCGGCCCGCCGCCGGGCCGCCGGGCGGTGCAGGGGCCGCCTGTCGGGCGCCTTGAGCTGCGTGGCCCCTGACCTGCCTGGCCCCCGCCCGGCGTTGCGTCTGTGCCGGGGCGCGGCTACTCCGCGCACTTCGCCTGGTCGGCCGTGGACTTGGTGACCTCCGGCGGCTTCACCGGAGCGGTGAGGGAGACCCCCGCGCCCTTGAAGTCCTTGCCGAGGGTCAGCGTCATGGCGGGCACTCCCTGCGCGTTGACGACGCTCTCGCCCGGCTTCATCGCCGACCCGGACAGGCCCATCAGCGCGGCGAGCTTGCGGGCCTGGTCCGCCTGGTCGGGGGCGTACTCCAGCGTTGTCTTCGCGAGCTTCTCCGGGGCGTTGGCCCCGTTCTCGGACTTGGCCACGCCCACTTCGTTCTGCAGCCACTCCACGGTCTTCCCGGCGGAGCCGCCCTCGGCGCCGCCGTTGAGGACCCGCACCCGCACGTCGGCGGCCGCGGACTGGGCGCCCTTGAGGCGTGCGGCGACCGAGGCGGCCTCTTCCTTCTTCTTCTGCTTCACCTCGGTGAGGGAGACGTCGTCGGAGACGGCCTGGAAGACCTGAGGCGCGGCCGCCTCATTGACGATCACCGTCACGGGGGGGTGCTCGTCCGGGTTGTCGAGCACCGGCACCGTGGTGAAGGAGATGTTCTTCGGCGGGACCTTCTTCAGCTCCAGCGCCATGTCCTTGAGCGTGCTGGGCTTGCCGATGCCGGTGTCCACGGTCAGCGCGTTGGTGGTCGCCTCCGCGAGCTTCACCAGCTTGGTGGGGCTGGTGAGCGTGTCGCTGGAGGACATCTTCCGCATCAGCGAGCCGAGGAACTGCTGCTGGACCGCGATGCGGTCGAGGTCGCCCTTGTTGCCGAAGCTGTGCCGGGTGCGGAGGAAGGCCAACGCCTGCTCGCCCTGGATGGTGTGCGTCCCCTTGCTGAGCTTCAGATGCGAGTCGGGGTCGTCGACGTCCTTGGCGAGGCACACGTCGACGCCTTCGACCGCGGTCGTCAGCGTCTTCACCGCGTTGAAGTCGGCCATCATGAAGTGGTCCACCGTGATGCCGGTGGTCTCCTTGACCGTACGCATGGTGCAGCCCGGGTCGCGGCCGTCCTGGCCGAGGCTGGTGTTGAAGCGGACGTGCTGCGTCCCCGGCACGATCTTCTCGGTGCCGTCCTCCTGCTTGGTCGGGCAGTCGGGCACGTCGACGATGAGGTCGCGCGGGATGCTCAGCGCCGTCGCGTTCGTCCGGTCCTCGGAGACGTGCAGCAGGATGTTGGTGTCGGCGTGGCCGACGCTGCCGGTGTCGCCGTAACCCTCGTTGCCGGCGCCGGTCCGCTTGTCGGTGCCGATGATCAGTATGTTGAAGGCCTTGTCCTTGCTGAAGCCCGCGGCCCCGGCGTCGCCCACGTCCGTGGTCGTGACGTTGCCCTCCAGGTGCTTGAGGTAGGCGTAACCCGCGGCGGAGACGGCCACCAGGAGGAACGCCATCGTGCCGCCGGTCCAGAGCAGAACGCGCTTGGTCCTCGGCTTCCGCTTGTTCCGCGCCCCCCGACGCCCGGGAGGCTCCGCGGGAGCTCCCCGGCGCCTGCTGGGTGACGGAAGACCGGTGGGCGACTCCGTACGGCCAGGGGCCCGGGCGTCCCGCTCCGGCCCGGTCCGTGTCCGGCCGGAGCCGCCACCCTCACCCCCGACCGGCCCCCGCGGGCTCGGAACACCCGTTCTGCCCGGTTGCGGTGCGGAAGGGGTCAATCGCAGTTCGTATTCGCCGGTACTCGGGTTGAGCACCCACTGGTCTGCGGGGTCGATGTCGTCCGCCCGCCCACGGCCTTGCGCGTCCACGGTTGTCCGAATCCTCCGTCGGGGCCACGCGGCGCCTTCCCCCTGAAGACGCTCGGGTCTCGTACAAGGTGTCACCAGACCCATGACTTCGGGATTGCCCCCGTGGCCGGTGCACCGGATCGCTCACCCTATCCGCCTGGATCGACGCTGGGCCAAGACGGGGAAAGTCTTGACGCTCCCGTATCCGGGCAATTCATCTGAAATCATCCGATGAGTTCGCGCCGCCTTGGCCATTGCCCTACGTAGAGCGCCGATCCCGGCATGATCCAGACGGAAGGCCCCAGCCCCGCACGGCACCGCCCGATCGCGTCCCGCCGGGATGCGGACCGAAGGCGGGGCGTGCAGCGTGGGGGAGTGGTGCAGTCGAGGAGTGTGCTGTGGATCCCCGCCGGCGTCATCGTGCTGGCGGTCGTCGTCGACCTGCTCACCCCGCACGAGGTGACTTCGGCGCCGTTGCTCATCGCCGCACCCGTGGTCGCGGGACCGCTGCTGCAGCCCCGGGGCATCGTCCTGACCGGGCTCGTGGCGATGGCCGTGCACGCGGTCCTCGCCCGCGTCGACGGCACCTTCGGCTGGCGCCGAGGGGTGGCCAACCAGCTCACCCTGGTGGCCGTGACCGTGCTGGCTCTCTTCATCAACCGGAGGCTGGAGCGGCAGTACGCGCACACCCTGCGGGCCAGACAAGTGGCGGCAGTCGCCCAGCGCGCCGTCCTTCCGGACCCGCCCGAACGCATCGGTTCCCTGAGGGTCGCGGCACGCTACGTCCCCGCAGAGGACGAAGCCCTCATCGGAGGCGATCTCTACGTCGTCCAGGCCACCGCCCACGGCGTCCGCGCCCTGATCGGAGACGTCCGGGGCAAGGGGCTCGGCGCGGTGAGCGCCGTCTGCTCCGACCTCGGCGCCTTCCGGTACGCAGCCGACGAGGCAGAGGACCTCGCCGCCCTGGTCCGCGCCATGGAACGGGCCCTCACCCGGGAGGGCGACCGCCGCGGCGGACTGGAACGGGCCGAGGGGTTCACCACGGGCCTGTTCGCCGAGTTCGCGGCAGACCTGTCGTCCGTACGCCTCGTCAACCGGGGGCACCCGCCGCCGGTGCTGCTCGACGTGGAGGGCACCGCCACCCTGCTCGAACCCTCCGAGGAAGCGCCCCCGCTGGGCATCGGCGCGCTGCGGGACTGGACCGCGCCCATCGACACCTTCGCCTTTCCGCCCGGCGCCACCCTGGTCCTCTACACCGACGGCGTCAGCGAGTCGCGCGACAGCACGGGGACGTTCTACGACGCCGCCCAGCGGCTGCCCGTCCTGGCCCGGCGCCGCATCGCTCTGGGCGACCCGGTCGCCCCGGGACAGATCCTCGACGCACTGATCCGCGACGTCCGCCGTCACACGGGCGACCGGCCTCAGGACGACCAGGCCCTGCTTGCCCTGCACCGCCCCCCGGAGACAACTTTTCGGTGGTAGCCGGTTTCGGTCCCCGGCTGCCGGTCACCCGACAACGGGAGACGAAAACACGCAACCGGCCACCGGAAGTGGGAACCATGGAGAACTGGCGCACACGAGCGGCCTGCCGCGAGGAGGACCCGGACCTCTTCTTCCCGATCGGGAGCACCGGGCCCGCACTCGTCCAGACCGAGGACGCCAAGGCGGTCTGCCGCACCTGCCCCGTACGGGAGCAGTGTCTGCGATGGGCCCTCGACAACAACCAGGACGCGGGGGTGTGGGGCGGCCTCGCGGAGGACGAACGGCGTGCGCTCAAGCGCCGCGACCGCCGGAAGGCCGGGCAGCGCGCCTGAGGATCGGGCCGAGGGGGCGGGCCGGGGGACCTGGCTGCTACCGTCCGGATGTCGTGCGCGGCCCCCGAGCGGGTACACGATGAGCCATGGACCTCACCGCTTGGCTCGTCATCGGCGCCGTCGCCGCGCTGCTCACCATGGGTGTCGCCGCCGTCCTGCTCGTACGCGTGGTGCGTGCCCGCAAGCTCCTCACGGACGCGGGGATCCCGCTCCGGTCCAAGGCCCTGTTCTGGGCCTCGGTGATCTACACGATCTCACCGGTCGACCTGATCCCCGACCCCGTCTACCTCGACGACATCGGCTTCCTCCTCGTCGCCCTCCGCTCCCTGCACTCGGCCGCGAGCGCGGCCGGCGTGGGGGCGCGGGCGAGCCGTGCCGGGCGGCTGAGCTCCGAGAAGACCCTGCCGAGGGCGACGCCCGACGGCGGCTGAGCGTGCGGGGCGGCGCGGACGGCTCGCGCGGCGGCCCTCGGAGGGCGGCCACCGGCGGCCGAAGACGGCGCGGGAGGCGGCAACCTTTCTGAGGCCGGGGGCGACTGACGTACGCAACCCGTCACCCGCCCCCGGCCGAAAGTGCGAACCGTGAACCCCACATCCGCTTCAGCCCGTTCCCCCCACCCTCGAGGCAGGCGCCGCCGGACCGCGCGGACCCGCGCGCTGATCAGCTCGCTGACCGCCGGTCTGCTGGCCGCCGCCGGCCTCGTCGCCGCGGGCCAGACCTCGCACGCCGCGACCCTGCGACAGGCCGAGGCACTGGACCGGGGCGTCGTCAGCGTCCACACCGACAGCGGCAACCTGATCAGCTGGCGGTGGCTCGGCACGGACCCCGACGCCGTCGCGTTCAACGTCTACCGGGCCGGCACCAAGGTCAACGCCTCGCCCATCACCGGCTCGACCAATTACTTCCACGCCGGCGCACCCGCCACCGCGGACTACACCGTCCGTGCCGTGGTCGGCGGCGCCGAACAGGCCGACTCCGTCCACGCCATCCAGTTCCGCGCCGGGTACAAGGACGTGCCCATCACCCCACCCGCCGGCGGTACCACCCCGGACGGCGTCGCCTATACCTACGAGGCCAACGACGCTTCCGTGGGCGACCTGGACGGCGACGGAGCCCTCGACTTCGTCCTCAAGTGGCAGCCCACCAACGCCAAGGACAACTCGCAGTCCGGTTACACCGGCAACACCATCGTCGACGGCATCAAACTCGACGGCACCCGGCTGTGGCGCGTCGACCTCGGACGCAACATCCGCTCGGGCGCGCACTACACGCAGTTCCAGGTGTACGACTACGACGGCGACGGCGGGGCCGAGGTCGCCATGAAGACGGCGGACGGCACCGTCGACGGCAAGGGCACCACCATCGGCAGCGCCTCCGCCGACTACCGCAACTCCTCGGGCTACGTCCTCACCGGCCCCGAATACCTGACCATGTTCAACGGCCGCACCGGCGCGGCCATGGGCTCCGTCGACTACGTACCCGCGCGGGGAACCGTCTCCTCCTGGGGCGACTCGTACGGCAACCGGGTCGACCGCTTCCTCGCCGGAACCGCCTACCTCGACGGCTCCCGGCCCTCCCTGATCATGGCGCGCGGCTACTACACGCGTACGGTCATCGCCGCCTGGGACTGGCGCGGCGGTGCCTTCACCCGGCGGTGGACCTTCGACACCACCAGCTCCACCAACACCGGCCGGGGCTACGACGGCCAGGGCAACCACCAGCTCTCCGTGGCCGACGTCGACGCCGACGGCAAGGACGAGATCGTGTACGGCTCCATGGCCGTGGACGACAACGGGGCCTCCCTGTGGACCACCAAGAACGGCCACGGCGACGCCCAGCACGTCGGCGACCTCGACCCCTCCCGGGCAGGTCTGGAGGAGTTCAAGGTGGACGAGGACGCCTCCAAACCGTCGTCCTGGATGGCCGATGCACGCACCGGACAGATCCTGTGGTCGACCCCGGCCTCGGGGGACAACGGGCGGGGCGTCTCGGGCGACATCTGGTCCGGCAGTCCCGGCGCCGAATCCTGGTCCTCGGCCGCCGACGGCGTACGCAGCCCCACCGGTGCGGTGGTCGCCTCCCGCAAGCCGTCCAGCACCAACTTCCTGACCTGGTGGGACGGCGACACCACCCGCGAACTGCTCGACTCCACCCACATCGACAAGTACGGCACCTCGTCCGACACCCGGCTGCTCACCGGCGCCTCCGTACACGCCAACAACGGCACGAAGGCCACCCCCGCGATCTCCGGAGACCTCTTCGGCGACTGGCGCGAGGAGGTCGTCTGGCCGACGACCGACAACACCGCGCTGCGCATCTACTCCACGCCCTACGAGACCACGACCCGGATCACCACGCTGCTCCACGACACCCAGTACCGCACCGCGCTTGCGTGGCAGAACACCGCCTACAACCAGCCGCCGCACCCGAGCTTCGCCATCGGCAGTGGGATGCCGACGGCCCCGCGGCCGGCCATCACCACGCCGTAGTTGGCAAATCGTGATTCCGGCACATGAAAAATGGCGGCTGCCGGGGAACCTCTCGCAGCCGCCGTTCTCATACCCTCAGGCCCGCCGGGGAGAATCCGGGGAGATCCACAGGGAGGCGGGAGTCGGGACCGTCTCGTGACGCCCGGCCGTGGTCGGACCGCTTCCGCGCATCGGTGCAGTCGTGGCTGTCGGCAGTCCGCCTGACGACCGTGCAGCGGCAGGATCGGAAAGCTCCGCGGCCGGGCGACGGGAATGCGCCGGGGCCGGGCTACGGGCAGCTCTCCTCGAACTTCACCGCGGTGAACTCGACAGGCCGCCCGTTCAGGGCGGCCCCGGGTGAGGGAGCCTGGGTGCACACCTGCCAGTTGCTCTCCATCAGGACCATGCGGTCCTCCAGCGCGTCCGTCACCGTGACCGAGGTGCCCGAACCGAGCGCCCCGCGGGCGGCCTTGACGGACTCACCGGCCAGGTCCGGCATGCTGTCACCGGCCTGCGCGGGCGCCTCGGCGTCACTGGCGGGGCACTCCTCCTCCAGCTTCACCGCCCCGAAGTCGAGCTCCGTGTCGAGGGGTATCTTCTTGCCGGCGGCGAAGTTCTGTGAGCAGACCTTCCAGTTCCGGTCCAGGGCCTGCATCCGGTCACGACCGGACCAACCGTGCTCGGGATTCCCGACCGTGTCGCAGACCTCTTCGGCGACCGGGGCATCCGGGACGAGTTGGAACAGGCCTTCGAGGCCGCCGAGTGTTTCCGTCAAGCCGGCGGGCGGCGGAAGGCGGGACGCACTACGGGCCGGCCTCCGCCTCCCGCTCCTTCTCTCCGAACGGCGCGGGGCCGCTACCCCGGATCTCCACGCTTCCGGATCCGGCGTCACCGGACGTGGCAACGAACTCGCCCTCGCGGCCGTCCGGCAGTCGCAGGGTCGCGGGACCGTCGTCGTACCAGTCGACGGACGGGTCGGCTTCGAGCGAACCGGCCCACGACCGGAGGCCGCGGCCCACCTGGACGGCGAGGTCTGCGGTGACGGGGATTTCGTCGCAGCCGATGAACGCGACTGCGGGGCCTTGGTAGGTGGTCATGCGGTGCAGTGTGCCCGGGAGCTCCGACATCGAACGGAGCGGCAGCGGGTGAGGTTCCCTCGAGTGCTCTGCCGCGGCCGGTGACAGCGGCCCCCGCCCAGAGGTGGGGTGGGGGCCGCTGGCACCCCGGCCCTGGCCGACCCACGGGAATCCGGCGCCGACGCCGAGTCACCGCATCACCGGGCCGTGGTAGCGCCACGGCGGGAGTGCCGCGCCGTCACGGACGCCAGACGGCGAGGTAGTCCGGGTGGCCGGAGTGGGGCAGCGCCAAGTGGCGTACGGCCAACAGGAGGGCACCGCGCTCCGCGGCCGCCGAGAGGCGGTTCGCCGAGTCCGGCAGCGCGTCGCTCGACCCGGGCTCCTCGTAGCGCCTCAGGAGTTGCCGTACCGCTTCGATCTCCCGCAGGGCGTGCGCCGGGTCGTGCAGCGCGATGTGTTCGGCGAGAGCGGCATCCTCGTCCGACCCGCCGACTTCCGGGCCGGTCGTGGCGAGCGGCGGGACGTCGTCCGCGAGTGAGGCGGCGGCGGAGTACACACCCGTACCCAGGGCCCGCCACGAGGAGTCGTCGCCCCCGCCTCCGGCCGCGAGCGCCGCCGTTTCGCGCTCGGTGAGACGGGCCCGGAGAAAGGCCACCAGAGCTTCGGGCATGGTTCGGTTCCTCGCTGTCGCGGATGTGGGGCCGTGCGGGCGGACGATCGTCCCGCCGCGCCCGACGGATGGCTCAAGGATGCGGTACTGCCCGGGGTGCGACCGAGGAGGTGTGCTGATACGGCCGGGCCGGTCGGCGGTTGCGGCCGGTCGGGCGCTGATACGGATTCGGGCGGCAGGGCGTTGGCAGTGGCCGGTGGCGGGATCACCGCCATGGGACTCGTACGCACTACGCCACCACGGCCGGTCGAGGTGACGGCGGTCTTCCCCGAACTGGCTCCACTGGCACGTCCTGCGATGCGGGTGCGTCCGCGCCCGGGTGCGCCTTCGGTCAGGGACAGCTCGGTCGGCGGCCCGGTGCTGTGGCCGGCGAGGGAGCCGTGGCCGCACTGTGACGACGTGCACCTGCACGTGGACAGTGGGTTCCGCCGGTCACCGACCGAAGTGCGGCTCGACAGACGCCTGCAGTCGCGGTGGCGCCCCGACGGCCCGGCCGGCACGCTCACGCCGGAGAAGGAGGCGCTCAAGGAGCGCGATGCCGCGTGGCTCGCCGAGCGGCTCGACGCCGGTCCTCCCGGGCCCGCAGAGTGCCCGGTCCCGGTGCTGCCGGTGGCTCACCTCCCGGCAGTTTCCAGGACTTCCGGTACCGGTCGTGGGCGAGCAGCACCCTGCCGCCGCACCAGAGCGCCGGCAGCGCCGCGGGCATGGGGTGGTGCGCCGTGGTGAGGGCGTGCTCGGGGCCTTGGACGAAGGAGACCAGCGCCTGACCGTCGGCGTCGACGGCGAGTGGCCGACGGTCGGGACCCGTCGCCCGCGCACCCGCCGGCCGCGCCGTCGGGAGTGGGTGGGCTCGTGAGGCCGTGGGGCACGGGTGCGCGCGTCGAGTCTTCGGGCGGGCGCGCTCGCGGTGTTGTCGGGCGTGGGCCGAAAGTGCCCACCCGTTCCGCCTCCGACGCGTGCGGTGAGGGGTCTGTGCGCGGCCCGGCGCGGCCGGTCCTCGGGTACGCGCCTCAGCGGGCCACCGTCGCCACGACGACCTTCCCGCCGCCCTCCCGGCTCCGCACCTGCACGTCGTGGGCGAGTCGCCGGATCATCGGCCAGCCGAAGCCGCCGGTGCGGCCCGTGAGATCGGGCGTGCGGTCCTGGGGGTGCGCGGAGCTGTGGTCGGAGACCCGGATCTGCAGGACCCGGCGATCGGCGGCGAGCCGGAGCGCACAGACGCCACCCGCGTGACGGATCGCGTTGGTCACCAGCTCCGACACGAGGAGGAGCAGGTTCTGGACCGCGTCGGCCCGGGGCGGTGGATCGAGCTGTTCGAGGAAGGCGGCGATCGCGTCCCGGGCCTCGGCGGCGCGCTGCGGCTTGCAGACGAATTCGACACGTGAGTCACGGGAGGTCGAATCCTTGGTCAGAACCTGGTGGTGGTGCATATGAATTACCCCGTCAAGAGAATTCGGTGGTCCCTCCTCATATACCCCGAAGGGAAGAGTTCAAGAACGGAGCCCGTCGACCGGTTGCGGAGAGTGTGCGAAAGTGTGCGGGGCGCGTGAAGTCCCTTCGTGTGCGCGCGGTGCGCTCGGGCGTGCGGGAGTGCGTCGTAGCTGGTCACGGTGGCCAGGACGCGGGTGCGCGACGGTCGGCGGAAGCCTCTCGGGCGAGGAAGGTGTGTTCTTCGGAAGGGCGGGCACATGAAAGGCCGGAGGTTGATAATCATGGTCCCGCTTCTTCTCGTCCTGCTTCTCGCTCTCGTTCTCTTCGGCGCCGGATTCGCGCTGAAGGCATTGTGGTGGATCGCCGTGATCGTACTGGTGGTGTGGCTGCTGGGCTTCTTCGTGCGCCCGGCTTCCAGCGGCCGGAAGGGACGCTGGTACCGCTGGTGAATCCGGCCCGCAATTCTTGACGGGACGGATTCTTGACCCACTGCCGGTCTGCGGGTGGCCCCGGTGACGCGACGTCGCCGGGGCCACCCGCGTTCCGTTCAGGACCGACGGAGGGCCGGTCAGCCGGATGGCTGAACGGCGGGGCGCAGGCGCTCAGGAGGCCGGGGCGAGCAGGTCCGAGAGGTGCGCGGCGAAAGGCGGTGACACGGTCGAGGTCCGGTCCGCTCCGGCACGCAGGATGTTCCGGCCGTGGAGATCGCCGTGGACGACAGTGTCCGGCTGGGTCCGGCTGGGTCCGGTCGAACTCCCGGACGGTCGACCCTGCATGGTCGACCACCCGGCCCGGTACCGCGTGCGGCATCCGTACGGCGTGGGCACGCAGCTCCTCCTCCCGGAGGTCCGCCCGCTCCCAGAGGTCCGGCTCCTCCCGGAGGTCCGTCCCCTCCCGGAGGTCCGCCTCCTCCCGGAGGTCCGCCTCCTCCCGGAGCCGGGGCAGGCCGGCCGGTGGGGGACGGCGAGCCTGTGGCTGAGGGGCCCGGTGGCGGCGGCGGGGATGTCACCGTCCGCCGACTCCGCGAGCGTGGACGCATCCACCCGTTCGAGGAGCATGGCGAACCGCACGTCGTCCCGTTCGTGCGGCAGTACGGCGCCGCGACCGCCCCACACCGAGAGGCCGTCCGGTACAGGGACGTTGCCCGGAGGGAAGGGAGGGCACCTTGATCACAGCCGGCTCCCCGGGGCGCCGCCGGACCGGTACGACGATCCCGACGCCGCCGTGGGTGACCTGCCCGTCCGGGACGCAACCCCACCGGTCGAGCGCGCCGTCGACGCGCGGGGATGGTTCGTCGAGCCATGCTCTTCCGCGCACGCCCTCGCGACCGACGGTGGCACGGGCGAAGGCGTCCGGAATCTCGATCATCCACTGAGGTCGGACGGATCCGGCTCGCCGCTCCCGGGACCCGTGGACGGCTCTGCGGGCGGATCGTGGTCCGGCCCGGAAACCTTGCGAAGATGAACGGGCGGGCGTCGCTCCGCACGGTGGCGCCTCCATTTCCCGCACGCCGACACTGCGGCAACTTCATTGTCACGCATAGGGTTTGGCCTGGTGGCGGGCGCTTCGCGGCCGCCTGCCCGCCCGCTCCGTCCGAAGCCGTCGGTCGATCTCTGCTGCATCTATTGACGGTCCAGGGGCCTCCTCCTACGGTATGCGCCGGGAGAGCGCTCTCTCCGAGTTCTCCTCTCTGCATCAGTTCTGATGGACCCTCACGCACTCTGACGGGCGGGGTGTGCGGCTGGGTGAGAGAGCGCTCTCCCGTAGGGTGGTCCGCCGGTCGGCGGGCTGCGGTGTGCGTTCCGAGAAGGAGCAGCGACATATGAGATTCAGACCAGGCCGAGCCGCGGCGGCAGTGGTGGCGGGCATCCTCGCCATCCCCGTCCTGGGAGCACCGGCCTTCGGCGCGGACACGCCGGTCCTGCTGTCGCAGGGCAGGACCGTGACGGCATCCTCCGAGGAGAACGGCGGCACCACGGCCGCGAAGGCGGTCGACGGCGACACCGGCACCCGCTGGTCCAGCGCCGCATCGGACAACCAGTGGCTCCAGGTGGACCTCGGCACGTCGTCCAGCATCAGCAAGGTGGTGCTGAACTGGGAGGCCGCGTACGCGAAGGGGTACCGCATCCAGGTCTCCGGGGACGGTTCGAACTGGACCGACCTGCGCACGGTGTCGGACGGGGACGGCGGCATCGACACGCTCGACGTCAGCGGTACCGGCCGCTACGTACGGGTCCAGGGCACCGTGCGGGCGACGGGCTACGGCTACTCCCTCTGGGAGTTCCAGGTCTACGGCTCCGCGTCCGGGACCACGAACCCGGGTACGGGCTCGGGCCAGTGCGGTACGGCCAACGCGGCGCTCAACCGTACGGCCACCGCCTCCTCAGCGGAGGGCGTCGGCACCCCGGCCTCCTCCGCCTTCGACGGCTACGGCGCCACCCGCTGGTCCAGCCTGGCGACCGACCCCCAGTGGATCCAGGTCGACCTCGGCGCGGTCAAGAACATCTGCCAGGTGGACCTCTCCTGGGAGGCGGCCTACGGCAAGGACTTCGCCATCCAGGCGTCCACCGACGGCACCACCTTCACCGACCTGAAGAAGGTCACCGGCGCCACCGGCGGCAACTCCTCCTACCAGGTGCAGGGTTCGGGGCGTTACCTCCGCATCGCGGGCACGGCCCGGGGTACCGCGTACGGCTACTCCCTCTGGGAAGCGGCCGTCCACGTGCAGGACGGTTCCACGACGACACCGATCCAGGGCGGCGGTGACCTCGGCCCCAACGTCAAGGTCTTCGATCCGTCCATGTCGGCCGCCACCATCCAGCAGCAGATCGACACGATCTACCAGCAGCAGGAGTCGGCACAGTTCGGCGAGGGCCGCTACGCGCTGGCCTTCAAGCCCGGCAGCTACGACGTCAACGTCAACACCGGCTTCTACACCTCGGTCCTCGGCCTCGGGCGCAACCCCGACGACGTGACCGTCAAGGGAGTCAGTGTCGACGCCGGATGGTTCAACGGCAACGCGACGCAGAACTTCTGGCGCTCCACGGAAAACCTCTCCATCGCCCCGTACGACGGCACCAACCGCTGGGCGGTGGCCCAGGCCGCGCCGTTCCGCCGGATGCACGTCAAGGGCGGGCTCAACCTCGCCCCGTCCGGCTACGGTTGGGCGAGCGGCGGGTACATCGCCGACTCCAAGATCGACGGCACGGTCGGCCCGTACTCGCAGCAGCAGTGGTACACCCGCGACAGCTCCATCGGCGGCTGGACCAACTCGGTCTGGAACATGGTCTTCTCGGGCACCGAGGGCGCCCCGGCGACCTCCTTCCCGGAGCCCCGGTACACGACCCTGGACACCACCCCGGTCAGCCGTGAGAAGCCGTACCTCTACCTCGACGGCTCCACCTACAAGGTGTTCGTGCCCTCCAAGCGGGTCAACGCCCGCGGCGTGAGCTGGGCCAACGGTTCGACTCCCGGAACGTCGATCGGCCTCGACCAGTTCTACGTGGCCAAGCCGGGCGTCTCGGCCGCCACCATCAACCAGGCGCTCGCGCAGGGCCTCCACCTGCTCTTCACCCCGGGCGTCTACCACCTCGACCGCACGATCGAGGTCAACCGCGCCGACACGGTGGTCCTGGGCCTCGGCCTCGCCACCATCGTCCCTGACAACGGCGTCACCGCGATGAAGGTCGCCGACGTCGACGGTGTCAAGCTCGCCGGCTTCCTGATCGACGCGGGTACCACCAACTCGCCCACCCTGCTGGAGATCGGCAAGCAGGGCGTGCACACCGACCACGCCAACAACCCGACCTCGATGCAGGACGTGTTCGTGCGGGTGGGCGGCCAGTTCGCGGGCAAGGCCACGACGGCCGTCGAGATCTACAGCGACGACACGATCATCGACCACACCTGGATCTGGCGGGCCGACCACGGCTCCGGCGTCGGCTGGAACGTCAACGCCTCCGACAACGGCTTGCTGGTCCACGGCGACGACGTCCTCGCGACCGGGCTCTTCGTCGAGCACTTCAAGAAGTACGACGTCGAGTGGTTCGGCGAGCGGGGACGAACGATCTTCTTCCAGAACGAGAAGGCGTACGACGTACCCAGTCAGGCCGAGTGGATGGACGGCAGCAGCAAGGGGTACGCGGCGTACAAGGTCGACCCCGCCGTCAACACCCACGAGGCCTGGGGCGTGGGAAGCTACTGCGCCTTCACCTTGACGAGCATCGAGACGGACCGGGGCTTCCAGGTCCCCGTGAAGTCCGGCGTGAAGTTCCACAGCATCCTGGCCGTCTCGCTCGGTGGGGCCGGGCGCTACAACCACGTCATCAACGACACGGGTGCCCCCGCGTTCGGGACGGACACCGTTCCGTCCACGGTGACGAACTTCTCCGGCTGATTCCGGGGTAGTCGACGGGTCACACCGGCCTTCGGGCCGGTGTGACCCGGCGAGGCGGGTGCCGGACGGCGGTCCGGTACCCGCCTTCGTCGTTCCGGGCCGAGGCGGCTTCTCGTCGGCCCCGAGGGTCAGCCCGCGCTGCAGGAGACCGTCGGCCAGGTCGTGGCGCCGTTGGTCTGGATCGTCACTCCCCAGTTGTTGCCGCTGCCGTTGGGCTTGGCGGTCAGTACCTGGGCGCTGGGGTAGGCCGCGGCGATGTTCCACGTCGCGATGATCTTCTCGGGGGAGGGGACGTTCATGGTGACGGTCCAGTTGGCGGAACCGGTGACCGAGACGTTGAGGTTGTAGCGGTCGCTCCACTGCTGGCCCGCGGACAGGGTCGCGGAGCAGCCGCCGCCGGTGCCGCCCCCGCCGCCCGTGCTGCCTCCGTCAGGGGCGACGGCGCGTCCGGTCTGCGGCGAGATCATCCCCGCGCACAGTCCGCGGGCCGCCAGCCCCTGGGCGATGCGCGGGATCGCCGCCAGGGTGGCGGCGGGCCACTCGTGCATGAGGATGACCTGGCCGTTGGTGAGTCGCCCGGCGGCCTGGACGACCGCGTCGGTGCTCGCGCCGTTCCAGTCCTGCGAATCGACGTCCCAGATCACCTGCGTCAGACCGTACTTGGCCTCGACGGCCTGCAGCGTCGCATTGGTCTCACCGTACGGAGGTCGAAAGAGTTTCGGTGTTCCGCCGCCCGCCGCCGCGATGGCCTGCTGGGTCCGGGATACCTCCGAGTCCATCTGCGCCTGGCTCTGCTGGATCAGGTGCGGGTGGGTGTAGCTGTGATTGCCGACCCACATGCCGGCGTCGACCTCCGCCTTCACCTGGGCCGGGTAGGAGGCCGCGAACTGGCCCTCGTTGAACATGGTCGCCCGCAACCCGTTCTGCTTGAGGGCGTTGAGCACGGCGGGAGTGTGGTCGTTCGAGGGGCCGTCGTCGAAGGTGAGCCCGACGTAGCCGTTGCACGTGGCGGCGTACGACGGGGAGGCGACTGTCGTGAGGGCGGCGACGGTGGTCACCGTCGTCATGATCGCCGCGAGGCCGGCGGCCAGGGACCGCGGCGAGAAGACCGAAGGTGTTCGCATGTGTTCCTCCTAGGGAAGGCGACTGCGGCCGGACCGTGTCGGCCGGCGTTCCCGCAGTGCGGTGGGACTCGTCAAGTCCGGTCCTGTGATTCGGAGTTCGAGTACGGAGGCCGGGTCGACGCGTCAGGGGTTCCGGGTCGGCGATCAGTGTTGACGTGCCTCCATGGGCTGTCAATGGTTTCGGTCGCGACAGCGAAAGCTTCGAAGTAGTTTTTCCGACGGGTGTCGGGAAGGTCAGCAGTTCATGGGCGTGTGTCGGCCGCAGCTCTTCTGAGGCGTGTGGAGAAGTGGACGGGGGTGCGTCGGTGTGGGCCTGCTGCGGCCGAAAGTTTCGAAAGCATCTTGCCGACACCCGCGCCGAGTTGGCGGTTGGCGGCACGCTCCCGTCGGCCCCGGGGCGGAGCCGTGGCGTGGCCGATCCGTGCCTGCGTGTGCTCCGGTGGCGGGCTCCAGGCCGGTCGGCCGCACGGCAGGCGTCCCCCGTCCGGTGCCGGCCGACTCGCGGCCCCTCTTGCGGGCCGGAGACCAGTAGGGGGCGGGCCAGGGGGCGAGGGGCGATGAGCGTCGGAGGATGAGCGGCGCCAAGCCTTCGTCGACTGACCAGGGTTGACGGAACGTCAGCTGCCGACGGGCCCGTGGTCGTGCCCGGACAGCGCCCCGTCGCCTACCGGGGGTCTGCAGTGCGTCCGCCCCAACGCCCTCGCCCGCAGGTGGACCTCGGGAACGGGGCGCTTGCTACAATCCACGAGTCAGCCTTCGGTGCCCCCGGCTTGGGTGCACGCGAAGGCTTTTTTCATGCCTTCTGACACATCTGCCTCCGGCAAACCGCCCAGCACCTACCGCCACCTGCTCCGCAACCGTGAATTCGTCGGCCTGTACGCCAGCCTCACCCTCACGGCCGCCGCGAGCACCTTGTCGGGCTTCGCGCTCGGCACGCTGGTCGACCAGCAGACCAAGTCCCCGTTCCTGACCGCTGTAAGCATGTACGGCGCCACCTTCGCCACGGTGTTCGGTGCGCTGACGCTGATGTCGGTCGCGGACGGAAGCCGTCCCCGCCGGACCCTCGTCGCGCTCGAGTGTGTCGCGCTCGTGGGTAATGCCGCGCAGGCGGTTCCAGGGCTGCCGCTTGCCGCCCGGTTCGGTCTGCTCCTGGTACTGGGCTTCTTCCAGTCGCTGGGAACCGGGGCACGGATGGGGCTGCTCGCCGAGGTGGTGCCGACCTCCGCCTACGCACTGGCACGTTCGCTGATGAACATCACCTCGGGAGGCATGGCCGTGCTCGGCTACGCCATCGGCGCCGTACTGCTGCAGTACCTGAGCCCGCAGGAGGTCTTCGCCATCGCGGCAGCCCTGACCGGCGGTGCATCGATCATCGTGGCGGTGACGGTCCGGGAACGCTCGATCCGTCCGACCCGTCGCCCTGGACTGCGTCAGACCTGGACGACGAACATCGAGCTCTTCTCCCGCTCCGGGCAACGCGCGCTCCTGCTGAACCTGTGGATCCCCAATGGCCTGATCGTCGGCTGCGAGGCCCTGTTCATCTCCTACGCCCCCCATCACGCCGGCGTTTTCCTTGCCGCCGGATCGGCAGGCATGCTCCTCGGTGACCTTGCGATCGGGCGGCTGTTCACCGCCGAACGGCGACGCCGCTGCGCATTCGCCCTGCGACTACTGCTCGCTGCCCCCTACCTCCTGTTCGCCGTCCACCCGCCCGTGCTGGCGGCGACCGCCGCGGTGTTCGCCGCCGGCGCCGGCTTTGCTGCCACCCTGCCGCTCCAGGAGCAGCTTCTGGAGCTGACCCCCGATCCGGTCCGCGGCCAGGTCCAGGGGGTCGAGTCTGCCGGCCGGATGACGTGGCAGGGTATCGGAGCCGCGATCGCCGGTGGCATCGCCCAGCACTTCACCGCCGGCACGGCCTTCGCCTGCATGGCCGCCGCCTCCATCGCCATCACCGTCCTCTCCCGGCCCTTCGTGGTCCGCGCCCGAGCCGTCCGCGTCCAGGCGGCGAACGCATAGGGTTCCCCCGGCGGTGCGAGTGGCGGGCGCGCCCGGATACGCCCGCCACGTCTCGTGGCTCCTCGACAGCGTCCGGGGCGGAAAGGTCGTGTTCCGCGGGGCAGCCCGGGGAGTTGGAAGGAGTGCCGGCCCATCGCCGGTATTCGGTCCGGTACTCCTCATCCGCCGAACGTCGGGCCGCCTTTGGGTCGCCCCCGGTCGGGCCGGATCGCAGCCCGGTCGGGCCGGATCGCCGGGCGACCCCAGGTGAGGGGATTGGCTCAAAAGCTCCTTGCGGGCCGTGTCCGCGAGGAGGAGATGGGGCGTCCGGGCGGCGGTGAGGCGGAGGCGAAACCTCCTCGGCCGCGTGCCCCGTGCAACGCCCCAGCGTGTCACCGGTCTGTTGGGCCCGTTTCCGTCGTGTGAACGGTACGCCCTCGGGTCACAAATTTCTATCGTTGAAAATTTTCTGTGCACGACCGTTGTGACAGGGCTGGGGGCTGTGGCTCAATGATCGACCATGTGCTGTGCCTCGCTCGTTCGAGGCACTCAGCTCCTTCGTGAGGACGATGCCATGAGACGACAACTACCGCGCCGACGTGCGGCTTTGACGACGCTCGCCTGTACGGCGGCCCTGGCGATGCCCCTCGGCATCACCATGGTTCCGGCGGCTGCCGCGGCACCTGCCGCCCACTCGTCGTCCGGTGCCACGGCGCCGGCGTTCGTATCCGAGAACCCGGCCACTCTGGTCCACGGGCTCAAGGGTGAGTACTACGCGATGTCCGCCCCCGGGGCACGGGACTTCGCCAAGCTCGGTGCCACCGCCCTGGACCCGGAGGTCAACTTCGGGGATCTCACGGGTGCTTTCCAGTCGGCCACGGGTCAGACCGAGAACACCACCGCGCGTTGGACTGGCCAGATCCAGGCCCCGGCGACCGGTGACTACACCTTCTCGGCGAGCGGCGACAACGGCTTCCGGCTGCTGATCGACGGCGTTCCGGTCATCGACCACTGGGTGGGCGACTGGGACGTCGAGCAGACGAGCAAGCCGGTTCACCTGGTCGCGGGCGTGCAGCACGACTTCAAGCTGGAGATGTTCCAGGACATCGGTGGCGCCAACATGTTCCTGCGCTGGTCGAGCCCGGCGCTCGCCAAGCAGATCATCCCCGAGTCGGCGTTCACCCCGCCCGCGGACTACGAGGTCTACCCGGTCGCCCTGACCGTCGCCGAGGACGGCAAGCGCCTCCAGGCCACGTTCGACGACAAGGTCGGCAACCTGGCCGCCGTGAAGGACCACCTCGTCATCGAGGCGGACACCACGCCGATGCCGATCAAGTCCGTCGTCAAGACGTCGGGCAAGGGCAATTCGCTCATCGTGACCCTGTCCGAGGCCATCCAGAAGGGCCAGCAGGTCAAGGTCACCTACGGCGCCGAGGGTGGGCTCACGGTGGGCGGCGAGACCGTCCCCGACATCAGCCGCAGCGCCAGGAACCTGTCGACCGAGCGCCTCACCACGGTCTGGGGCGACAAGCTCGACCGCAACAACCCGCTGCCCGAGTACCCCCGGCCGCAGCAGGTCCGCTCCCAGTGGAAGAACCTCAACGGCACCTGGGAGTTCGCCGGTGCCGCCGCGGGCGAGCAGCCCGTCTTCGGCAAGAAGCTCGGCGAGAAGATCACCGTGCCTTTCGCGGTGGAGTCCCAGCTCTCCGGTCTGGAGCGCCACGAGGACCACATGTTCTACCGCAAGCTCGTGACGGTTCCCAAGAACTGGAAGGTGGGCAAGTCCGGCAAGGACAAGCGGCTGAAGCTCAACTTCGGCGCGGTCGACTACAACGCGACCGTCTTCGTCAACGGCAAGAAGGTCGCCGAGCACACCGGCGGCTACACCGCCTTCGACGCTGACATCACCGACGCCCTCAAGGGCACCGGTCAGCAGGAGATCGTGGTCGCCGTCACCGACACCACCGGGGACAACCAGCCCAAGGGCAAGCAGTCCTCCAACCCCGGCGGCATCGAGTACACCGCCACCTCCGGCATCTGGCAGACCGTCTGGATGGAGCCGGTCTCCACCGCCTCCATCGACTCGCTGACCACCACCCCGGACATCGACAAGGGCCGGCTCGCCGTCACCGTCAACTCCGACGACGCTTCCGCCGGCGCCCGCATCACGGCCGTCGCCCGGGACAAGAAGGGCAAGGTCGTCGGTACCGTCTCCGGTCCCGCCAACCGTGAGCTCAGCCTGCCGGTGGCCAAGGAGCACCTCTGGTCGCCCGACGACCCGTACCTCTACGACCTCGACGTCACGCTGACCGACGGCCGTGCCACCGACAAGGTGGGCAGCTACTTCGGTATGCGCTCGCTCAAGGTCGAGAAGGTGGGCGGCTACCAGAAGCTCACCCTCAACGGGAAGCCGTTCTTCTCGCTCGCCCAGCTGGACCAGGGCTTCTACCCCGACGGTCTCTACACCCAGCCCAGCGACGACGCCCTCGTCTTCGACCTGAAGGCGCAGAAGGACCTCGGCTTCAACGCCGTGCGCAAGCACATCAAGGTCGAGTCGCCCCGCTGGTACTACCACGCCGACCAGCTCGGACTCCTCGTCTGGCAGGACTTCGTCTCCGCCGGCATCAACAACGAAGCCGGCCGGCAGGCCTTCGTCTCCCAGGCCCAGGAGGAGATGAAGCAGCTGCACAACTACCCCTCCATCGGTGGCTGGATCGTCTTCAACGAGGGCTGGGGCGAGTGGGACCGCACCGCGACCGGCAAGCTCACCGAGGCCGTCAAGGCCGCCGACCCCTCGCGCGTCGTGAACGCCCACAGTGGCGTGAACTGCTGCAACTCGAAGGGTGACTCGGGCGCCGGCGACATCATCGACCACCACGACTACGGCAACACCGACCCCGCCTTCCCGGACGCCACCCGGGCGGCGATGGACGGCGAGCACGGCGGCTTCACGCTGCGCTCTCCCGGACACATGTGGCCGGGCACCCCGACCGTGATCTACAGCGGGGTCGGCGACAAGGCCGCGCTCACCGCCAAGTACGTCGAGAACACCGAGAAGTACTACCTCGAAGCGGCCGGCGCCGAGCTCTCCGGCTCCGTGTACACCCAGGTCACCGACCTGGAGCACGAGCTGAACGGTCTCTGGACGTACGACCGTCGTGAGGCCAAGGTCGACATCGCGGCGGTGCGTGCGATCAACGAGAAGGTCATCGCAGCCGGTGCCGCGGCCGGGAAGCGTGACGAGGTGAAGGGCGGAGCAGCCTGGAGCCTGGACGAGAACAAGGGCACCAAGGCCGCCGACAGTGGCCCGAACCACGCTTCGCTCACCCTGACCGGTGGCGCCTCGTGGACGCAGGGTGTCTCGGGCTCCGCGCTGAAGTTCTCGGGCGACGCCCAGTACGCGCAGACCACCGGTCCGGTCGTGGACACCACGAAGGACTATTCGGTCTCCGCGTGGGTCACGCTGGACCAGCTGCCCAGCAACTACGCCTCGGCGGTCAGCCAGGACGGCCGACGCACCGAGAACCCGTTCTATCTCCAGTACGGACAGGGCGCGTTCGCCTTCTCCCTGCCGGGCGGCAACCGTGCCCGCGCGGTGGCCACTCCCGAACTGGGCAAGTGGTACCACCTCGTGGGCGTGCGCCAGGGCGACACCATCTCGATCTACCTGGACGGCAAGCTCGCCGCGAGCGCCCCGGCCGGCGGTGCCGGTGACGTGAGCACCGGTCCGCTCTCCCTGGGCCGTGCCAAGTGGAACGGAAACCCGACCGACTTCTGGAACGGTTCGGTCGACCAGGTCCAGGTCTTCGACAAGGCGCTCGGCGCCGCCGACGTGAGCGCGCTGTACACCGCTCACGCTCCGAAGGCCTGATCCACGGTGGTCCGCCGGTGCGTCCATGGCGCCGGCGGGCCACTTTGCCGGCGGTACCGACCACTCCCGTGTGCTCGTCCCGCCCACTTCAACCTCACGTTCCACCACCGGTGTTGACCCCTCAGTGGGCCGCGGCGGTGCTGTCGCGCGCCCGCGTACCGCAGCGGTGCGCGGGCGCGTGCGAGCCGGGCAAAGGCCCCGTCCCTCGCCCCACGACACATTTTGGAAACGCATCCGTCGTGCTCTTGCCGTCGCGCCGAAGCCGCATATATAACGTTGTAAACCGAGCCGCCGACAGGCCGCGCCGCCCCTCCCGGCCCCGGTTCCGTACCCACGGAACACGTCGAGGACAGGCAACCGGCATCAGCCCCGCATGAGCTGATGCTTCCTCAGAAACAGCCCGACCGCACGTGGTTCCGCGTGCCGTCATCCCGCCCAAGGAGCGTCCCGCGCATGATGATCCAGCGCCGATCCCGTACCCTCGCCGCGGCCTGCGTGCTCGCCGCCACCGCAATGCTCACCGCGGCCGGCTGCTCGAAGTCGGAGACCAACGACACCGCCTCCTCCTCCGACGCGGGCCAGGCCGCCCAGGAGGCCACCACGGCCCCCGCCGGCAGCTCCGGCTCCGGCTGCTCCCTCCAGACCTACGGTGCGCCCAAGCTCGACCTCAAGAACGCGATCGTCGGCTTCTCCCAGTCGGAGAAGGAGGCCAACCCGTTCCGTATCGCCGAGACCCAGTCCATCAAGGACGAGGCGGCCAAGATCGGCGTCAAGAAGCTGCTCACCACCAACGCCCAGTCGCAGCTGTCGAAGCAGATCAGCGACATCCAGGACATGCTCTCCCAGGGCGCGCAGTTCCTCATCGTCGCCCCGCTCAACTCCGACGGCCTGGAACCCGCGTTGAAGGCGGCCGCGGCCAAGAAGGTCCCGGTCCTCACCGTCGACCGCAAGCTCAACGCCACCGCCTGCAAGGACTACGTGGCCTTCCTCGGCTCGGACTTCGTGGAGCAGGGCAAGCGCGCCGCCGACGCGATGATCAAGACGACCGGCGGCAAGGGCAAGGTCGCTATCCTCCTCGGCGCCTCCGGCAACAACGTCACCACCGACCGCACCAAGGGGTTCGTGGACGAGCTCGCGGCGAAGGCTCCGGGTCTCGAGATCGTGGCCCAGCAGACCGGCGAGTTCGCCCGTGACAAGGGCCAGCAGGTCATGGAGCAGCTGATCCAGTCGAAGCCCGAGATCACCGCCGTCTACGCCGAGAACGACGAGATGGGCCTCGGCGCCGTCACCGCGCTCAAGGCCGCCGGCAAGAAGCCGGGCAAGGACGTCAAGATCGTGTCGGTCGACGGCACCCGCAACGCCGTGCAGGCCGTCGTGAACGGCGACTACAACGCCGTGATCGAGTCCAACCCGCGCTTCGGCCCGCTGGCGTTCCAGACCGCGCAGAAGCTCTACGGCGGCGAGGAGATCCCCGAGAACGTCATCATCTCGGACCGCGCGTACGACGAGACCAACGCCAAGGCGTCGGTCGGCGGCGCGTACTGATCCGTCGTCCCGGCGGACGGTCAGGCGGTGTCCGCCGAGCCTTGGCCAGGGGCCCGGCGACCAGCAAACGGCGCCCCGCCGGGTTGCCGGAACGCCCGAATCGCTCCGCGACGAGGAGGTTCCAGCGCCCTGCGACGCACCGCACCGGACGCCGCGCCCTGACCGGCCGTGACTCGCCGGACGTGGCCTGAGGCCCTCCCGCGGCCGCCGTGGCGCGAACCACGCCACGGCGGCCGGGATGTCCGTCGCCCACCAGTACCGGGGCCCCCGTCCCCGTACCCGCCCTTTCGGCACCTTGGAACTTGGAAGGCCAGGATTCATGGCACCACCCGAAGCAGTAACCCAGCCGCCCGAGCCCGCAGCGTCCGTCCCGGGCCCCGCCCAGGAAACCGGCTCGGTCCTCGAAGCCCGCGGCGTCAGCAAGCGGTTCCCCGGCGTCGTCGCCCTGGACGACGTGTCGTTCTCCCTGCGGGCGGGGGAGACCCACGCCCTGGTCGGTGAGAACGGCGCCGGCAAGTCCACCCTCATCAAGGTGCTCACAGGGGTCTACCGGCCCGACGGCGGCGAACTCCGGATGAACGGCGCGGCCGTCCGCTTCGCCCGGCCCTTCGAGGCACAGCAGGCCGGCATCTCCACCATCTACCAGGAGGTGAACCTCGTCCCGCTGATGAGCGTGGCGCGGAACATCTTCCTCGGACGCGAGCCCAAGAACCGCGTCGGAATGATCGACTTCGGCCGGATGCACCGCGAGACGACCGAGCTGCTCGACGGCTTCGGCGTCCGCGTCGACCCCAAGCGTCCGCTGAACACCCTCGGCATCGGCACCCAGCAGATGGTCGCGCTCGCGCGTGCCGTCTCGGTCAACGCCCAGGTCGTCATCATGGACGAGCCCACGTCCTCGCTGGAGCCCCGCGAGGTCGAGACGCTCTTCCGGGTCATCGCCAACCTCCGTGAGCGCGGCATCGCCGTCCTCTACGTCAGCCACCGCATGGACGAGCTCTACCGGATCTGCGACCGGGTCACCGTGCTGCGCGACGGCCGTCACATCCACACCGGCGACCTCGCCGACCTGAACCGGATGCAGCTCGTGTCGATGATGCTCGGCCGTGACATGGCCGAGGTCAAGCGGTCGGGCCTCACCAACTTCACCGAGGGCGGTCACGACGCCACCCGTACGCCGGTCCTCACCGCGTCCGGTGTCTCCAGCCGCCACCATCTCCACGACATCTCCCTGGAGCTCTACGGGGGAGAGGTGCTCGGACTCGGCGGGCTCCTCGGCTCCGGCCGCAGCGAGACGGCGAAGGCCCTCTCCGGCGCACTGCCGGTCGACGCGGGGAACATCGCCGTCGACGGCAGGAGCCTCGGCCGGCTCACCCCGGCCGCCGCCATCAAGGCCGGGATCAGCCTCCTCCCCGAGGACCGCAAGGCCGAGGGCATCATCCCCGGTCTGTCGGTGCGCGAGAACATCGTGCTCGCCGCGATGCCCCGCCTCTCCCGGGCCGGAGTCGTCTCCCGCGCCAAGCAGGACCGGGTCGTCGAGATCTTCATGAAGCGCCTGCGCATCAAGTGCTCCAGCCCCGAGCAGAAGGTCGGCGAACTCTCCGGCGGCAACCAGCAGAAGGTGCTGATCGCCCGCTGGCTCTGCCTGGAGCCCAAGGTCCTGCTGCTCGACGAGCCCACCCGCGGCATCGACGTCGGCGCCAAGGCCGAGGTCCAGAGTCTCATCGACGAACTCGCGGGGGAGGGCCTGGCGGTGCTGCTCATCTCCTCCGACATCGAGGAGCTCATCGAGGGCGCCGACCGCATCGTCGTCCTGCGCGGCGGAGCCGTGGCGGGCGAGCTCGCCGGCGACGAGGTGGCCGAGAGCCGGCTGCTCGAAGTGCTCGCCGACCACGCCCCGGACGCGTCGCCCACGAACGCGCCGGCCACGCCGGAGAAGACCCCGGTCGCACAGGAGGAACCCCGATGACCCAGGCCACCCTGGCCCCGCCCGCAGCGAACCCGCTGGCCCGGCTGCGCACTCCCGCGTGGTGGCAGGAGTACGGCGTCTACGCGGCCGTCGCCGTGCTGCTGCTCTTCAACGCGCTCTTCACCGACCACTTCATGACGACCGACAACCTGCGTACGCAGCTCGTCCAGGTCGCCCCGATCGTCATCGTCGCCCTGGGCATGGCCCTGGTCATCGGCACCGAGGGCGTCGACCTCTCCGTCGGCTCCACCATGGCGGTGGCCGCGGCCCTCCTCCCGCTCTACCTGGGGTACGGCCTGGTACCGGCGCTCGGCATCGCCCTGCTCGCCGGAGCCGTCGTCGGAGCGGTCAACGGATCGCTCGTCTCCCTCGTCGGGCTCCAGCCCATCGTCGCCACCCTCGCGCTCTTCGTGGGCGGCCGCGGCCTCGCCCTGGTGATGGCGGACGGCCAGCTCAAGCAGATCGAGAACCCCGACCTGCTCGCGCTCGGCACCGACTCCTTCCTCGGCATCCCGCTGGTCGTGCTCATCGCCGGCGTCCTCGCCGTCGCCGTGGCCTTCCTGGTCCGGCGCACCACCTTCGGCCGTCAGATCGTCGCCGTCGGCGGCAACCGCGCCGCCGCCGGACTCGCCGGACTGCCCGTCAAGCGCGTCCTCATCGGCGTCTACGTGCTCTGCGGCGTGCTGGCCGCGCTGGCCGGCGTGCTCGCCACGGCCCGGCTCACCGCCAGCGACCCGTCCTCGCTCGGCACTCTGATGGAGCTCTCCGCCATCACCGCCGTCGTGGTCGGTGGAACCCCGCTCACCGGCGGTTCCGTCCGCGTGCTCGGCACCGTCGCCGGAGCCCTGCTGATGCAGCTCCTGCGCGCCACCCTCGTCAAGCACGACCTGCCCGACTCCACCGCCCAGATCGCCCAGGCTGCCATCATCATCGCCGCCGTCTACGTCGCCCGGGAGCGCCGGTCCCGATGAACGAAACCTCCTCCGCCCCGGTGGCCCGGACCACGGCCCCGCAAGCGACCCCCGCTCCGGCCAAGGCGCCCGAGCCCCGTCCCCGGGACGGTGCCGGCTCCACCGGCCCCACCGCGGGACAGCGCGTCCTCGACATCCTCCAGCGCCAGGGCGTCCTCGCCGTGCTGGTCGCGGTGATCGTCGTCGCTTCCGTCATCTATCCGACGTTCCACAGCCTGGACAACGCCCGCGGCGTCACCGTGCAGGCGTCCTTCCTCGCCGTGGTCGCCCTCGGCATGACCATGGTCATCATCACCGGCGGCATCGACCTTTCGGTCGGCTCCGTCTTCGCCCTCGGCGGTGTCCTCGCCGCCTGGGCATCGCAGTACGGCTTCCTGCCCGCCCTGCTCGTACCGCTCGTGGTCTGCTCCGCGATCGGCCTGCTCAACGGGTTCCTCATCGCCCGCGCGGGCATGGCCCCCTTCATCGTCACCCTCGCCACCCTGCTCGGCGCCCGCGGTCTGCTGCTCTCCCTCACCGACGAGGGCGGTACCACCTACCTCGTACCCAAGGACTCGGCCTTCGCCGACCTGGGACAGGGCGCGGTCTGGGGATTCGGGTACCCGCTCCTGATCGCCCTCGTGCTCTTCGGGATCGGCGGACTCGTGCTCCAGCGGACCTCGTTCGGACAGTCGATCTTCGCCGTGGGCGGCAGCAGCGACGCCGCGACCCTGATGGGCCTCCCCGTCGCCCGGACGAAGATCCTCGTCTACACGCTGAGCGGTCTGCTCGCCGGCCTCGCCGGCGCGCTGAACGCGGCACGGCTCACCTCCGGCGTCACCATCGTCGGCGTGGGCATGGAGCTCGACGCGATCTCCGCCGTCGTCATCGGGGGAACGCTGCTGGTCGGCGGCGCCGGATCGATCAGCGGAACCCTCTGGGGCGTGCTGCTGCTCGCCGTCATCCAGAACCTGATCAACCAGATCGGTACCCTCAACTCCTCCTACCAGTCGGTGGTCAGCGGCGGCTTCCTTATCGTTGTCGTGGTGGCGCAGCGCTATCTGGCGCGCAACCGCAGAACCACGTGAGCGGAGCCGTTTCCCATAGCCGAACCGAGTGAAGGAGTGCCGTGGGCGTCAGCCTCAAGGACGTCGCGCAGCGGGCGGGCGTGTCGATCAAGACCGTGTCCAACGTGGTCAACAACTACCAGCACGTCACCCCGAAGATGCGGGCCAAAGTGCAGCAGGCGATCGATGAACTCGGCTACCGGCCGAACCTCACCGCCCGCCACCTGCGCAAGGGCCGTACGGGCATCATCGCGCTGGCGGTCCCCGAGTTCGGCAACCCGTACTTCGCCGAACTGGCCGGAGCCGTCGTCGACGCCGCCGCCCGGCACGACTACACCGTGCTGGTCGACCACACGGCAGGGCTCCGCGAGAAGGAACTGCTGGTCAGCCAAGGGTTCAGGTCGCACGTGATCGACGGGCTCATCATGAGCCCGATCCATCTGGAGACCGAGGACCTGATGGCACGCGAGGAGACCGCCCCCCTGGTCCTGCTGGGGGAGCGGGAGTACGAAGCGCCCTACGACCACATCGCGATCGACAACGTCGCCGCCGCCCGCACCGCGGTACGCCATCTCCTCGATCACGGACGCAGCAGGATCGCCTTCCTCGGATCCCGGACCGGCCGCGAACGCCAGCCCGCGCACCTCCGCTTGCGCGGCTGGCGCGAGGAACTCACGGCCGCCGGCATCGAACCGGACGAGGCCCTGGTCGTGGTCACGGACGGATTCGGGCGTGAGGACGGGGCCATCGCGATGGCGTCCCTGCTCGACCGGGGCGAACGGCCCGACGCGGTCTTCGCCTACAACGACCTGATCGCGATCGGCGCCATGCGCACCGTCACCGCGCGCGGGCTGTCGGTCCCGGACGACATCGCCTTCGTCGGCTTCGACGACATCGAGGAAAGCAGCTACGGCACCACCACCCTCACCACCATCGCCCCCGACAAGGAGGCCATCGCCCGCCTCGCCGTCGACAGCCTCGTCGAGCGGCTCGCGGGCGAACCGGTGACCGAACCGCGGCGTCCACGCCCCGGCTACCGGCTCGTCGTCCGCGAGTCGACGGTACCCCGGCCGCCCGGCCCGGCCGCCTGAAAGGCCGCCCGGCCGGGCGCTCCACCGGCACGCACCGGGGCACCGGGCCCCGGCGGCGCGGGCCGCCCTGCCGGCTTGCGCCGGGCCGCGCGGCCACCCACCCGTCCACGACGGCCGTCGGCCGCCGTCCCTCCGGCCGACCGCTGCGCCCACCCGCACCGGCCGGCCGCTTCCACCAAGGAACGCCGATGCCCCGCCCCACCGCGCACCGCACCCCCTTCGGCTCCGCTCCCGGGAACGCCGAAGCAGACCTCTGGACGCTGGATTCCGGCACCGGAGTGCGGGCCGAAGTCCTCACCTACGGGGGCGTCCTGCACCGTCTCACCGTGCCGGACACCCACGGCGAGAGCCGACAGATCGTCAGGTCTCTTCCGACGATGAACGAGTACGGGAAGGACCACCCCTACTTCGGGGCGCTCGTGGGCCGTTACGCCAACCGCATCGCACACGGCAGGTTCGTACTCGACGGCACCACCCACGAGATCCCCGTCAACGACCGCGGCCACGCGCTGCACGGCGGACCCGAAGGCTTCAACACCAGAATGTGGGAGGCGTCAGGCAGGGAGGACGGCGACACCGCCTTCGTCGACCTGCGCCTGCACAGCCCCGACGGCGACATGGGCTTCCCCGGCGCCCTCGACGTCCGCGCCACCTACGCCGTCGACGCCTCGGGTACCTTCTCGCTCGACTGCACCGCCACCACCGACCGGGCGACCGTCGTCAACCTCACCCAGCACGCCTACTTCAACCTGGGCGACGACGACATCCTCGGGCACACCCTGGAGGTCGACGCCGACCACTACCTCCCCGTGGACCCCGAGGGCATTCCCGAGGGAGACCCGGCCGAGGTGCGCGGCACCCCGTTCGACCTCACCACCCCCAAGGTGCTGCGCGAGCGCCTCGCCCTTCCGCACGACCAGCTCGCCTCGGCCGGCGGGTTCGACCACTGCTGGGTCCTGCGCGACGAGGCCTCCGGCGCCGGCGGGCTGCGCCGCGCCGCCCGGCTCACCGCGCCCGACGCCTCCCGCGTGATGGAGGTGTGGACCACGGAACCCGGCATCCAGGTCTACACGGGCAACCTGCTGGACGGTACCTTCACCGACGGCGAGGACCGTGTGCACGACCGCCACGGCGCGGTCTGCCTGGAGACCCAGCACCTGCCCGACTCGCCGAACCGCGCCGGCTACCCCACCACGGTCCTGCGCCCCGGCCAGACGCTCCGCACCCGCACGGAATGGCGCTTCCCGCACCTGAGCACCGGCCGCTGACCACCTGGCCGCCCCGCACCCCGCACACACGAGAGCGCCGGTGCGGGCCCCGCGGACGGGCCCGCACCGGCGCTCACCGGCGTCCTACTTCAGGTACGGACCGGCGGTGCCCACCTGCCCGGGAGCGGCGTTCCTGCCGCCCAGGTCGAGCACGTACACCCGGAGGTTGCCCTTGCCCGGCGCGGCCACCGTGAGCGTGCCGTCGGACACCGTCCGGACGTCCCCGGTCACCGCGTCCTTGTAGGTGCCGTTCGGGATCCCGGTGTACGAAGCGCCTCCGGTGACGGTCACCAGGGCGAAGGAGTCGACCCCGCTCGCCGCGTCGGTGTACCGGCGCTTGTACGCCATCGAACCGCTGATGCCCTCGGTGGAGTACTGGCCCGTCTGGAGCGCCGGGACGGCCCGTCGGATCTGGTTGAGCCGCTGTACGTGCTTGACCAGCGGCTGCGCGAGGGTGTCCGCGACCGTGCCGCTCGCGGAGGAGACCTTGCTGAAGTCCGAGGCCGTCACGGCACCGGCGACACGGTCGCCGAAGTACGCCCGCCCGGTGGTCGCCAGCGGGCAGGTGGGCCCGCAGTCGATCTTCTTCCCCGCCTGGAACTCGACCTCGGAGCCGTAGTACAGCGTCGGGATGCCGCGGAACGTCCACATCAGGGCCATGTTCTCCGCCCACGCGTCCGTACCGCCCGCGTACCGCTCGCTGCTCTTGTTCGGCCCGTAGTCGTGGCTGTCGACGTAGACGACGTTGTAGGTGGCGTCGTTGTAGCTGTCGTCGGAGTCCTTGCCGTTGCCGTAGGCGTTGTTGGCGTCGCCGAAGTTCATGTGCATCCGCATGTCGATGACGTTCATCCCGGAGAACTGGCTGTGGTCCGGGGTGTGGTAGGCGTTCCCCTTCAAGAAGGCGTTGTCGGAGACCGGCTGCTGTCCGGTGCCCAGCTGCTCCTCGTAGGTGTACATCTCCAGGGAGGCGGCGGCGTCGTCCGCGCTGTAGTCCTTGCGCTCCTTCCAGGTGTAGAACTGCGCGGAGTGGTTGACCGAACCGCGGTTCCACTTGTCGTTGACGAAGGCGCCGACCTCGCCGAAGACGAAGAAGTTCTTCGCGGCTTCGGCACCGAACCGCGAGGTGACACGCTCCTGGATCGCCGGCAGGAAACGGCGGTTCCAGGTGGTGCGGGGGATGTGCACGGCGGTGTCGATCCGGAAGCCGTCGACGCCCATGTCGATGTACTTGTCGTAGGCGCCGATCAGGTAGTTCTGCACCGGGGCGCTCTCGGTGTTGAAGTCCGCGAGGTCTTCGTGGAGCCAGCAGCTGCGCGAGTCCTCGCCCTCCCAGTTGCCGATCCAGCAGTTGTGGTAGTACACCGTCGGAAACATTCCGGAAGTGGCGTTCGGCCACTGGCAGTTGTATACCTTGTAGCCCTCGGCGGACGTACTCCCGGTGGGCTTTCCCCAGTTGAGGCAGGTGTTGCCCGCCGGTTCGGCGGTCGACCACAGGTCGCCGTTGTAGTAGGACTTGCCGGACTTCGTCTCGACCGTCAGCCCGTCGTACTCGAAGCCGTCGTTCTTCTCGTCGTAGTACCAGCTCCACTGGGAGTCCCGCACGCCGTACACCGTCGGGGTGAACAGCCCCTTGGCGCCCCACCGCGAGGAGTGGTTGTAGACGACGTCCTGGTAGATCTTCATCCCCTTGGCGTGCGCCGCGTTGATGAGGTCCTGGTACGAGGCTCCGGCGGACTCCAGGCGCGGGTCGACCTTGTAGAAGTCGTACCCGTGGTACCCGTGGTAGTCGTAGTCCGATCGGTTGAGCACCACGGGGGTGATCCACACCGCCGAGAAACCCAGTCCCTTGATGTAGTCGAGCTTCTGGACCAGGCCCTTGAAGTCGCCCCGGAACATGGGGTCGTTGTTGGCCGCGTTGCCGGACTTCACGTCCTGGCTGCCGCCCCGGTCGTTCGTGCTGTCACCGTCGTTGAAGCGGGCGGTGAGAACGAAGTAGATCGGGTCCTTGCGGGGATCGGTGCCCAGCGGCTGCCCGGAGGCCGCGGCGGGCGGCCTGTCGCCGGTGGTGGCGGTCGCCGGCGCCGAGGCCGTCGAGACGTTCCCGGCCGCGTCCACCGCCCTGACGGTGTAGCTGTACGCGGTCCGCTCCTCCAGCCCGGTGTCGGAGAACACCGTGGAGCCGGTGTCCGCCACCAGAGTGCCCTTCGTCCCGCCGGTGCGGGTCACCTGATACTTGATCACCTTCGTTTCGTCCGTGGAGGGTTCCCAGGTGAGGACCACCGAGACGCCGTCCGCGGCGGCCGCCGCCTTCGCCGGAGCCGTCGGGGCCGTGGTGTCCGGGACCGCGGCGGCGCACGGGTCGGCCGCGTTCGCGGTGACCTTGTGATCCTGAACGGTGGTGCGCCCGGTCTTCAGGGCGTAGTCGGCCCCGTTGTTGTTGTCCCACACACCGTTGCCGTTGTTGAACGTGGCGTTGAGCCCGGTGGCCGTACCGAGGTCCACGGTCCGCCGGACCCATCCGGTGCAGGCCGCTTCCATGCCCGCCCCGGGTACGGTGGTCCACGCGCCGCCCACCGGCTGGTAGTGGAGGTTGGTGGTGGTCCAGCCCACCGTCGCGGTGGAGTAGTAGACCTCCGCGCTGTTCGTCCCGGTGGGGGAGGGGCTCGGAGTCGTACCGCTGTCCGCGCACGGGTCGCTGTGGGCCACCACGCCGTCCTTGACGGTGATGTCGCCGGTGCCCAGCGCGTAGTTGTTGCCCGAGTTGTTGTCCCAGACGCCGCTGCCGTTGTTGAAGGTGGCGGCCAGGCCGCCGGCGCTGCCGAGCGGGACGGTCAGCTTCACCCAGTCGGTGCAGGCGGCGGTCATCGCGGTCCCGGGCACGGTGGTCCACGAACCCCCGTCCGGTGCCCAATGGAGCTTGTACGCCGACCAGTTCTTCGTCTTCGTCCAGTAGAAGACGGTCGCCGAGTTCTCGGTGGCGGCGACCGGCGTCGCGGACGGCAGCTGCTCCGGCGCGGGTATCGCGGTAAGCAGGCCGAGCAGTGCGGCCGCCGCGACGGCCGCCGCCACGGGCCGTCCGAGCAGCCGCAGGGGGGAGCGTTTCATCATGTCTCCAGGGGGAGGCCGTGGCGGGGGAGGCCGCGGCTGCCGACAACACCGGTGCCCGGTACGGGCATCGGCCGAGATCCCGCCGGAGAACCCGGACGCGCCTCGGGGTTCGGGCGAGCGGAAGGATGCTGACGGCAATGGCTGTCAGAATCTTTCTGCAATCTCTTGCGTGCAGGAAATTACCCGTGCGTGTCAGGCACGTAAAGAGTTCTCACAAGGAAGGACCCGGGAGGGTGCCGTCCGCTGTCGTGCTTCCCGGGTTCCCGTCAACTCCTTTCGCAGAAGCCTCAGTCGTCCAGCAAGCCTGCTCCGAGCCTGTCGCTCGCGCCCTTCATGCCGGGCAGCAGGGAGAAGTGGCCGCCGCCCCGGGTGACGCTGAAGTCCGCGAGGGGCTCGCCGTCCGGGCGCGCCGCCGCACCGCCTCGAACTGCCGCCCGACGTCCCGCTGGTAGCGGCAGAGGTTCAGCCCCATGCCGAGCGCGCCGTCCGGCGCCGGGCCGCGGTCGACGTGGGAACTGCGGCGCGGCGGAAGTGAGACGGCCATCTCGGGCGTCCTTGGGTTCGCCCGGCGGATGTGCGGGTCGAAGGAGATCTTCCGGCCGTCCGGGTCCGACCGGCAGTCGGGAAAATCCGTCTCCTCGGTGCCGGTCGGCGGAGCGCCCGCCACCTCGTTCCGGCCGACGGCTCGCTCCTGCTCGGACACCGTCAGCCGGTCCCACGCCTCGACCCGCAGCCGGGTCGTCCGCGGTGCCTGGTAGCAGCAGCCCCAGGCCCGGGCGGGCGCTCCGCTGCGCGAACGCCCAGGTAGCCCGGCCCTGCCGGCGAGGCGTGCGCGCGGGCGCACATTCATGCGCGTGGGTCACCGGCCGTGCGCCCTTCGGGCAGGCGCGCCCCGAGCGCATCCCCTGATCGGCTGACTACACAGCGTGTTTAACATGTTTCATAGGGTAAGGGGAATATAGCCGGGGTCCGGTCCCGGTCGGGGGCGGACCTGACCTTCCATCAGCAGGACCGGTCCCTGGGAGAACCTCGGTGGAGAACACGGAAACCGTACGCAGCTGCCCCTTCGACTTCGCGCACCAGCTGGAGTTCGACCCCCAGCTCAAGGAGTTGCTGACCACCGCACCGGTGTCCCGCATCCGGATGCCGTACGGAGAAGGGGACGCCTGGCTGGTCACCCGGTACGACGACGTCCGGACGGTCACCACCGACCGGCGCTTCAGCCGCAGCGCCGTGACGGGACGGGACTTCCCCCGGATGACCCCCGAACCCATCGTCCAGGACGAGGCCATCAACCTCATGGACCCGCCCGCCAGCAGCAGGCTCCGCAGTCTGGTGGCCAAGAGCTTCACCACCCGCCGCATCGACGCCATGCGCGTGGGCACCCAGCGCATCGTCGACGGACTGCTCGACACGATGGAAGACGGCGGAACCCCGGCCGACTTCATGGCGGCGGTCGCCGCGCCCCTGCCGCTCGTGACCATCTGCGAAGTGCTCGGCATTCCCGAGCCGGACCGGCCCTGGCTCCGCTCCCACGCCCTCACCATGATGAACGTCGGGGCGGCCGGCAAGGAGGACGCCGTCCGCGCCAAGGCGGAACTGCGCGCCTACTTCGGCGAACTCACCGCACGCCGCCGCCGGTCGCCCGGCGAGGACCTCATCTCCACCCTCGCCACCGCGCGGGACGGCGACGAACTCCTCGGTGACGACGAGCTGACCGTCATGGCCATGGTCCTGCTCATCACCGGACAGGACACCACCACCTACCAGCTCGGCAACATCGCCTACTCGCTGCTCGTCCGCCCCGAACTCGCCCGGACCCTGCGCGACTCCCCGGAGCGCCTGCCCCGCACTCTGGAGGAACTCCTGCGCCACATCCCGTTCCGCAAGGGCGTCGGCATCCCCCGCATCGCCCTGGTCGACGTGGAACTCGGCGGCGTCAGCATCCCGGCCGGCGACGTGGTGCACGTCTCCTACCTGACCGCCAACCGCGACGCCGAGAAGTTCGAGCGTCCCGACGACCTGGACCCCGACCGGCCGTCGATCCCCCACATGACCTTCGGCTGGGGAGCCCACCACTGCCTGGGGGCCCCGCTCGCCACGATGGAACTGGAAACCGCGTTCTCGTCCCTGCTCCGCCGGTTCCCGCGCCTGCGCCTCGACGCACCGGCGGAGGACATCCGCTGGAACACCACGTCGATCTGGCGCTACCCGCTCGCCCTGCCCGTCACATGGTGACGTGAGCCTCCACTCCCAGACACGAGGAGAACCCATGGCGACCCTGTGCCGCCCGGCCATCGCTGTGCCCGAACACGTCATCACGATGCAGCAGACCCTGGACCTCGCCCGCGAGACCCACGACGGCCACCCCCAGCGCGAACTGGTCCTGCGGCTCATCCGGAACACCGGTGTGCAGACCCGCCACCTCGTCCAGCCGATCGAGGAGACGCTGCGCCACCCCGGCTTCGAGGTGCGCAACAGGGTGTACGAGGCCGAGGCCAAGAAGAGGGTCCCCGAAGTCGTGGGCCGGGCACTGGAGTACGCCGAGGCCGATGCGGCCGAGATCGACCTCATCGTCTATGTCTCCTGCACGGGCTTCATGATGCCGTCGCTGACCGCCTGGCTGATCAACACCATGGGTTTCCGGCCGGAGACCCGGCAACTGCCGATCGCCCAGCTCGGCTGCGCCGCGGGCGGGGCGGCCATCAACCGCGCCCACGACTTCTGCCGGGCCTACCCGCGGTCCAACGTCCTCATCGTGTCCTGCGAGTTCTGCTCGCTCTGCTACCAGCCCACCGACATCGGCGTCGGATCCCTGCTCTCCAACGGCCTGTTCGGTGACGCCGTCTCGGCAGTCGTCGTCCGGGGCGAGGGCGGCGCCGGGATGCGACTCGAACGCAATGGCTCGCACCTGGTGCCCGACACCGAGGACTGGATCTCCTACGCGGTCCGCGACACCGGATTCCACTTCCTGCTCGACCGGCGGGTTCCCGGCACGATGGAGATGCTCGCCCCCGTGCTCCAGAACCTGGTCGATGTGCACGGATGGTCGGTGCAGGCCATGGACTTCTTCATCGTGCACGCGGGCGGCCCGCGCATCCTCGACGACCTCTGCCACTTCCTGCAGCTGCCGCCGGGGATGTTCCGCTACAGCAGGGCCACTCTCACCGAGCGGGGGAACATCGCGAGTTCGGTGGTCTTCGACGCGCTGGCCCGGCTCTTCGACGACGGCGGCGCGGACGACGACGCGCAGGGCCTCATCGCCGGATTCGGCCCCGGCATCACGGCGGAGTGCGCGCTCGGACGCTGGGTGCGCCGGTCCGACCACGAACTCGGCCGGGCGGACGAACACCTGGCGTCGGGCGGAGCGCTGCCCACGCCGGACGGTGCGCTGCTCGGCTGAGCGGGCGCGCCGAGAGTCCGGGGGAGCGAGGCCGCCGCGTCGGCGGTGCCCCGTTCCCGTCGTCCAGCCGGACGCGTGTCGGGACCGTGCCGCGCACGCGAGCCCGTGCGGTACCTCCACGGCGCGGGCGGCACGGCCCCGCTTCCACGCGGCGACGCGGGACACTCACTCGAAGCGGGTGGTGTCCCCCGCCCCCTTGCGCACGACCGTGACCTCGCCGTCCGAGAAGTCGATGACCGTGGTCGGTTCCGTCCCGCAGTCACCGGAGTCCACCACCGCGTCCACCTCGTGGTCGAGCCGCTCCTTGATCTCCCACCCCTGGGTCAGCGGCTCCTCCTCGTCGGGCAGCAGCAGCGTGCTGGAGAGCAGCGGCTCACCCAACTCGCCCAGCAGCGCCTGGACCACGGCATGATCGGGGATGCGGACGCCCACGGTCTTCTTCTTCGGGTGCAGCAGCTGGCGCGGCACCTCCTTCGTGGCGGGGAGGATGAAGGTGTAGCTGCCCGGCGTCGCCGCCTTGATCGCGCGGAAGACGTCGTTGTCGATCTGGACGAACTGGCCCAGCTGGGCGAAGTTCTCGCACACCAGGGTGAAGTGGTGGCGGTCGTCGAGACGCCGGATCGACCGGATGCGGTTGATCCCCTCCCGGCTGCCCAGTCGGCACCCGAGGGCGTAGCAGGAATCCGTGGGGTACGCGACCAGGGCGTCCGAACGGATGAGATCGGCCACCGTGCTGATCGTGCGTCGCTGAGGGTTCTCGGGATGCACGTCGAAATACTTAGCCATCCGCCGAGTCTACGGGGTGCTTCCGGGCCGCCCCGTGAGGCCGGTACGACGCCACGCTCCGGCGGCGGCCCACCGGGTGCTGCGGCAGAGTGGCGGTATGAACGACCTCAACGCCCTCGCGGACGAGCACCTCGCCGCGGCGCGCAGCTCCCCGCACGGGCGCAGCGCGCACCGTCTGCTCCAGCAGCCCCCGCTGCGGCAGACGGTGATCGCCCTCACCTCCGGCTCCGCGCTGGACGAGCACAACGCGCCGCTCGCCGCCTCCCTGCTGGTGCTCCGCGGCGCGGTCCGCATCACCGCGCCCTCCGGCGACGTGGAGCTGACGGCCGGCGGTCTGGGACCGATCCCCAGGGAGCGGCACGGGCTGCTGGCGCTGGAGGACGCGGTGGTCCTTCTCACGGCCGTCAACGACTGACGGCCCGGGCGGCGGGCCCGGCGGCCGGGCGTGCCCCCGCCGCTCCCTCGGGACCGGCCGCGCCCGAGCCGGGGGCAATGGCCCCGGCGGCGGCCGGAACCGGGCTCCCGGGGTGGCGGTGTACTCCCGCGAAACCGAGGCATGAGACAAAGGACGGCACCGGCGGCGTGACCGTGCGACCAGCACGGGCGTCCCGCGTGCCCCATCCCGTCCACGTCCCCCGGAGCGACGCGTGTTCCGCAAGTCCGTTGCCCCTGCCCGCGAGGCGGGCGACGCCCACCCGGCCGGCCGGGTCGCCGCCTGGTCCGCCGCGCTGCGACGGACCCCCGTCTCGCTGTGGAACGACGACATATCCGACTGGGCCGCCGCTCAGACGTACTACGCCATCCTCGCCCTGCTGCCCGCCCTGCTGGTCACCGTCTCCGTCATCGGCCTGGCCAGCCCCGACGCCACGGCCGCGCTGATCACGGACATCACGGCCTTCGCCCCCGCGGAGTCCGGCGCTGCGCTGCGCCAGCCGCTCATGGCCGCCACCGAGCAGCGCGCCGCGGGCTGGGTCCTGGTCGCCACCGGAAGCGTCAGCGCCGTCTGGTCGGCCTCCAGCTATCTCGCGGTCTTCCGCCGCGCCCTGCACGCCATGCACCACGAGCGCGACACCCGTCCGGCGCTGCGCAACGCGCACACCATCGTCGCCTCGGCCATCGGCCTGCTCCTTCTGATGCTGACCAGTGCGTTCGTGCTGGTGCTCACCGGTCCGCTCGCCCGCTGGGCGGCCCGGCGGCTCGGGCTCGCGGAGGCGGGACAGGCCCTGTGGTGGTTCCTCAAATGGCCGGTCCTGCTGGTGCTGGTCACCTGTCTCATCACCGTCCTCTTCCGGACGGGACCGCGCTCGGTGCGCGGCACGCGGCAAGGGCTGCCCGGCGGGGTGCTCGCCGCCGTGCTCTGGCTCGTCGCCTCCGCGGGATTCGCGCTCTACGCCACGCACGTCGGCACCTACAGCCGGTTGTACGGCTCCCTCGCGGGGCTCGTCGTCTTCCTCATCTGGGTCTGGTTCACCAACCTGGCCCTGCTCGCCGGAGCCCAGTTCAACGCCGAGCTGGCGGCGGAGCGGAAGTCCCGGGGGCCACGGCCCACGGTGCCGCGGCAAGGGGGCGGCGAGGAGGCCGACGAGGGGTCCGGGGGAGGTGACTGACCAGGCGGTGCAGGGTGCCCGCCGGATCCGTCGGGCATGGCCGTACGGACCTTGTGGGAGCGCTCCCAAGGTGGCATGCTCCCGGCCATGGGACAGCCCGCGTACGTACGCTCCTACCGCCCCGGCGACCGTGCCGCGCTCGCCGACATCTGTGTCCGGACCGCCGACAACGGCGGAGACTCCCGGCACATCTACGCCGATCCGGAGCTGATGCCCAGCCTCTTCGCCGCGCCGTACGCCTACCTCGAACCCGACCTCGCTTTCGTGCTGGACGACGGTTCGGGCCGGGCGGTCGGATACGTGCTGGGCACGGCCGACACCACGGCCTTCGCCGCAGCCTTCCGGGAGCGCTGGCTGCCGCTGGTGGCCGGCCGCTTCCCGGCCTCCGACGCGCCGCCCAGCACGCCCACCGAGGAGATGATCGCGCTCCTGCACCGCCCCGAGCACATGCTCGGCCCGCACGTCGCCGCGTACCCGGCGCATCTGCACATCGACCTGCTGCCGTCCTGGCAGCGCAAGGGCCACGGGCGGGAGCTGATGCGGTCGTTCCTCGACGCGCTGCGGGCCAAGGGGATCACCGACGTGTACCTCTCGATGCTGACGGCGAACAAGCCGGCCAGGATCTTCTACGACCGGCTCGGATTCCACGAGATCGACGTGCCCGACCCCGGGCCGCTGACCTACCTGGGCCGGACCACTGACAGCGCCGGTCTCTAGGGCGTGTATCGAAAGTCCCGCCTGTCCGACGGCGCCCGGCACGCACGCTCGCCGCGTTGTCGGGATCACCCCGATACATCCAGTATCGGGGCGACCCTCCGCCTTGCGATCGCACGCACCGGACGTCGCCGGACCCGCCCTCCGGGCGAACGGCGCCACTTTCGACACACGCCCTAGAAGACTCGTGAAGATCTTGGGCTTCTGGCCGGAGGTCTTCGAGGTGGTGGCCGGCCGGCTCACGGGGCGGCGCGGTACCCGGCGACGATCGGCATCGTCTCCCGAAGCACCCGGGTGCTGTCGTTGGCCGTGTCCCCGAGGCGGCGGCCCTTCCAGGTGCCCCGGGCGCTGGAGAAGCGGCTGACGCGGTGACAGTGCCCACCGCAGGCCGAGCGGTAGGCCATGATCGTGTAGTACGCGCGGTCCTCGGTGACCCAGCCGGTGTTGTACGGGCGGGTGCTGCTGACCTCCATGGCCCCTTCGGACCCCTCGTCGAGCGTCGTACGGTCGTGGGCCAGGCCCAGGTTGTGGCCGATCTCGTGGCTCGCCGAGTCGAGGGGAATGCCCTGGACGTCCACGACCGCGTAGGCGTACGCGTCCGAGTCGGCGGTGAGCCGTGGTGTGTAGTCCCCGGTGCCGCCGCCCCGCCCGGACGCGTCCACCACCAGGGTCACCAGGTCCGCCCCGAAGCGGTCCCGGCGCTGTCGCGCGGGCGGCCCGAGGGCGGGGTCGGTGCCCTCGCGGAGCCCCTCGTACGCCGCGTCGAACTCGTCGGAGCCCTCGTACCCCTTCGCCGTGTACGGATGCACGATCCGGATGGAGCCGCAGACCCCGCTCGCGAGCAGGGACTCGTTCATCCGTGTGGCGATCTCCTGCGCCGACACCGGCACCCGGTGCACACCGCCCACCGCCGCCGCTGCCTTCGGCGTGTACACGGTGAGTACGTCGACCACCGGGCAGGCCGCGGCCGGCCTGCCGGCCACCTCGCGGGGGCTGTCCGGCGCGGCCACGGGGGCCGTGCCGCGCGCCGACGGCGCGAGGCCGAGGGCGGCGAGGAGGGGCAGGGCCAGGGCCGCCTTGAGAGCGGTCGTGGGCATGGGGGCGTCCTTCCGTACGGGGTGGGGCGTTCCGGTCGCAAGGAGTGTTGCTTCATCGAAGCCGGGCGAAACCGGGTTACGCCCGCGTGAAGACGTGCGAGACGGCTTCCCGTCGGCGTCCGGAGCGCCCTGTCGGGGGACCGTGGACGCCGGGCCGGGGACGAGGGGTGCGAGGGTGAGGAGTTGGGCAGGTACATCTGTGCGAAGGGGGCCAGCGGCCGGCGGACGAGCGCGGATCAAGGGGTGGGGAACGTGACGGAACAGGGCGGGTGGCGCTTCTCGGACGACCGGGGCCGGGCGTCGGAGGCCGGGCGGACCCCTTCGCGGGTGCTGGCGTACGTCCAGGCGGGCGCCACTCTCTGGGACTTGGGCGTCCGGTCCTACGGTGTCTTCGGCTCCGGCCACGACGGCGCCGGGATCGATCCGGCGAAGAGCGGGGAACTCCCGCCGGACGAGGTGGCCTACCTGGGGGCGGGCGCCGCGCTCGACGCCGACACCCTGCTGCGTGACGCGCCCGATCTCGTGGTGGCCGTCAGTTACGGCGGCGGCCAGGTGTACGGCCTCGACCCGGACACCGCCAAGCACCTGGAGGAGCAGGTCCCGGTCGTCGTGATCGACGTCGGCCGGTCGCGCACGCTGGCCGGTACGTCCGACCGCTTCGCCGAGCTGGCGCGCTCGCTGGGTGGGGGCGAACTCCCCGGGGCCGAAGAGGAGTTGAAGGCCGCACGGGCCCGGCTGCGTGCCCTCGCGCCGGGCGGTGACGCCCGGGTGGCCGCGCTCTCCCCGGCCGACCTCGACCAGGCCTACGTCGCCCGCCCCGCCCTGTGGCCCGAGCTGGCGGCCCTGGACGAACTGGGCGTCGGCCTCGTCGACCCGCCCGCGGGCCCCGGCGTCAGCTGGCACACGGCCCCTTGGGCCGAAGTGGCGGCGCTCGCGCCGCACGTGCTGCTGACGGACGTGCGCGTCAACGCGGCGCCGCTGGAGAGCCTCCGCGCCCAGCCGCACTGGGCCGCGCTGCTCGACGCCGGAGCGCTCGTCGTGCCGTGGAACCCGGAACCGCTGTGCAGCCCGCACGCGCACGCGCGCTTCCTCTCGACGGTCGCCGACGCGCTGGAAACCGTGCGCGAGGGCTGAGGGGAAAACCCGTTCGACGCAGGTCGGTGCCGTACACGATCATGCGCTCATGCCCCTTGCAGAGACACTTGCCCGGGTCGACGCGGACCTGGCCGTCGGCCGGATCCCCGTCGCGCGCCAGCGCCTGCGCGGTCTCGTCTCGTCCTTCCCGCACGACCTGACACTCCGCCGTCGCCTGGCGGAGGTGTACCGGCTCTACGGTGACGCCACCGAGGCCGGACGCTGGATGTACCTCGAAGAGGACCGGAACGCCGACGAGACCGCCGCCTTCGAGGCCCGCTACGGGTCTCCCGGGCGGCGGATGAAGGCCCTCGCCTGGCGCGGTCCCGAGGCGACGGCTGCCACCGCTTTCGCGGAGGGACAGCTGGTCGCGGTGCGCACCGCCTGTGCCGGCGAGCTGGGACATCACGTCGACTGGGACGACCCCGCCTCGTACCGGGGTGGCGGGGGAGGCGAGTCCACCGAGCCGCGCACGGCCGGCGGCGTGCTGGCGGGTGCCGGCTGCCTGGTGGTGGTGCTGGCAGCCCTTGCGATCTGGGTGAACGGACTCGTCGCCCTCTTCGGCTGAGGGAGTCCGGCCCCTTGAAGGCCGGACTCCCTCAGCCGTGCCACCGGCTGTCGGCCGGTCAGCCGGTCGCCCTCCAGGGACCGTTCGGGTCACCGGGGACCTGGTCGCGGGTGTACCACTTCGCCCGGTACGCCGTTCCCCGGTAGACCGCCACGTCGTCCGTCCGGAAGATCCTGGACGGGGTCCAGACAGCGGTGCCGTCCTCGGTGACGCCGATCTCCTGCCAGGGTCCGTACGGGTCGCCCGGGGGCTGGTTCCGGGTCCACCAGGACGCCAGGTACCGGGCGCCGTGGAAGGTGACGGTGGCGCCGGTGTCGTAGGTCCCGTCGGGGGTCCAGACCGCGGGCGGGACGCCGTCGATCGCGACGGTGGCGGGCACGGCCGCGGTGAACCCCCAGACGTCGGTGGCGGTGACGGTGACCGGATAGCGGCCGGGCGTCAGGGCTTGGACGGCCGTCAGGTCGACGCGGACGGTGCCCGGGACGTCGAGGACCGGTTGCAGCCCGGCCAGTACGGCTGCCTCGTCCACGGTGTCGCCGACGGTGAAGGCGGCGGTCGTGGAGGACAGGACCAGGCCGGGTCGCGGTGCCACGCGGACGGTCTCCGCCACCGGGTCCGACGTGGAGCGGCCGTGGGTGGCGGTGATCAGCACGGTGTACCAGCCGGGCGTGCCGAAGTCGACGCCGGAGAGGTCGGCACGCAGGACTGCGTCGGCCGGGTCGGCGGTGGCCCCGGCGTCGGCGAGGAACACGGCGGTGCCGGCGGGCCCGTGCCCGGCCTGGTAGGCGACGGTCCGCTCGGCCACCGAGACGGTCGGCGGCTCCGGGACGGGGGCGGTGGAGCTCTCGCCGAGGGTGAGGGTCGTGACCGCGCCGGCGTGGTCGGAGGCCCAGGAGTTGGCGGCCACGTCGTCTTCGGAGGGCCAGCCGACCGTCAGGGCGTGCGCCTCGTCGACATGCAGGCCGCCTCCGGCGTACCAGACGTAGTCGACGCGGTCCTGCGGCTCGTCCTCGCCGTTGGGGTTGGTGGAGACGAGGGGCGACCAGGTGTTGCCCGGGTCGGTCTCCGGGCTGGGGTTGACGGTGCGGAAGGAGTCGGTCAGGCCGAGGCCGGCGAACACGTCCGGCACCGGCCAGTCCACGGCGCCGGCACCGCAGTGCGAGTCGCTGGTGGCCCCGGTCCAGTCGGCGGACGAGGGCGAGGCCAGGTCGCCGAGGAGCAGCACCGGGGCGTCGCCGGAGAGGTCGGCCGCCATCTCCCCGGCCACGGCGCGGGCCTGGGCGTACCGCGTGGTGGTCCGCTCGTGCGCCGCGAGGTCGGTGGCCGCGTCGAAGCAGGCGCGGTAAGGGCCGTAGTCCGCCTCGTCGAGGCGGGCGTTCCAGACCCGGACAGGAGTACCGGCCACGTCCAGGGTGACGGCGGCGGCCGGGGCGGCGTCGGTCGGGGCGACCCGGTCCGCGTCGCCGATCGGGTAGGCGGAGACGACGCCCAGATCGCCGGTGGCGTAGACGTTCCAGCCGAGGGCGGCGCCGACCTCGCGGGCCATCGCCGCGCCGCCGTCCTGGAACCCGGCCAGGGTGATGCCCTGGGTGGCGATCACGGCGACGTTCTTGGCGACCGCGCCGGTGACGTGGCTGCCGCCGTCCCAGGCGTTCCAGGACGCGGTCTGCAGCTGCGGGGCGGCATCGGCCGCCGCGACCGGGACCTGGAGGAGGAGGCGGGCCGTGGTCGTGCCGTCGGTGGCCTCGACGGTGAGCGCGCCCTCGTTCTGCGGGACCTCGGCGGGCGCGGTGCCGGTGACGACGCCGTCGGCGCGCACGTCCAGCCAGGGGTCACCGGAGACCTTGGCGAAGACGACCCCGGCTCCGCCCGGCCGTGTCCAGCCCGCCTGCCACAGTCCCGCGAGCGGCTGCCGGACGGCGGAGGAGACGGGGGTGGCGGGCAGCCGGAAGGTGTCGGTCATGAAGCCGGTGGTGGACAGCGGGCCCAGCTTGGTGAGCCGCACGTCGTCGAAGGAGACCGTCGCGGAGTCCAGGACCAGGCCCAGGACACCCGTGGCGGTGCGGGGGAGCGTCACCCCGGAGAGGACGAGCCGGTCGTCGACCAGGAAGTCGGCGGTCGTGCCGTGCACCTCCAGCGCGAGGCGCGCCTCGGTGCCGGTGCCCAGGTCGGAGCCGGACGGGGCGCCGGTGAGGGCCGAGACGGCGGTGGGCGACTGGACGAAGGCCCGGACGCCGTCGGGTGCCGTGGTGCCGCTGCGGACCGCGAACGCCGGGTAGGGGCGGACGCCGTCGACCGGAGTGTCCGCGATCAGCGCGAACCACGGGTCGTCCGGCCGCAGCACCCCGTCGAAGCGGGCGGTGGTCTCGAAGAGGTAGTCGTCCAGGTGCGGCCCGAAGGTCAGCACCGGCTGGTCCCCGGCGGCGGGGGAGCGGCCGGTGAGCCGTCCGCCGGCCACCGTCCAGGGCTCCGATCCGGTGGCCTGGTTCCAGCAGGCGACCGCGTCGGGCGCGGAGAAGTCCTCGTCCAGGACGACCGTGCCGGCCGGAGCGTCCGCGGCGTCGGCGACGCCGTCCTGGGACGCGGCGCAGTCGGGCGCTCCGGCGGGAGGGGCGCTGTTGCGCCCGGAGAAGGCGGCGACCTGATCGGCCGTGAGCGCGTGGCTCCACACGTCGGCGGTGGAGATGCTGACGGGCGAGGGGGTCTCGATGCCCCCGGCGGCGGCCGAGTCGGCGCCCAGCGTCCAGTTCTGCGCGCCGGACGCGGGGACGGTGAGCGCACCCGCCGCCGCGGTCTCCGAGGCGAGTACTCCGTCCACGTACAGCTTGACCGCCCGGCCGTCCCAGGTGGCCACCGCGTCGTACCAGCGACCGGGGACGACCGGGGCGCGGGTGTACGTGTAGCCGCCGACGTTCACCGAGAACGCGAGCCGTCCGCTGTCGATCTGGAGATCCGCCCCGCCGGACTGGGCGTTCGAGCAGATCGCCTTCTGCCCGGTGGCCGGGACCGTCGCGCCGTTCCAGCGGAAGCGGCACCCGACGGAGAAGCCTTTGGTGAGTCTGGACCACTGGCCGGCGAACGGATAGGTGTACGCGTCCGACGTGCCGTTGAAGGTGGCCACCGGCTTTCCGGCGCCCGGGTCCCCGGTGATCTGCGGTACGCCCTTGACGGTGGGCGCGAGCCCCTGGGCGCGGTCGGCGGGGGTGCGGTCCGTGAAGTCGACGGCGAGGACGTCCGGGGCGGGCACCTCCGTGGCCGCCGCGAGGGCGGGGGCGGCCACGGAGGCGGGCCCGGTGAGCAGGGTGGTGGGGGTGAGCAGCAGAGCCAGTGCGGCCAGTCGGGCCGCGAAACGGTGGGTGCGCGGTCTCATGCCCCCGCCCCTCGGACCGTCGCCACGCGGCCGGCGTACCGCTGGGTCCAGCCGGTACCGGTGTCGGCGGTGATGACGACGTCGTAGTACCCGAGCCGGGTCGGCCAGTCGACGACGGTCGCGGCCCCTCCGGCGACGCTGTGGCTCTGGGTGCCGCCGAGGTGGTCGTGGGCGGTGAGGGTGTAGCGCACCGGCTGGGTACCGTCGTTGCGCAGGGTGAGGCGGACCCCGGCCCCCGCGCCGGGGACCAGCTCGGCGTCGACGCGCGGGACGGGGATGTTCCTCTGGGCCGCGGGGACGAGCCGGCCGGCGAAGGAGCGCACGAAGCCGTCGGGACCGTACACGGAGAACGCGTACTTCCCGTCCGTCCTCCTCGCGTCCCAGGTGTGCAGGCGCGGGGCCGCGGCGGAGACCGTGTACGGGGTGTTGGTGAACGGCAGGTACGAGTCGGGGAAGACCTGGAGGCTGACCGCCTTGCCGTCCGGGCCGCCGGAGAGCGTCATGGCGGCGGTCACCGTGCCCGCCGAGCGGTTCTCGGTGAGCGTGGCGTGCGGATGGAAGGAGAGCCCGCGCGGCTTCATCCCGTCCGGGGACATCGGCGGGGGTGTGCCGTTCACCGGGTCGGCGATGTCGGCCGGACCGGGCTGCGGATGGGCGAAGTCGATGGCGCTGGTCAGGTCGCCGGAGACGGCGCGCCGCCACTCGGTGATGTTCGGGCAGGTGAACGGCTTGCCCAGGTGGGTGGCCCAGGTTTCCAGGAACTTCACGGTCGAGGTGTGGTCGAAGACCTCGGAGGCGACGTATCCGCCGCGCGTCCACGGCGAGACCAGCAGCATCGGCACCCGCGGCCCGAACCCGTACGGCGTGGTGCCGGAGAACTCGCCGGCCGTGCCGGGCTCGGGGCGCGGCGGCAGGACGTGGTCGAACTTCCCGTCGTTCTCGTCGTAGGTGATGATCACCAGGGTGTGGTCCCGGACGGCGGGGTTGCCGTGGAGGATGCGGAGCACCTTGTCCATGTAGCGCTCGCCGTGCACGGTGTCGAAGTTGGGGTGCTCGCTCCACGCGGCCGGCATCACCACCCACGAGACCTCCGGCAGAGGGTGCTCCGCGCCGGGCTCGCAGGCGGCGGCGAGATCGCGCAGGACCGCGTCGAGGTTCGCGTCGGAGTCGTCGTTCGGTGTCGTCGTGCCGGAGTACAGGAAGGAGTTGGCCTTCCAGACCTTGCCGGTGCCGGGCTCCAGGTCCTCGGGCGCGGCCGAGCGGGGGTCGAAGGCCCGGAAGCTGTTGGTGACGTTGCAGCCGTAGTCGCCGACGAAGCCGCTCTGCAGGGCACCTCCGGGGCCGTTGCCGCTGTTGTCGCTGTAGACCCGCCAGTCGATGCCGGCCTGCTGCAGCTGCTCCGGCACGGTCAGCCAGCCGCGGCTGTAGTCGTTCTGCCCGGCGTTGGAGGTCTCGCCGTGCGAGGTACCGGTCATCAGGTAGTAGCGGTTGGGGATGGTCGGGCCGTGCAGCGAGCTGAAGTTCATGTCGCAGACGGTGTACTGGCTCGCCAGCGAGTACATCCACGGCATGTGGTCGGGGGTGTAGTAGCGCATGCAGCTCGCGCCCTTGTCCTGCACCCAGGTGTTCCAGCGGCCCTCGTTCGCGCCGTAGAAGTTGTGGTTGTCGCCCCAGGTGGCGGTGGAGGCGGACGGCGCGACGACCGTGCCGTCGGCAGCCCGTTGCTGGAAGACGCTCGTGCCGTCCTGGAAGGTCAGCGCCTGCTTGTCGTCGTGCCCGCGCACGCCGGGGAGTTGGCCGAGGTAGTGGTCGAAGGAGCGGTTCTCCTGCATCAGGATCACCACGTGCCGCAGGTCCGACATGTCGCCGCTGTAGCCCCGGGGCAGGACGTACTCGGCCGCCTCGGCGGTGGGCGCGGCGGCTACCCCGGCGGCGGATCCGGTGGCGAGTGCGCCGAGCGCGACGGCGGCACCGCGCAGCATCAGCCGCCGGGAGAGCTGGAGTTCGGCGGCGGGCGCCGTGAAGACCGGGGCGTCCGGTCCTCCGGTCCCGTCCTCGGGCGGCCCGTCCGTGAACCCCTGACCCGCGCACCCCGATTCCGCGAGCGCGTGTTGCGGCGGGAGGAGCGCGGGAGGCGGCAACTCGGCAGTCGTGAGCGTCATTTCAAGGGCCTCCGGGGGGAGAGGAGTTCGGCCGTGGGCACGCTTCGTGGGACCGTCGGGCGCCCGGGCCGGTCCGCGAGGTGTGCCCGCGAGAACGTAGCCCGACGAGGTGAACGCCGGGCGACCACGCGCGGATGACCGGCGCACCCCCTGGTGATGATCACGTCGGGTGTCGGGTGTCGGGTGCCGTGCGTCGGGTGTCGGGTGTCGTGCGGTATGTGTCGTGCGGTGTGTCGTGTCGGCGGCACGGCCCGCGGCTCCGGGCCGGTGCCGGTCCGACGTCGGTGCCGCGTCCCGGGGCCGTGCGCACCCGGGCGCCCGAACCGTGACAGCCCCGGCCCGCGCCCCGTACGGGCGGCCAGGGATCGCGTGCCCGGGCCGGGCTGGGGAAAGTGGTCGGAACCGGCATCCGTCCCGCCCGCTCCAACGGAAGAGGAGGGAGGGGGCCGGCCCATCCGTCCCACCCCCCCAGGAGCCAGCCATGCAGCAGGACAAGCACCCCGACTACCGGCCCGTCGTGTTCCGGGACCGGTCGGCCGGATACGCCTTCCTGACGCGTTCCACCGCGTCCAGCGAGCAGACCATCGACTGGGACGACGGCCGGAGCTACCCCGTCGTCGACGTCGAGATCTCCGCCGAGAGCCACCCCTTCTACACCGGCCACGCCCGTGTCGTCGACGCGGAGGGACAGGTCGCCAAGTTCGAACGGCGGTACGGAGAATCCGGAGATGACGACGGTTCCTGACGCTCCGCCCCGCGCGCTGCCGGGCGGCCCGGGAGTTCCGTGGGCGAGACCGGGGCAGGTCCGCAGAGGGAATGGTGACCGGGCCGCAGGCCGCCACCGGTTGGGCCGATCTCCACTCGCACAGGTGAACGTCAGTCACCCGTTCGGCGGTGTCGAATGCATCCGCGCTGTGTGTTGCGCCGTTCGCATGACAGGGTACGGGCCGATCAGGGGAGCGGGGCGACGGGTGACGAGCGGACGGGCGGCAACGGGCGCCGGTGGCGGCGTACGTACGGCGGTGCTGGAAGGCGTCGCGGGATGGGTGCCGGGAAAGCCGGTGGGCAACGACGCGTTGCCCGAAGCGTGGGGCGTGGACGACGCGTGGGTGCGGCGTCGAACCGGCATCGTGAGCCGGCACCGGGCAGGTCCCGGCCTCTCCACCGGGGACCTCGCCCACGAGGCGGCCCGCCGGCTCGTCGACGGTGCCGCGCCCGGCCGGGTGGACGCGCTGGTGCTCGCCACGGCCACCCCGGACCACCTCTGCCCGGGCACGGCGCCCGCCCTCGCGGCCCGGCTCGGACTGGGCACGGTCCCCGCCTTCGACATCGCGGCCGTATGCAGCGGCTTCGTCTACGGACTCGCCGTCTGCCACGGGCTGGTCGCCTCCGGCCTGTACCGCCGGATCCTCCTGGTGGGCGCCGACGTCTACTCCACCTGGCTGGACCCCGGGGACCGTGCGGCCGGAGTGGTCTTCGGCGACGGGGCGGGGGCCGCGCTGGTCGCCGCCGGACACAGCGGCGACCCCGGTGAACTTCTCGCCTTCGACCTGGGCAGCGACGGTACGGGCCACGACCTGATCACCGTGCCCGGCGGCGGCGCGCGGGCCCGTGCCACCGGCGGGCCGCCCGCCGAGAAGGACGCCTTCTTCCGGATGCGGGGCCGCACGGTCTACGAGCACGCCGTGCTGCGGATGACCGCTTCCTGCCGGGCACTGCTGACCTCGGTGGGCTGGGACCCCGCCGACGTCGACCACTTCGTGCCGCACCAGGCCAACGGCCGCATCATGAGCGCCGTGGCCGAGCGTGTCGGCATCGGGCCGGACCGCTGCGTCACCCATCTGGACCGGGTGGGCAACACCGGCGCCGCCTCCATCCCGCTGGCGCTGGCGGACGCCGAGGGACGGGGGCGCCTCCGCGCGGGGGACCACGTGCTGATCACCGCGTTCGGAGGCGGACTCACCTGGGGCTCTGCGGCACTTCGCTGGCCGGGGGCCCCGCCGACGACCACGACGGAAGGAACAGAGCATGTCCCAGTTGGCTGACGAAAGCACCAGGGCCACTTCTCGGGACCGGGCCGCCGAGTCGGCGAGAGCGGCCTGCCGCACTGCGCCGGGCGGCGCGCACCCCGGAAGCCGGGCCGGTTCGGCCGTCGCCGTCACCGGTCTCGGGGTGGTCACCCCGGCCGGAGCGGACGAGCACTCCTTCTGGACAGGGCTCTGCTCCGGCCGGTCCACGGCCCGACGCTGCGACGAACTCGCCGGACTGCCCGTCGACTTCGCTTGCCCGGTGGACAGCATCGACCTCGACGCCGCGATCGGCGGACGCTCCGTCTGGCGGATGGCCCGGTTCGTGAAACTGGCCCTCGTCGCCGCCCGGCAGGCGGTGGCCGACGCGGGGCACGACCCCGCGCGCTGGGACGGCGGCCGGGTCGGCGTGGTGCTCGGAGTGGGGGTGGGCGGTGTCTCGGTCCTCGTCGACAACGCCCGCAGGCTGGCCGACGACGGACCGGACGCCGTGTCACCGCTGCTGGTCCCCATGATGATCCCGAACGCCGCCGCGGGGGAGGTGGCCATCGCGCTCGGCGCCCGCGGACCGAGTCTCGCCCCCGTCACCGCCTGCGCCTCCGGTGCGACGGCCATCAGCGTCGCCCGCGATCTCCTGGACAGCGGCCAGTGCGACATCGTGGTGGCGGGCGGCGCCGAATCCGTCCTCACCCCCCTCGTCGTCACCGCGTTCGCCCGGATGGGCGCCCTCTCCACCCGGTCCGACGACCCGGCGAGCGCCTCCCGCCCCTTCGCCGCCGACCGGGACGGCTTCGTCATGGGCGAGGGCGCCGCCATGCTCGTACTGGAACGCGAGAAGGACGTGACCGCCCGGGGCGGGCGCACCCGCGCGCTGCTCGTCGGGGCCGGTTCCAGTACGGACGCCTACCACCCCACCGCACCCGAACCGGACGGCCGGGGCGCGCAACGCGCGGTGGAGGAGGCCCTGCGGCAGGCCGACTGGGCGCGCGGCGAGGTCGACCACGTCAACGCCCACGGCACGTCCACCCTGCTCAACGACGCGATGGAGAACGCCCTCATCGGCCGCCTCTTCCCGCACGCGCCCACGGTCACCGCCCCGAAGGGCGTCGTCGGGCACACCCTGGCGGCGGCCGGAGCCATCGAGGCCGTGGCCACCGTGCTGACGCTGGAGCACGGGCTCGTACCGCCGATCGCCAACCTCGACTCGGTGACCGACGCGTTCGAGCTCGACTGTGTGGTGAAGGAGCCGCGCGGTCAGATCGTCGAGACCGCCGTGAGCCACTCCTTCGGCTTCGGCGGGCACAACGTGGCGCTGGCCTTCCAACGCGCCTGACGGGTGGTGAGCGGCGCGCCCCGGGACGGGCGCGTCGGCGAGGGGCCGGGTCTCACTGCAGCCAGGCCCCGTCACGCATGACGACCCGCCCGCCCCGTTCCGGTTCGCCGCGCCAGGCGCGCACGGTCCTCGGGACCACGCGTACGTACAGGAACGCGCCCTCCTCCCCGCGCGGATCCCAGCCGAACTTGTCCACGAACGCCTCCGCCGCGCCGTCGGGCACTTCGTCGTCGGGGAACCACTCCGCCTCGCCCTGGAGGATCACCACGTCGGAGGTGTCCGGCAGGGACAGGCGCACGCGCGGTTCGGCGCGGACGTTCCGCGCCGTCGCGGACGTGGCGCCGGTGCACATCCACGCCGCCCGCCCGTCCCACAGGAACCACAGTGGCACCTGGTGCGGGCCGTGAGCGGGATGAGACGTCGCCACCCATACGTCCCGCTCGGTGGCGAGCCGCTCCAGGGTGGCGCGCACCCGCTGCGCCGTCCCGCGACGGACGGTTACGTGGGTCTCCGAGATCTCCATGAGGGCAGACCTTAGCCAGGAGCGGACGGAGCGCGCCTGGGGCGCGGGACCTACTTCCAGCGGCCGATGGGGCCTCAGCCGCCGTCCCGGACAGCGGACTTCGCCGGGACGCCGGCGCGTCGCCGCGCCTCGCTCGGGATCAAGTGCCGTCGGACGCCACCGGGCCCGTCACGTGTTCGCGACGCCCCCGAACGGCCGGACCTCGGCACGCCGATCGCCCTCCCACGCTCGTTGCCGTCCCGCGTCGGCCCCTCGGCACCGCAGGTCGCGCCGTGAGGACAGCTGACCGGGCGGCAGTCGGGGCCCGACTCCCGACCCGCATCCTCCAGTGACCTTTTCGGGCGTGCAACGGCCGGCCGCCGGGACCGGACCGAGCCCGACACGCCCACGGACGGCAGACCGACGGACCGGCCTTCTCGGCCGCGGGCACCTGGGGCCGATCCGTGTGCGCGGCGCGTGCCCGGTGGTGCGGAGGCCGGGCCCGCGCCCCGGGTACCGGTACGACGGCGGGTGTCCTCGCCGTTCCACGATCGTTCAACGAACATGACCCCTCGACCTGCCGCGGCGCTGCCGCCTGCCGTCACGGACGCCCTGACCGCTGTGCTCTTCGGCCCCGACTTCCGTCGTGAGCACGCCTTCTGGCGCCGGCTGACCACTACCGAGTCCTTCCGCGACCGGCCGGACACCACCGGCCCGGAGGGCCGACTCGCACGCGCCTACCACCGGTTGCGGCTGATCAACCGTTCGCTCGACAGCGCGGCACGGCTCGCCTCCGACGTACGTGCCCTCACCGCGATGCACGAGTGGCTCGGGCCCGTCGACCCCACCCTCGCCACGGTGGCGGGGATTCACTACAACCTCTTCCTCGGCAGCCTGCTCGACCACGACCCGGAGGGCCGCCGCGACCTCTCCGGTCCCCTGCGCATGGACGAGGTCGGCACCTTCCTCTGTACGGAGGTCGCACACGGCAACGACGCGACGGAGGTGGAGACGACCGCGACCTACGACCCCGCGCGCGACGGCTTCGTCCTGCGGACCCCGCACGCGGGCGCGCAGAAGTTCATGCCCAACACCAGCCCGGTGGGCGGTCCCAAGAGCGGGCTGGTCGCCGCCCGGCTCGTCGTCGACGGGACCGACCACGGCGTCTTCCTCCTGCTGGTCCCGCTCACCGACGCCGTCGCGGCCCTCCCGGGCGTACGGGTGCGCAGGCTGCCGGCCCGGATGGGGTCGCCGGTGGACCACTGCCTCACCTCGTTCGACGGCTGCTTCGTGCCCCGTGCGGCGCTGCTCACCGGGGTGCAGGGGTACGTCGGGGACGGCGGTGAGTTCGGCAGCGCGCTCCCGAGCAGGCGGCGGCGCCTGCTGGTCTCCATCGCCAGGGTCACCCCGGGCAAACTGGCCATGAGCGCCTGCGCGGTCGGCTCGGCGCGTGTCGCGCTCGCGGTTGCCGTGCGCTACGCCGGGCACCGCACGGTCGCCGGGCCGCGCGGCTCCGGCGCGGTCCCCGTCTACGCCCACCGCACCCACCACGGGCCGCTGGCCGAGGCGACGGCCACGGTGTTCGCGATGAGTCTGCTGCACCGCAGGGCGCTCGACCGGTGGGCGGCGGGCGAGGCGGACCGGGGTGCCGCGGAGCGGCTGGTGGCCGTCGCCAAGGGTTGGATCACCTGGCGGGCCAGGGACGTGATCGTGGAGTGCCGTGAACGCTGCGGCGCGCAGGGGTTGCTGGAGCACAACGGGCTCGCCGCGCTGGTCACCGGGATCGAGGGCACCATCACCGCCGAGGGGGACAACCTCGCCGTGCACGCCAAGGCTGCGGCCGAGATGATGCTCTCGGCCCCGGAGCGCGCCGACGACGGAATGGCGGGGGAGCCGGGGAAGGCTGAGGAGGCACCCCGCGACCTCCGGGACCCGGTGTTCCTGCGGGGGCTGCTCGCCGCGCTGGAGGCGCTCCGCTTCGCGCGGGCCCGGTCGCGGATGGGCGCCGCCCCGCCCGGGGATCCGCTCGGGCGCTGGAACGCGGCCTCGGGGGACGCCGTGCGCGGTGTGGAGGCGCACGCGGTCGGACAGGCGGCCGAGGCGTTCGCGCAGGCCCTCGCAGCCCTGCCCGAGGGGCCCGCGCGCGAACGGCTCGCCGAGGTCGAGCGGTTGTTCCTGCTGCGGCAGGTCGGGCGGGGCAGCGGGGAGCTGCTGGCCGACGGGCGGGTGACGGCCGAGCAGGTACGCGCTCTGCCCGACCTGCACGAGGAGGCCGTGGCCACCGTCGCCGGGCACGTTCCCACGCTGGTGGAGGCGTTCGCGCTGCCGGACGAGCTCTTCGCGGACCGGCCGATCGCGGGGTCCGCGTACGCCGACGCCTACGACGATCCCGAAGGCCCCTGGCACCGGGTGCCCGCCCGCCCGGCCGGGGAGGCCGCCCGGTGAGCGGTGGAGCAGGCCGTCCGGTGGCCGGCGAGAAAGGGAACGCGTCGACCGTTTCACGAGGACGCGTCCGACGGGTACGCGAGGCCATGGGCTCACTGGGGGTGAAGGCCGTCCTTCTGGCCTACTGGGGAACGGCCTTCGTTGTCTCGATGGGGCAGAAGAAGCCGCAGGTGGGCGTAGAGGAATCGGTTCGCCGGAGGGCGTAACCAGATGGGGCTCAGCCAGTTACCGAGATGGGCCCGCTGAACGCGCCCGCCACCCCCCAGGTTTGTGCCGAATACAAGAGGAAGATCATGAAGGCCATTCATCCGAAGATCGTCGGCGTGCTGACCGATACGTTCAAGGTGCCCCCGGCCGAGATTCACCCGGAGTCCACGATGGACAGCCTGGAGATGGACTCGCTGGCGGTGGCGGAGTTCGCGGTCATCATCAAGGAAACCCTCGGCATCCACACCCCCGTCGACACCCTCCACCGGGACGCCACCCTCGCGGACATCTCGGAGTTCATCCGTACCGCCTCCCGCCACGGGGAGCCGGTGAGCAACACCCGATGAAGAGGCCCGAGATCGCCGTCACCGGACTGGGCATGATCACCCCGGCGGGCAACGACACGGCCTCCACCTGGGAAGGCGTACTCGCCGGGGTGTCATCGGCCCGTACGGTCCCCGAACTGGACGGGTGCGCGGTCGACTTCGCCTGCACGGTCACCGGCATCGACCTGGACGACGCCGTCGGTGGCCGGACCGCCTACCGGATGGGCAAGTACGTCAAGTTCGCGGTGCTCGCCGCCCGGGAGGCGGTGGCCGACGCCGGTCTCGACCCGGGCGGCTGGGACGGCGCCCGGGTCTCGGTCGTGGTGGGCACCAGCAGCGGCGGGTCGGCGGCGCTCTCCCAACAGGCCGTGGTGCTGGACCGGCTGGGGGCCGAGGCATCCTCGCCCGCGGGCATCCTGCTCACCATCCCCAACATGCCCGCCGCGGAGATCGCGATCCAGCTCCGGGCCACCGGCCCCAGCCTGGCTCCGTGCACGGCCTGTTCGTCCGGGGTCACCGCCCTGTCGGTGGCGCGGGACATGCTGATGAGCGGCCAGTGCGACATCGCCGTCGCCGGGGCGACCGAGTCGATCGTCTTCCCGGTGGCGATGACGGGTCTGGCCCGGTCCGGGGCGGCGGCTCTGCCGGACGGCGACCCGTCTCGGCTCTGCCGCCCGTTCGCCGAGGACCGCGCGGGCCTCGTCATGGGCGAGGGCGCCGCCATCATGGTGCTGGAACGGGCCGAGGACGCCCTGGCCAGGGGGGCCGTCCCCAGGGCGTTGATCGCGGGCACGGGAGCCACCACCGACGCCCACCATCCCACCAGCCCACACCCCTCCGGCAAGGTGGCCAGGGCGGCTGTCGACGCCGCCCTGCGGGACGCCGACTGGCGCGCCGAGGACGTCGGCCACGTCAACGCACACGGCACCGCGACCCCGCTCAACGACGCCACCGAAGCCGCCCTCATCGCCCGGGCCTACCCGCACCGGCCGCCGGTCACCGCACCCAAGGGCGTGCTCGGCCACTGCATGGGCGCGGCGGGCGCCATCGAGGCCGCGCTCACCGTGCTGACCCTCCAGCACCAGCTCGTCCCGCCGATCGCCAACCTGGACGCCCCGGCACCCGGGTTCGACATCGACTGCGTGACCAAGGCGCCCCGGCCCGTCGCCGTCCGCCGGGCCGTCAGCCACTCCTTCGGGTTCGGCGGCCACAACGCCGTGATCGCGCTGCGGCTGCCCTGACCCGGGATCCGTGAGCAGCGGGGCGCCGCCGGACGACCTCCGGCGGCGCCCCGCAGCCGTACCCGGCTCCGGGCCGTGGCGGTGGTCGTACGGCACCGAACAGGCATCCGGCGGGCGCGGAGGGGCGTGATAGCTTCCCAGTGCCAGTCGCACTCCACACATGGGGTCAGGGAATCCGGTGAGAGTCCGGAACTGACGCGCAGCGGTGAGGGGGACGGGCGGGGCCACGGCCACTGGGAGACCCACGGGTTTCCCGGGAAGGCGCCCCGTCCGCACGAACCCGAGTCCGAAGACCTGCTGGCACCCTGCGACCCGAACGGGCCGCAGTACTCCGTACAACGGGCCCCGCGCATGGGCCCAGAGACGCCGAGGTACCCCGTGCCGCCCATGGCCGTGTTTCGAAAGTCCCGCCTGCCAGGCGACGCCTGGCACGCGCCCATGGCCCGATCCGTCCGTTCCGCCGCCCTGCTGACGGCGGGGCTCCTGCTGATGACCGCCTGCGGCGGCACCGGCGACGCACCGGCCACCGCCGGTGCGGCCGCAGACGGATATCCGGTGACGCTCCACAACTGCGGACGCACCGTCACCGTCACCTCCGCCCCGCACCACGCGGTCTCCCTCAACCAGGGATCGACGGAGATCCTGCTCTCCCTCGGCCTCGCCGACCGGCTCGCGGCCACCGCCACCTGGACCGACCCCGTGATGAAGGGCCTGGAGAAGGCCGACGCGAAGGTCCCGAGGCTCTCCGACAATGCCCCCTCCTCGGAGAAGGTGCTGGCGCAGGAACCCGACTTCGTCAGCGCCTCGTTCGAGTCCACCCTCGGCAAGGGCGGGGTCGCGCCCCGCGAACAGTTCGAGGACCTGGGCGTCCCCACGTACGTCTCGCCCTCCGACTGCGCCGGCAAGGACAACAGCGGCGACGGCGACGGCGCCCGCTCCACCGCCCTCACCCTGGACAGCGTCTACGGCGAGATACGCGACCTGGCCCGGGTGTTCGGCGTGCCGGAACGCGGCGAGAAGCTGATCGCCGGCCTGCGGGCCCGCGTGACGGAGGCGACCGACGGCACCGACGCCTCCGGCACCACCCTGATGTACTGGTTCGCCAACGCCGAGGCCCCGTACCTGGCGGGCTGCTGCGGGGCGCCCGGCATCATCACCACCGAACTCGGCGCGAAGAACGTCTTCGACGACACGCACGAGGAATGGCCCCAGATCAACTGGGAGACCATTGCCGACCGCGATCCGGACGTCCTCGTCATCGGCGACCTCACCCGCAAGTCCCAGACGGCCGAAAGCGCCGAGAAGAAGATCGAGTTCCTGGAGTCCAACCCGGTCACCAAGAACATGCACGCCGTACGGAACAAGCGGTACGTCCTGCTCAGCGGCCAGGCCATGAACCCCACCATCCGCACGGTGGAGGGCATCGAGCGCGTCGCGGCGGGGCTGCGCGAGTTCGGCCTCGCCGGATGACGGCCGGCGAAGACCCGGCGGGAACCCGTACCGTCGCACCGGCCGGCAACCGCCCGGTGCCGGCCGGCGCCCGTTCCGTACCGTACGGGCGACGCACCGGCCTGCGGGCCCTGCCCGAACCGCTCCTGTGGTGCGGCGGAACCGTCCTGCTCCTTGCCTCCGTCGCGGTCGCCGTCACCATCGGCCCGGCCCGGATCTCCGTCGCCGACGTGTGGTCGGTGGTCGCCGCCCACCTCGGCCTCGGCGACACGGAGCTGAGCCCGATCCGGGACGGCATCGTCTGGGACCTCAGAATGCCGCGCACCCTGCTCGCGGCCGTCTGCGGCGCCGGCCTCGCGGTGTGCGGGACCGTCATGCAGTCGCTGCTCCGCAACCCGCTCGCCGATCCCTTCGTCCTCGGCGTCTCCTCGGGGGCGTCCACCGGCGCGGTCGTGGTCGTGGTGCTGGGCGTTGGCGGGGGAGCGGTCTCCCTCTCGGCGGGCGCCTTCGTCGGGGCGCTCGCCTCGTTCGCGCTCGTCCTTCTCCTCAGCCACAGCCTCGGCGGCACCACGGACCGGGTCGTGCTCTCGGGCGTCGCGGTGATGCAACTCTTCTCCGCGCTCACCTCGTTCACCGTGATGACCGCCGCCGACGCGGAGCAGACCCGCGGCGTCCTGTTCTGGCTGCTCGGCTCCCTCAGCGGTGTCGGCTGGACGGACGTCCAACTCTGCACCGGCGTGGTGGTGCTCACCCTGACGATCTGTCTGGCCCACGCCCGTACGCTCGACGCCTTCGCCTTCGGCCAGGACGCCGCTGCCACCCTCGGCGTCCACGTCGCGCGGACCCGGACCGTGCTGCTCTGCACCACCGCGCTGCTCACCGCCGCACTGGTCAGCTCGGCCGGGACGATCGGCTTCGTCGGCCTGGTGCTGCCGCACGCCGCCCGGGCGCTCGCGGGTGCCGGACACCGCAGACTGCTGCCCGTCACCGCGCTGGCCGGAGCCGTCTTCCTGGTCTGGGTCGACACCCTGGCCAGAACGGTCCTGGACCCGCAGGAGGTGCCGGTCGGCGTGGTCACCGCGCTCATCGGCGTACCGGCCTTCGTCCTGGTCCTTCACCGCACCCGGAGGGTCGTATGACCGCCCCCGTCGAGGGACTGCGGGCGGACCGGGTGCGCCGGGCGGCCGGCGGACGCCTCATTCTCGACGGAGTGACCCTCGCCCCGCCGCCCGGCGCCACCGTCGGTCTGATCGGTCCCAACGGCTCCGGGAAATCCACCCTGTTGCGGGTGCTCGCGGGTGTCCTGCCGGCGGAGGGCGGCCTCGTCACCCTCGACGGCGAACCGCTGACCGCGACCGGCCGGCGCACGGTGGCCCGGCGGGTCGCCGTGGTCGACCAGCACGCGGAGACCCAGGTCGAGCTGAGCGTCCTCGACGTCGTACGCCTCGGCCGCATCCCGCACCGCCGCCCCTGGTCCGCCCCGGGACCGGCGGACGACGAGGCCGTCCGGCAGGCCCTGGACCGGACCGGACTGACCGACCGCGCGGGGCAGTCCTGGCACACCCTCTCCGGAGGCGAACGCCAACGGGTCCAGATCGCCCGCGCCCTCGCCCAGCAGCCCCGCGAACTCCTGCTGGACGAGCCCACCAACCACCTGGACATCCAGCACCAGCTCGACCTGCTGACCCTGGTCTCCTCACTGCCCCTCACGTGCGTGGTCGCCCTGCACGACCTGAACCTGGCCGCCATGTTCTGCGACCTGGTCACCGTGCTGGACGGCGGGCGGGTGGTCGCGGCGGGCACCCCGCACGAGGTGATCACCGAGCGGCTCATCGCGGACGTCTACCGGGTACGGTCCGTGGTCACCCGTGACGGCCCGCAGGGGCGCCCCAGCGTGCGGTTCCTGCCCGCCGCCGGGGTGTGACCCGGGCAGGGCGCGGTGGCAGGGGGCGCGGGCAGGACGCGGGGGCGGAACCGTCACTGCGGTCCCGCCCCCGCGCCCAGCCCGTGGTGGCACTCGGTCTGCCGCCGGAGCGGCCGGACGTCAGCTGCGTCCTCCCGGCCCGAAATCACCGCCCATGTCCTTGCCGGTGCGGGATTCCGTACCGTCCGCGTAGTCGATCTTCTCCTTGCGGACCTCGGCGGAGACCTCCTTCTGCTCGGTCACCCGGTCCCTCTCCAGCCGTACCCGTTCCACGGCCACGGCCTCCTTGCGCACGGTCGCGCGCTCGGCGTGCAGGGTCACCTCGACGTCCTGGTCGCCGATGGCGGTCTGCCCGGTCACCTTCTCGCCCGGCGCCAGCGGCTCCCGGACCACGCGAACCTCCTCGTGCGAGACGGGCACCGTGCGGGTGACCTCCTCCGTCACGACGTACTTGTGCAGACGGGCCTTCCCGCTCTCGTACTCCTCCGTGCCGACGCGCAGCTGCTCCTCGGAGCGGATGAGTTCCTCCTGGCCGGCGAGGTCGGCCTTGGACATGTCGGGGGCGGACCTCGCGCCGGCGCCCGCCAGCGGCCGTGCCCCGGCCGTGGCGTCGGTGTCCCGGTGCGTGCCGGCGCCCGTCGTGCCCGCACCCGTCACGCCCGCGGTACCGCCGGTCGCCTTGCCGGTGCCGGTGCCGGTGCCGGTGCCAGTGGTGCGGGCCGCGCCCGCCGCCCCGGCGCCGGCGGCCGCTCCGGCCGCGCCGCCCATCGCGCCCGTGCCGGCCGTCGTCCGGCCGTCCGCGCCCGTGCCCGTACCGGCTGTGCTCCTGGGCTTCCTGGTGAGTCCGTAGTGGCGGTAGAGCTCCTCCTCCTCGGCGACGGAGAGATGGGCGTCCGCGTCGACCCTGGGGGCGTCCTTCACGCTCTCCTTCGGGTGCGCCACGTGCAGGTCCGCGCCGACCCGACGGGCCCCGGCGAGCGGAACGAAGCTCTCCTTCATCCCGAACATGCCGGTCTTGACCGTGACCCAGTCGGGCCTGCCGGTGTCGTCGTCGACGTACACCCGGCCGACACTGCCGACCTTTTCGCCCCCGTTGTCGTAGACGGTGAGACCGTCGAGCTCTCCGGAATCCGTGAAACCGTCAGCGGCTGCCATGACCGATGCCTCCTCGCCCGGACGCGTCCTGTGGTGGGTCCACTCAGGTGCGGCACGCCCGGTTCCATCGCGCCTCACCCGGATGGCCCCTGCAACCCACCGGCCGTCGGGGGCCCGGCGGACAGGGGGCGTCGCGCCCGCCCCGCCCCGCGACCGCCGGGAAAGGTGACCCGGGCCACCCGTTAGGCCAGACGGGTGACGACCCGGGTGGCGGGCGGCACACCGGCGCGCCCGGGAGCCGGCCATGAGGCGTACGGCCGGTGCCCGGCGGCACCGGGGCCCCGCATAGGATCGACCGGCCGTAGTCGTCCGTACCGCCGACCGGCCGTCCTCGTCCGCACCGGTGGGCCGTCCGACACGGCCGGCCGCCACACACCCCGGGAAACCGCCATCGCCTCCGTACCCCTTCCGCGCCCGGTCCCGCAGGGCCGCCTGCGCACCCGGCACGAGGACGGCCACCGGCTGGGCCACCTGGTCTGGCGGCTGGCCCCCGGCAGCCGGGTCTGCAGCAGCGCGGTCCTCGGCGGCGGCATCGGCACCCGCGCCTGGATCATCAACGCCCAGGTGCAAGGCGGGTACCCGAGGCTCGACCCAGACCGCCACCTCGCGGAGATCGCCGCGGCGGAAGGACTCGTCGGACCCGGCGCCGGACTCATGACCGCCGCCGACGTGAGCGCCTGCACCGAGGCGCACGACGAGGGCGTGACGGCCACCGTCACCAGCGGCCTGGGCGTACGAGGCTGGGCGGCCGCCCCGGCGCCGGGCGCGGACACCCCGCCGCCGCCCGGAACGGTCAACATCGTCGTCGTACTCCCGGTCGCCCTCAGCGACGCCGCCCTGGTCAACGCGGTCGCCACCGCCACCGAGGCCAAGGTGCAGGCGCTCCTGGACGCGGGGCTCGACTGCTCCGGAACCCCCACGGACGCCGTCTGCGTCGCGGCGCCCGCCCCGGGCGCCGAAGGCCCGGAGCCGTTCGCCGGTCCCCGCTCGCGCTGGGGCGCACGCCTGGCGAGGGCCGTGCACGCCGCCGTACTCGAGGGCGCGCTGCTCCACCTGCGCGACGCCCGCGAGCCGAGCCGGCCGGGCGGTGGCGCCTCGCTCGTGTAGATCCCCGCCGCTCTCAGACCACCGTCACCGGGTGGCGCACCACGGCGTCGAAGAGGTACCCCTGCGTGTTGTACGCGGCGGTCTCCGGCTGGGTCCGCCCCGACCGGTCCGTGGCCCGCGCCAGCAGGACGCCCGGCCCGGTGCGGTCCGGTACCCAATCCGCCGACCAGCGCACCCAGCTCCCGGCACGCGGCTCGTCGCGCAGCCGGGCCCGCCGCCACCGGCCACCGCCGTCCGTGCTGATCTCCACCGACCGGACCGGGGCGCCGCCCGACCAGGACCGCCCGGTCAGCTCGACCCGCCGGCGCGCGGTGAAGGACGCGCCGAGCGGAAGCTCGAAGGCGCTCTTGAGGGTCTGCCGGGTCAGCGGTGCGCTGCCCTCCGCGGGATGGCCGGGCCCGAACAACCGGTAGAGGGTGGTGTTCCACGGGGACACCAGCGGCTCGGTGCTCACCTCGATGTCGCCCACCCACTTGATGTTGGAGACCCCCACCCACGACGGCACGACCAGCCGCACCGGGAAGCCGTGGTCCGGCGGCAGCGGCTCGCCGTTCATCTCGTAGGCGAGCAGCACGTCGTCCAGGGCCTTCGACACCGGCAACGGCCGGCGCACCCGCCCCAGGTTCACGCCGTCGGTCACCACCTCCGCGTCCAGACCGCGGGGCAGTACGTCGACGGCGTGCCGGCCGATGCCCGCACGGCGCAGAACCGTGCGCAGCGGAACCCCACGCCAGCGCGCGGTCCCGATCGCGCCTAGGGTCCACGCCGTGCCGCTGACCTGCTGGTTCTGCTGGGTGGTGTAGAAGCTGCGGGCGTTGCCCGCGCACTCGATGAACGTGGTGCGGGTGACCGACGGCAGAGCGCGCAGGGCGTCGTACGAAAAGTCCACCGGTTCGCCGGTCAGTCCGTCACCCCAGACGGTGAGCTTCCAGTCGGCTACCTCGACGCGCGGTGTCGCGGTGTGGTTCCGTACGAAGAAGCGGTCCGTGGGGGTGAGCAGCCCGGTCGTGCGCAGCGCGGCGAAGTGGGTCTCCGCGTTGGTGCCCCGGATCGTGAACAGGTCGGCGGGCAGCGGCTTCACCACACCGGGCAGCGACTCCGCCGCCTGCGCGGGAGTCGCCGCCGAGGCCAGCGGGACGGCCACCGAAGCGGCGGCCACCAGCCTCAGCAGATCCCGCCGGCCGATCCCGGCGGCCCGCGCCCTGCCGTCCGCCCACTGGCGCATGCGCATCCGGTCGTACGCGGACTCGGACAGCGGGGTGTGAACCATGGGCGCTCCTCGGGGGGAATGCGGAGGGGTGGTGCCGACGCGGCTTCACCCCGGGCCGGATACGGACCGTAGGGGGAGCCGTGCGCGCCGGGAAGACGTTCCACCGCCCTGCCACGAACCCGCAATGAGGCGGCAACAGTCGGGCCGTGGATGCCACGTCCGGCGTCCACGGGTGCTCGGGGAACGGGGCCGTCGAAAAGGTTTGCCCGTGTCACCGCCGTACGACGAATATGACGCCATGACCTCACCCACCATCACGGCAGCGGCCTCGGGCACCTGGACCCTCGGCGACCGGAAGATCAACCGGGTCGGCTTCGGCACCATGCGGCTGCCGCAGACCGGCGCCGCGTTCGATCCCGACGCCGCCCCGCGCGACCGTGACCAGGCGATCCGCGTGCTGCGACGCGCGGTCGAACTCGGCGTCAACCACATCGACACCGCCGCGTTCTACTTCTCGCGCCTGCGCTCCGCCAACGAGCTGATCAACCGGGCGCTGGGACCCTATCCGGACGACCTCGTCATCACCACCAAGGTGGGCCCCGGCCGCGGTCCTTCCGGTGAGTGGCTGCCCCACGCCACTCCGGAGCGTCTGCGCGAACAGGTCGAGGAGAACCTGCGCCAGCTCGGCCGCGACCACCTCGACGTGGTCAACCTCCGTGTGCTGGGGCCCCATTCGATCGCCGAACGCTTCGGCGTGCTGGCCGACCTGCGCGAGGAGGGGCTCATCCGTCACCTGGGCGTATCCAACGTGACCCCCGAACACCTGGCCGAGGCGCAGAAGATCGCCCCCGTGGTGTGCGTACAGAACCTCTACGGCATCGGAGTACGCCCCGACCAGGACGACTTCGTCGACAGCTGCGGCGAACAGGGCATCGCGTTCGTGCCGTTCTACTCGATCGCCGGTGCCGGTCGCGAGGCGGGGACCGGTGCGGCGCGGGAGCGGGACGAGGTGACGGCTGTCGCGCGGGCGCACGGCGCCAGTGCCGCGCAGGTCCGGCTGGCGTGGACCCTGCACCGCGGCCCGCACGTGCTGGCCATCCCCGGCACCGGCGATCCGGCACACCTGGAGGAGAACGTGGCCGCCGGGGCCCTGCGGCTGACCGAGGAGGAGCTGACCCTCCTGGACGCCGCCCATCACGCCACCGGGTCTTCCGCCGGCGCCTGACCGTACCGCTGACTCCCCCTCCCGGTCACCGGGAGGGCGGCACACACGAAGGGCGCGGCCCGAAGGCCGCGCCCCGTGCTGTCCTCTCCCGGACGGCGCCCGCCCCGCCGGGTCACTCCTCGGTCAGCATTCCGTCGCGCAGCTTGCGCAGCATCCGGCTGAGCAGCCGGGAGACGTGCATCTGGGAGATGCCCAGTTCGGCGCCGATCTGGGCCTGGGTCATCTCCAGACCGAAGCGCATGTCGATGATCCGGCGTTCCCGCGCGTCCAGGTGGTCCATGAGCGGGGCGAGTGCCTGGAGGTTCTCCACGCCCTCCATGGCGGAGTCCGGCTCGCCCAGCACGTCGGCGAAGGTCCGGCCGTTCGTGTGCGGGCGTCCCGACTCGCCGCTGTCGGTGGGCATGTCGAGCGAACCGGCGGTGTAGCCGTTCGAGGCGACGATCCCCTCCGTGACCTCCTCCGGCGACAACTCCAGATGGTCGGCGAGTTCCTGGACCGTCGGGTCGCGGTCCAGCTCGACGGCGAGGGCGTCCTTGGCCTTGGCGAGGTCGACCCGCAGCTCCTGAAGCCGCCGGGGCACGTGTACGGCCCAGCTGGTGTCCCGGAAGAAACGCTTGATCTCGCCGACGATGTACGGCACGGCGAAGGAGGTGAACTCCACTTCGCGCGAGAGGTCGAACCGGTCGATGGCCTTGATCAGCCCGATGGTCCCGACCTGGATGATGTCCTCCATGTCTCCGCTGCCCCGGTTGCGGAACCGGCCGGCGGCGAAGCGGACGAGGGAGAGATTCATCTCGATCAGCGTGTTCCGCGCGTACTGGTACGCGTGGGTGCCCTCCTCCAGCTCCTGGAGGCGGTCGAAGAAGACCCGCGAGAGCTGACGCGCGTCCTGGGGGGCGACCTTCCCCGCGTCCTCGATCCACGGCAGCCCGTCCGTCACCTCCGTCCTGTCCGTCGTGGTGATCCGTGCCGTGTGTGCGGTCATCCCGTCACGCTCCCCTGCTCGAATGCCCTCAGGTACTGGCACCTTCCCCGGGCTGCACGCCTCATGCGCCGTCAGCGAAAGGGATGGGGACAGGAGTTCGGAAATGGCCAGGAATCGACGGTGTCGGCATTGACTCGTCGTTTTTGCGGTGGCCGCCGGTTCCGTGGGCCCACGGAACCGCCCCGCCGGTACGGGGGAGCCCGGCGGGGCGGTCGCCGTCAGAGTCCCACAGGCGGGCGCCGGAGGGAGCCGAAGCGGCCAGGGTTCCCTCTTCCGGGGGGAGGCGCGCAGGGTGTGGACCTCCGGGCCGGCCATCGAGGGCCCCTCGTTCCGGTCGTGCCGGGCCGGGGAGCGGGGGCAACGCGATCGAGACGAAAGGCCCTGGGCGTTCCGCCGGGCCCGACGGCCGGAGCCGGGAATACGCGGTCGCCGCAGGCGCTTTCCGCCAGATGCGGCGCCATCGTCCGGCGTCAGCCCCCGAGGACCACCGGAGCGAGGAAAGCATGTCCGAGGCTTACGTCACCGATCACCGCGGAGCCCCCACGAGCAGGGGGAGCGGCCCGGTGGGCGCCCCCCTCCTCCGGCAGGAGAATTCCGGCCATTCCCTTCACCCGCTGGACAACCCGTCCCTCTCCGCGCTGAGCGGCCCGCAGGCGCACCTGGCCGAGTGGCGGGGCCGGGTCGTCCGCTACCCCGCCGACGTGGCGCCCTGGTTCGCGCTGCCGGAGGAGCCGGACGCGGGGGACTGGGCGGACGCCGCCGCGCTCGCCGGGCCCGGCGCCCCGGTCATGCTCATGGGCGTCCAGCAGGCGCCGCCGCGGGACTGGGAGATCGGATTCGAGGCCGAGGGCGTGCAGCTGACCGGTGAGGGTCTGCGTCCGGAGGCGTACCCCGAAGCGGTGCGGCTCGGTGCGGCGGACGTACCGGAGATGCTTGACCTGGTCGCCCGCACCCGGCCGGGGCCGTTCCTCCCGCGCACCGTCGAGCTCGGGACCTACCTGGGCGTCCGGCGTGACGGGGCTCTGGTCGCGATGGCGGGGGAGCGGGTGCGCCCGGCCGGCTGGAGCGAGATCAGCGCGGTCTGCACCGACCCGTCCGTACGGGGCCAGGGTCTCGCGAGCCGGCTGGTGCTCGCCGTCGCCCAGGTGATCACCGAGCGCGGCGACATTCCGTTCCTGCACGCGGCGGCCGAGAACACCGGTGCGGTCCGGCTCTACGAGTCCCTCGGCTTCCGCCTCCGCCGGACGACCCTGTTCCGGGGCGCGACGACCCCGTCGGACCTGCCCGCCCCGGCCGTGGGCGTCTGACCGCCGCCCGGCCGCCCCGGCGGAGCCGCCGGGCGGAGAAGGGGCGGCGGCGAGCGGACCTGCACGCCGCCGCCCCTTCTCCGTCACCTTCTTTCCCGCGTTCCTCGTGCGGGGTTACGGGACTCCTCGCACGGCCTGTGGGGCTCCTCGCCGTCCGGAGCAACGACACCGGCCGTGGAGCCGGCGAGGGAAGCGGACAGGTACTCCCAGGCGACGGCGTGGGAGTACCTGTCCGCTTCCGTGATCTCCCGGTATTCGTCCGCGGTGGGGTGGCGGTCGGCCAGGGCGAGGGCGGTTCGTGCCACGGGACGGAGGGACCGGCAGCCCCGGCGGCCCGGCCGGCCGGTGTCCGCCCGGGGCCGTCCCGGGCCGTTGCGCACCCTCCCGCGTACCGCTCCCCGTGCTGCCTCGCCCCGCGTACCGCCCCTCCCCGCGCACCGCCGCACCTCCGTGAAAAAGTCCCACCTCGACATTTGTCCCGCTGTGACATTTTTGGGTGTACGGTGCAGACATGAGCACGGAACAGAGGGAACCGGAGAGGCGGGGCCGCAAGGCCCGCCGGACCCGGGACACGCTGGCCCGGGCCGCCTTCGAGCTCGTACTCGACCGGGGCCTGCGCAACGTGACGGTCGAGGAGATCGCGGAAGCGGCCGACGTCGACCGGCGCACCTTCAGCCGGTACTTCCGGAGCAAGGAGGACGCGGTCCTCGACGCCGTACGCGGCGACGGCGACCGCATCAACGAGGCCCTGCGTGCCCGGCCCGCCACCGAGCCCCCGCTCACCGCCTACCGGCGTGCCGTACTCGACTGGCTCGACGACACCGCCGCCGGGCCCTGGCACCTGCGCCCCCGGATCTTCGACCTGCTGGTCCTGGCCGAGGAGGAGCCGACCCTCTACGCGGCGTACCACCACATCAGGGTGGACGCCCAGGAGGAGTCCGTCGCCATCCTCGCGGACCGGCTCGGCGTGGACCGCCGCGAGGACATCCGCCCCGCGGTGACGGTCGCCGCCGGGGCCGGAGCCCTGCTCGCGGCGCAGGCCGCCTGGGTCCGCGGCGGTCTCCCGGACGCCCTGCCCGAACTCGTGGTCCAGGCGTTCGACGCCCTCTCCGCGGACCTCCTGACCCCGGCCCCGCACGGACCGGCGCACCGCAGCAGCACAGAAAGAAGCACCTCATCATGAGCACTGCCCTCTCCACCTCCTACGTGACGGAGTTCACCGGCAAGGTCGCGCTGGTCACCGGCGGCGCCTCCGGCATCGGCCTGGCCCTGTCGCAGCGCCTCGCGGCCGGCGGCGCGGCGGTCGTCGTCGCCGACTACGACGAGGAGAGCGCCCGCAAGGCCGTGGCCGAGCTGACGGCCACCGGCGCCCGCGCCGCCGCCGTCCGCCTGGACGTCACCGACCCCGCCTCGGTCGAAGCCGGTGTCCGGTTCGCCGTCGACACTTTTGGCGCCCTGCACCTCGCGGTGAACAACGCCGGCATCGGCGGCCCCGCCGCCCCCACCGGCGAGTACGCCGTCGAGGACTGGAACCGCGTCGTCGCCACCAACCTCAGCGGCGTCTTCCACTCGATGCGCTACGAGATCCCCGAGCTCCTCAAGGCCGGCGGCGGTGCCATCGTCAACATCTCCTCCATCCTCGGCACCAACGGCTTCGCCCAGTCCCCGGCGTACGTCGCCGCCAAGCACGGCGTCGTCGGCCTGACCAAGACGGCGGCCCTGGAGTACGCGGCGCAGAACATCCGCGTCAACGCCGTGGGCCCGGGCTTCATCGACACCCCGCTGCTCCGCAACACCGACGGCCCGGCGCGCGACCACCTGATCTCGCTCCACCCCGCGGGCCGCCTCGGCACCTCGGAGGAGGTCGCCGAGCTCGCCGCGTTCCTGCTCTCCGACCGCGCGTCCTTCGTCCACGGCAGCTACCACCTGGTCGACGGCGGCTACTCCGCCTCCTGACCACCCGCCCCGGAGACACCAGGGGCGACGGGGGCACAGATCAGAAGGGCACGCCACCGGCGGACCGGCCGAGACCCGGCCGGAACCGGCGGCGGACCCGGTACAGAACAGAGAGAGAACCATGAAGGCAGTCCAGTACCGCACCGTCGGCGCGGCACCCGAGGTCGTCGAGATTCCGAAGCCCGTGCCCGGACCCGGCCAGATCCTCCTGAAGGTCACCGCGGCCGGTGTCTGCCACTCCGACATCGCCGTCATGAGCTGGTCCGCCGAGCAGCTCACCTACCCGCTGCCGCTCACTCTCGGCCACGAGGGTGTCGGCACCGTGGTGGAGCTGGGCGACGGCGCCGAGGGCGTCTCGGTCGGGGACAACGTCGCCGTCTACGGCCCCTGGGGCTGCGGCACCTGCGTGAACTGCGCCGAGGGCCGTGAGAACTACTGCCTGCGCGCCGACGAGCTCGGCATCATGCCGCCCGGACTCGGCAACCCCGGCGCCATGGCCGAGTACATGATCGTCGACAACGCCCGCCACCTCGTGCGGATCGGCGACCTCGACCCGGTCAAGACCGTCTCCCTGACCGACGCAGGCCTCACGCCGTACCACGCGATCAAGCGCTCCCTGCCGAAGCTGACGCCCGGCGTCACGGCCGTCGTCATCGGCACCGGCGGCCTCGGCCACGTCGCCATCCAGCTGCTGCGCGCGATGACCGCCGTCAAGGTCGTCGCCCTCGACGTCACCGAGGAGAAGCTGGAGCTGGCCCGCAAGGTCGGCGCCCACGAGACCGTCCTGTCCGACGAGAATGCCGCCGCCAAGGTCCGCGAGCTCACCGGCGGCGCCGGCGCCAAGGTGGTGCTGGACTTCGTCGGCGTCGACGCGACCGTGAGGACGGCTGGAGCGGTCGCCTCCGTCGACAGCGACGTCACCATCGTCGGCATCGGCGGCGGCCTCCTGCCCGTCGGCTTCGGGGTGCTGCCGTTCGCCACCTCGGTCTCCGCGCCGTACTGGGGCTCCCGCAAGGAGCTCGCCGAGGTCATCGAGCTGGCGCACGCCGGTGCCGTCGACGTCCACGTCGAGACCTTCTCCATCGACGAGGCGCCGCTCGCCTACGAGCGCCTGCACGACGGCAAGATCAACGGCCGGGCGGTCATCCTGCCCAACGGCTGACACACACCCCGGGTCCCGCCCCCCTCCCCCCGGGAGGGCGGGACCCGGCCTCTTCGTGGTTCGTACGCCGGTCGTACGAGCACGGAGCCACCCGACGCGGGCCGCCGGACCACGGCGACGGCCCGCGTCGGCATGTCAGCAGCAGCGCGCGTCCGCGTCGGGGCCCCCGCGAGAAGTCCCACCGGGCCGTCACGCGGTCATACTGCGGCCATGGGATTCGCCGCGCTGCTCACGCTCCCCACCCTCGTGGTGGGTCTGACCGTGCTCGCCTTCGTCGACCAGCTGATGCTGCGCGGCTCCCGTGCCGGTGTGCTGCCCTGGCGGAACGGCGCCCGGCGGGGCCAGGTCTCCGCGACCGGGTTCGAGCAACTGCACGCCACCTTCTCGCCCGGCAAGCAGAGCGAGCTCAAGGAACGCGCCGCTGCCCTGCTGATGCGCGACGACGAGGAGGACGGCGCCCCGCCGCACCGTTCGACCGTCGACCTGGACGGCGGCCGGGCCGTCATCCGCCTTCCGGCCACGGCCCCGGAACGTGACTGAACCCGGCAGGACGCCGTATCCCGAGGGACGCCCGTCCGCGCGTTCCTCTACACTCGCACCATGATTTCGTGCTCCTGCTTCCGCTGATCCGTACCGGCGAGGACCGCCGCAGCCCCGCGGCGTGCGCGCTGCCCCGGCACCTCCCGCCGACCGGAATCCCTGCCCGCCGCACGCCCGTCCTCGACGCGGCGCACCGGGCCCTTCTCAGCGAAAGCACAGGAACGACACCCATGTCCGCATCGCGCGACCGCTCTCAGATCACCCTCCAGGACGTCACGCTGGCCTACGGCGACAGGACCGTACTGGCGGGCGTCTCCCTCACCGTCGGGCCCGGCGAACACGTCGCCGTCATCGGCGAGAACGGCTCCGGCAAATCGACCCTGCTCCGGCTCATGTCCGGCGCCGAGGCACCGGACGCCGGAGAGGTCGTCACCCGGTTCCCCGACGGCGTCGGCCACCTCGCGCAGACCCTCGCCCTCGCCCCGCACCACACCGTGCAGGACGCCGTCGACACCGCCCTCGCCGAACTCCGCGACCTGGAACACCGGATGCGCGAAGCCGAGGCCCGACTGTCGGGGCTCGCCTCCGGGGCGGACGAACTCGACGCCTACGGAGAGCTGCTGACGGCCTATCAAGACCGTGGCGGGTACGAGGCAGACGCTCGCACCGACGCGGCGTTGCACGGTCTCGGACTCGCGCACCTGCCCCGCGACCGTCCCCTGGCCACCCTCTCCGGCGGCGAGCAGTCCCGGCTGGCTCTCGCCTGCGTGCTGGCCGCCGCACCGGAGTCGCTCCTGCTCGACGAGCCGACCAACCACCTCGACGTGTCCGCCGTGCGCTGGCTCGAGGACCACCTGCGCGCCCACCGGGGGACCCTCGTGGTGGTCACCCACGACCGCGCGTTCCTGGAGGCGACCACCCACGTCGTCCTGGAGGTGGACCGTGACCGGCGCACCGTCACCCGCCACGGCGACGGCTGGGAGGGGTACCGGACGGCGAAGGCCGCGGCGCGGCGCCGTTGGGCGCAGGAACACCAGGAGTGGCTCACCGAACTCGCCCGCACCGAAGAGCTGGTGGAAGCCGCCGGCCGGCGGCTCCGGTCCACCGGCAAGGACCCGGCGGAGGGCTTCGGCAAGCACCGCCGCTCGCACGACACCAAGCTCTCCGGGAGGGTCAGGGCCGCGCGGACGCGCCGTGACGCCCTGCTGGCCGCCCCCGTACCGCCGCCGCCGGAGCCCCTGCGCTTCACGGCGGGACTCTCCCTCGCGACCGGAGTCGCAGGAGCCGCCGACGACACCGATGCCCTCGGCACCCCGGTGCCCCTGCTCGCCCTGGATTCCGTCTCGGTGGGGGAGCGGCTGCGCCTCCCCGCCCTCGACGTGCTGCCCGGACAGCGTCTCCTGGTCACCGGCCCGAACGGCGCGGGCAAGACCACCCTGCTCCGGGTGCTCGCGGGCGACCTCGCCCCCGACTCCGGGACGGTCGTCCGGCGTGGCCGCGTCGGCTATCTCCCCCAGGACCTGCCGGCCAGACTGACCCGCCGCTCCCTCCTCGCCACCTACGCGGCCGGCCGTCCGGGCCTGCCCGAGGAGTACGCCGGGGACCTGCTCGCCCTCGGACTGTTCCGCGCCGAGGACCTCGGTGTGGCGGTGTGCGACCTCTCCGTCGGCCAGCAGCGCAGACTCGCCCTCGCCCGGCTGGTGACCCGCCCCGCCGACGTCCTCGTCCTGGACGAACCGACCAACCACGTCGCCCTCGATCTGGTCGAGGAGCTGGAAGCCGCGCTCGCCGTGTACGAGGGGGCGGTCGTCGTGGTCTCCCACGACCGGGCCTTCCGCCGCCGGTTCACCGGCGACGTGCTGGAACTGTGCGACGGACGCCCCGCCGGGGCATCCCGGGCGACGACCGGGGCGTAGTACCGGCCGGAACGGGCGACGGTCCGCCGTGCCCGGCCCGCCGGAGGTACCTACGCCTCCAGGTGGGCCAGCAGCCGTTCCACGAAGACCCGCTGACCCGTCACCAGCCGTGAGGCCGCCTGCTCGGGGGTGCACCAGGCGACCCGGTCGATCTCCGGGAACTCCTGGATCACCCCGGAACCCCTGGGCCACTCCATGGCGAAGGTGCCGTACACCGCCTCCGCGGTGTCCACCACACCCTCCACCGCCCAGATGGTCACCGTCTTCCCGCTCGCCTGCCGGGACTGGCCCAGCGGTACCCAGAAACCGTCCGGCACGGGCAGGCCCACCTCCTCCTCGAACTCCCGGCGGGCCGCCGTCTCGGCCGCCTCGCCCGGCTCGTACTCGCCCTTGGGGATCGACCACGCCGCGTCCTCCCGCCCCGCCCAGAACGGGCCTCCCATGTGGCCGAGCAACACCTCGATTCCGTTGTCGTCCGTTCCGGTCCCCGTCCGGTAGAGAAGGACCCCCGCACTGCGCTTGCTCATCGACATGTCGTCAATTCTCCGTACATCGCGCAACCCTCGCCACCGGTTCGGGCAGACCGGGCGGCCCGATGACCGCCCGATCCGGCGGCTGACGCCGCGTCGTAAAGATTCCGTGAACCGCTCCGTGACCCATTCCGTGAACCGCGTCGTGCACCCCGGGCCGACGCGTCCCGGCCGTACTCTGTTGTCCCCGCCGTCGCTCCCGCCCCCTGGCGTCGCTCGTGCACCCCCGGCATGCTGTCCGCCACAAGCGCTGATGAACCGTCCAACCCGCCTCTCAGCAGGAGGACTTGTGCGTCGACGTCCAGGGCCAGCCGTCCGCTCCGCGCGGGCGCTCGTGCTGTTCGCCACCGTATGCGGGGCCGTGGTGGGGGCCGTCGCTCCCGCCGCGGCCGATACGACACCCGACCCCCACCCGCACACCGCCGCCGAGGTTCTGAGACCGGTGGCCCCGCCCGGCGCGAGCGCCCCGGCAGGCGTCGGGCGTTCTGCCGTCGACGACCCCGTCATCGACGACCACGGCATCGAGACCGCCCGCACCTCCCGGCCCGTCGCGCCCGGCGTCGGCCTCACCTCGTACGACCGGCTCGAAGCCACCACGTGGCTCCGTGTCGACGCGCTCACCGTGGACCTGCGCGAGGACGTCCGCGCCGACTACCTCTCCACCGGGAAGGTCAGCGACCGGCGTACGGTGTCCGAGCTGGCGGCCGGCCACGACGCCGGAGCGGGCCGCCGCATCGTCGCCGCCGTCAACGCCGACTTCTTCGACATCAACGAGACCGGCGCACCGGTAGGACCCGGCGTCCGGGACGGGGCCCTCGACCACTCGCCGGCCGCCGGCTCCACCCACGCCGTCGGCATCGGGCCCGCGAGCGCGGGGCGGGTGCTGGACCTGTACTTCGAGGGCACGCTCACCCTGCCCTCCGGCGACCACCCGCTCGGCTCCTACAACGCGGCCGACGTCCCCGCCGGATCCGTCGGTGCGTACACCTCCGCCTGGGGCGACGCCGACCGCGCGCTGACCGTCAACGCCTCGGCGCGGCCGGTCGCCGAGGCCGTCGTACGGGACGGCCGGGTGGTCTCCGTCTCCGCGACGCCCGGCAGCGGCCCCGTCCCCGAGGACACCACCGTCCTCGTCGGACGCGAGGCCGGGGCGGAGCTCCTGACGGCGCTGCGGCCGGGCGACCCGGTCGGGCTGACGTACCGGGCGCGCACCGACGACGGGCCGCTGCCGCGCACCGCCGTCGGCGGACGCGAGCTGCTCGTCGTGGACGGCGTGGAGCGGAACCACGACGGCGAGGGCAACAACGCCGCCGCGCCCCGCACCGCGGTCGGATTCTCCCGGGACGGTCGCACCATGCACGTCATCACCGTGGACGGCAGGCAGGCCGACAGCGGCGGAGTGACCCTCACCGAACTCGGCCGGATGATGCGCGAGGCCGGGGCCTGGAGCGCGCTCAACCTGGACGGCGGCGGCTCCTCCACCCTGGTGGCGCGAGAACCCGGCAGCGACGCCCTCCAGAGGGAGAACAGCCCCTCCGACGGCAGCGAACGCACCGTCCCCAACGGCCTCGCCCTCACCGCGCCGGACGGCAGCGGCACCCTGAACGGGTACTGGGTGGAGACCCGTACACCCCCGGCCGCCGCCCCGGGCGACGACCCCGTCGCGGGCGGTCACCCCGACCGGGTCTTCCCCGGCCTCACCCGCGCCCTGACCGCCGCCGGGTACGACGAGACGTACGGCCCGGCGGCCGGCATCCCGCACTGGCGCACCGCCGCCTCAGGAGCGGGCACGGTCGACGCGCGCGGCCTGTTCACCGCCCGGCACGGCGGCACGGCCGAGGTCCTCGCCGAGCGCGGCGGGGCCCGGGGCTCGGTCCGGCTCACCGTGCTCGACGAGCTGACCCGGGTGAGCCCCACCACCGAGCGCCTCGGCCTCTCCGGCGACGGCGCCGCGGGAACCTTCGGCGTCGTCGGCTTCGACGCCCACGGCGACAGCGCTCCCGTCGAACCCCGCGACGTCACGCTCGACTACGACCGCGCGCTCTTCGACGTCCACGACGACGGGCGGGGCTCCTTCACCGTCACCGCCCGCGCCGGCGAGGGCACGGCCGGGCTGATCACCGTCTCCGTCCACGGCGCCACCACCGTGCTCGCCGTCACGGTCGGCCTCGCCGACCAGGCGGTCTCCGGCTTCGACGACGCGGACGCCTGGAAGTTCAGCCAGGCCCGCGCGAGCGGTTCGCTGGCCCCCACCGAGGAGGGGCACACCGGCACCGGACTGAAGCTCGACTACGACTTCACCCGGTCCACCGTGACCCGGGCCGCCTACGCGGCCCCGCCGCAGCCCGTCGCGGTGCCCGGCCGGCCCCGGTCCTTCACCCTCTGGATCAACGGGGACGGCAAAGGCGCCTGGCCCACGCTCCACCTCAAGGACGCCGCCGGGACGGACCAGCTGCTCCGCGGCCCGTACGTCACCTGGACCGGCTGGCGCCAGGTCACCTTCGCCGTGCCCGCCGGTGCCCCCACGCCCCTGTCGGTGTACCGGTTCTACCTGGCCGAGACCGCCGCCGGCGCCCAGTACACCGGCGGGATCGTCATCGACGACCTCGTCGCCCAGGTGGTGCCGGCCGCCGACCTGCCCGCCCGGGCGCCGGTGGCCGACCCGCTGATCGACACGGCGGCCGTGACGGAAGGCCGGGACTCCCGGTTCGCGGTGATGTCCGACGCGCAGTTCGTCGCCCGCGACCCCGACAGCGCGATCGTCGCCCAGGCCCGGCGCACCCTGCGCGAGATCAAGGCCGCGCACCCGGACTTCCTGGTGATCGACGGCGACCTGGTGGACGAGGGGTCGCCCGCCGACCTCGACTTCGCCCGCCAGGTGCTGGACGAGGAGCTCGGCGACGACCTGCCCTGGTACTACGTGCCGGGCAACCACGAGGTGATGGGCGGCTCGATCGGAGCCTTCACCGACCGGTTCGGCCCGGCCCACCGTACGTTCGACCACGACGGCACCCGCTTCATCACCCTCGACACCTCCAGCCTCAGCCTGCGGGGCGGCGGCTACGCGCAGATCCGGGAGCTCCGGGAACAGCTGGACGCGGCGGCGGCCGACCCGGGCATCGGCTCCGTCGTGCTGATCGAGCACGTGCCGCCGCGCGATCCCTCGGTCCAGCCGGCCAGTCAGTTGAGCGACCGCAAGGAGGCGGCCCTGGTGGAGGAGTGGCTCTCCGGGTTCCGCCGCACGACCGGCAAGGGGGCAGCCTTCATCGGCGGTCATGTCGGGGTGTTCCACGCCTCGCACGTCGACGGCGTGCCCTACCTGGTCAACGGCAACTCGGGCAAGACTCCCTCCGGTCCGGCCGACGAGGGCGGGTTCACCGGCTGGAGCCTGGTCGGCACGGACCGGGTGACCCCCGCCGGACAGGCGGCGGCCCGGCAACGGCCCTGGGCGGGCGGACCCGACTGGATCTCCGTACAGACCCGGGCGCATGTCGACGACCTCATCCTCGACACCCCCGCCGCGCTCGCGCCGGGCGGCCGGGCCGAGGTGTCCGCCCGGATCACCCAGGGCGCGCGCACGGTGCCGGTCGCCTTCCCGGTGAGCGCCGACTGGACCGGCTCCCCGAACCTCCGGATCGGGGACACCGCCGGAGCACCCGGCCGGCCCGTGGCGCTCCTCGACCCGGCCACCGGCACGCTGACCGCCCTGCGGCCGGGCACGGTCACCCTCGCGGTGACCGTCGACGGGGTCACCCGGAGCGCCCGCGTCACGGTCGCCGCGGAGGCCACCGGAGTGCCGTCGGCGGCCTGACCGCGAGCGGTGGGCCCGGCTGGGTCCCGCCGGGCCCACCGCTCACGCCTTGCGGTACTCGTACGCCTCGCCCGCCGCGCCGCCGCCAGGTCGCCGCCCGCCGAGGCCGTGACGACGGCGGCGACCGCACCCTCCACGAACGGTGCGTCCAACAGCTCCGCACCCGAAGGGAATTCGTCGCCCTCGGCGAGCAGGCCCTGGTCGGCGCCCCCGGTCGCCGGGTCGAGTTCGGTGAGCCGGTCGGCCTCACGGTCGACGGCGGACGCCCGGAGGGTGCTCCGGGGAGTGTCCGGCGCGCTCGCGCGACCCGGCCGTGAGGCCTGCGCGAGGGCGTGAAGGATCAGACCGCCCGGTCGGCGAGCCCCAGCGTGCCCGCCGCCTGGATCGCCAGCCAGACCTCCGACAGCGCGCCGGTGGACGCGAGGTCGCGTTCCGCCAGCGTCCCGAAACGGCGGAGCCGGTACGCCAGGGTGTTCGGGTGGATGTGCAGCGCCGCCGCCGCGGCCTCGGTCCGCCGGTCCCGCTCCATCCACGTACGGACCGAGACGAGCAACTGGGAGTCGTGGGCGGCGTCGTACCGGAGGACCTCGCCGAGCACGTTCTCGACCAGCGCGGACAGCACCGCCGGGTCGTCCGGCAGCCACCGGCCCGTCAGATCGTCGCCGTAGCGGACCACGGGCCGTCCCGACTCCGCCGCCTTCGACGCGGCCCAGACCGCCTCCCGCTGCGCCACCCTCAGCGCCGCGCCCGGCCGGAAGGGGCGGCTCATCCCGGTCGCCGCCAGGGGCAGGGTGCCCACCGCGTCGGCGAGTTCCGGCGCGCCGAGCACGTAGCGGTCCTCGCCCCGGGTGAGGAGCAGGTGCGGCCGGTCCTCCAGGACGTGCAGCAGGGCCTCGTCGGTGGTGTGGCGCACCACCATCAGGACGGTGTCGCCCTCGATCGCGTGCCGGGCGAGCCTGCGGCGGGCGGCGTCCGGGTCGAGCACCTCCTGGAGCAGCTCGGCGAGGGTCTCCGCGCCCTCCCGGCGGAGCGTCTCGCGCTCGTTGCGCACCATCGCCAGGCGCAGTGCGGCCACCGTGGCGATGTGCTGGGCCACCGCGAGACCGGCGGGCCGGGCGCCCTCGCGCTCGTACGCGACGAGGAAACCGGCCGGACCACCGGGCGCGGGGACGGGCAGCACGAAGCCGCCGGGCACGGTCGGCGGCGCGTCCACGGAGTCCGGCAGCACCGACGGGTCCGGCACCGGGACGTCCGGCAGCAGAGGGCGACCCTGGGGCGTGCAGAGGTACACGTCGTAGCCGGAGAGGCGTTCGAGCCGGCGGAGCAGGGCGGGGGTGTCGAGGTCCTCCGCCACCAGCCAGCGCAACGAGCCGAAGACCTGGAGCTGGGCGCCGAGGCGGTGCCGGGCGTCCTCCTGTACCGCCGCCGCGACCTCCTGCGCGACCGCGATGAAGGGAACCGAGAGCGGTACCTCCAGCACCGGGAAGCCCCGTTCCTCGGCAGCCCGGAAGAAGTCGTCGTGCAGGACGGGCATGTGCAGCTGAGCGGAGAGCGCCAGTCCGGAGACCCCGGCGTCGTCCAGACGTTCGAGGTACGCCCGCTGTGCGGCGGCCGTGGCCGGGACCGCCAGCCCCGCCGTCATGATCAGCTCGGACCCCAGCAGCCAGGGCGTCGGATCGTCCAGCTCGCTGGCGTGCGCCCAGGAGACGGACCGCCCCAGCCCCGCGGCGCCCGCCTTCACGGAGAGCTGGAGCGCGGGGAACGAGAGGAGGTCCTCCACGGTGAGTTTGTCGCTTGCCACAGAAAGGAGCCTATCGCTCTGTGGCTGACACAATTGTCGCCGGTCACACGGGAGGCCAGACTGTGGGCTCGTCACTGCTGCACGACAGGAACGGAAGGTGACACGCCCGTGACCAGCTCGATCACCGAAATCGAGACCCATGGGGTCGAGCGCATCCCGGACGGGGACCGCACGGCCCGCCCGATCGACCTGTTCCGTCTTGCCTTCGGCGGTGCCAACACGTTCGCGACGTGCGTGCTCGGCGCCTTCCCCATCCTTTTCGGCCTCTCCTTCTGGCAGGGCCTCGCCGCCACCGTCCTCGGTCTGGTCGCCGGGGCGCTGCTGCTGGCACCCATGGCCCTCTTCGGCCCGGCGAACGGAACCAACAACGCCGTCTCCTCCTCCGCCCACCTGGGCGTGCACGGACGCGTCGTCGGCTCCTTCCTCTCGCTGCTGACCGCCGTCGCCTTCTTCTCCATCTCGGTCTGGTCCTCCGGCGACGCCCTCGTGGGCGGTGCGCACCGGCTCGTCCACGTCCCCGAGTCCGACGTCGCGTACGGCATCGCCTACGCGATCTTCGCCGTCCTCGTGCTGGCTGTCTGCGTCTACGGCTTCCGCTTCATGCTGCTGGTCAACAAGATCGCGGTGATGGCCGCCTCCGCGCTCTTCGTGCTCGGCGCCTTCGCCTTCTGGGGCGACTTCGACCCCGGTTACGCGGGCTCCTTCGCCTCGACCGCCGATCCGCTGTTCTGGCCCTCGTTCATCGGGGCGGCGCTGATCGTGCTCTCCAACCCGGTCTCCTTCGGTGCCTTCCTCGGCGACTGGTCCCGCTACATCCCGGCCGGGGCGCCCCGCCGCCGAGTGATGGGCGCCGCGTTCCTCGCGCAGATCGCCACCCTGCTGCCGTTCCTCTTCGGCCTGGCCACCGCGTCGATCATCGCCTCCGAGGCCGCCGAGTACGTCGACCCGGCCGCCCCCAACTACGTCGGCGGACTGCTCGCCGTCTCGCCGGGCTGGTACTTCCTGCCGCTCTGCCTGATCGCCCTCATCGGCGGCCTCTCCACCGGCACCACCTCGCTCTACGGCACCGGCCTCGACTTCTCCAGCGTCTTCCCGCGCTTCAGCCGCGTCCAGGCAACCTTCTTCATCGGCGTGCTCTCCATCGCCTTCATCTTCGTGGGCCGCTTCGCGCTGAACCTCGCCCAGTCCATCTCCACCTTCGCCACGCTGATCATCACCTGCACCGCCCCGTGGATGGTCGTCATGGCGCTCGGCTACGTCACCCGGCGCGGCTGGTACGACCCCGACGCGCTCCAGGTCTTCAACCGCCGCCAGCGCGGCGGCCGGTACTGGTTCGCCCACGGCTGGAACTGGCGCGGCATGGCGTCCTGGCTGGTCTCCGCCGTGGTCGCCCTCCTCTTCACCAACCTGCCCGGCCAGTTCGTCGGTCCGCTCGGCGACCTCGCCGACGGCGCGGACATCTCCCTGCCGGTCGGCCTCCTCCTGGCCGCGGTGATCCACCTCGCACTCCTCACCCTCTTCCCCGAGCCGCGCGCGGTCTACGGCCCCGCAGGCCCCCGCTTCGTCCGCGCCGCCGACACGGAGGTCCCGCCCATCACCGGCGGCCCCGAGGAGCGGATGACGGCCGCGACCGCCGTGGGCTGACCGCCCGGGCCCGCCACACGTCACACCCCCACCCACGTCTCCCCCCACGGCAAGGAGCCGATCAATGAGCGACACCCCCGGCCACGAGGACGTGCGGGCCGCCGCCGACGCACTCGTCGCGGCCTTCGCGGAAGGCCGCCTCGACGACTACTTCGGCGCCTTCGCCCCGCACGCGACCTTCGTCTTCCACACCACCCCGCAGCGGCTGGCCTCCACCGCCGAGTACCGTGCCCTGTGGCAGCGCTGGGTGGAAGAGGACGACTTCCGCGTCCTGGCCTGCACCTCCACCGGCCGGCTGATCCAGCACTTCGGGGACACCGCGGTCCTCAGCCACGACGTGGAGACCCGTATCGCCACCTCCTCGGGCGAGGAGACGCTGCTGGAGCGCGAGACGATCGTCTTCGCCCGCGCGGCCGACGGCGGCTGGCCCGCCGTCCACGAGCACCTGTCCGCCCGTACCACCGTCTGACCAGGAGAACCCGTTCCATGAGCACCACGTTCCGCAACTACATCGACGGCGTATCCGTGGACGCCGCGGACGGTCGCACCCTCGACGTGGTGGACCCCACCACCGGTGACGTCTACGCCACCTCGCCGCTCTCCGGCCAGGCCGACGTCGATGCCGCCATGGCCGCCGCGGCGGCGGCGTTCCCGGTGTGGCGCGACACCACCCCCGCCGTGCGCCAGCGCGTCCTGCTCAGGATCGCCGACGCGATGGAGGCGCGGGCCGACGAGCTCGTCGCCACCGAGAGCCGCGACACCGGCAAGCCGCTCCACCTGACCCGGAGCGAGGAACTCGCCCCCGCCATCGACCAGATCCGCTTCTTCGCGGGCGCCGCCCGGATGCTGGAGGGCCGCTCGGCCGGCGAGTACATGGAGGGCATGACCTCCCTCATCCGGCGCGAGCCGGTCGGCGTCTGCGCCCAGGTCGCCCCCTGGAACTATCCGCTGCTGATGGCGGTCTGGAAGTTCGCCCCGGCCCTCGCGGCGGGCAACGCCGTCGTCATCAAGCCCTCCGACACCACCCCGGCCTCGACCGCGCTCATCGCTGAGATCATCGGCGGCGTGCTGGCGGAGACGGACCTGCCGCTCGGCGTCTTCAACGTCGTCTGCGGCGACCGCGAGACCGGCCGCATGATGGTGGAGCACCCGACCCCCGCGATGGCCTCGATCACCGGTTCCGTACGCGCCGGCATGCAGGTCGCCGCCTCGGCGGCCAAGGACGTCAAGCGCGTCCACCTGGAGCTCGGCGGCAAGGCCCCCGCGGTCGTCTTCGAGGACGCGGACCTGGAGAAGGCCGTGGAGGACCTGATCGTCGGCGGCTTCTTCAACGCCGGCCAGGACTGCACGGCGGCGACCCGGGTGCTGGTGCACGAGTCGGTGCACGACGCCTTCGTGTCGGCGCTCGCCGCGGCGGCCAAGGGAACCAGGACCGGCCTGCCGGACGACGAGGACGTGCTCTACGGCCCCCTCAACAACGCCGGCCAGCTCGCCCAGGTCAGCGGGTTCATCGACCGCCTCCCGGCGCACGCCACCGTCGAGGCGGGCGGCCACCGGGTCGGCGAACAGGGCTACTTCTGGGCACCGACCGTCGTCTCCGGCCTGCGCCAGGACGACGAGATCGTCCAGAACGAGGTCTTCGGCCCCGTCATCACCGTGCAGTCCTTCACCGACGAGGCCCAGGCGCTGGAGTTCGCCAACGGCGTCGAGTACGCGCTCGCCTCCTCGGTGTGGACCAAGGACCACGCGCGCGCGATGCGGATGTCGAAGAACCTCGACTTCGGCTGCGTCTGGATCAACAGCCACATGGCACTGGTCGCCGAGATGCCGCACGGCGGGTTCAAGAAGTCCGGCTACGGCAAGGACCTCTCGGCGTACGGCTTCGAGGACTACACCCGGATCAAGCACGTCATGACCGCTCTCTGAGCCTTGCCCCCAGCCGGCCGCGCGACAGCCCGCGCGGCCCGCCTACGGCCCACGCCCCGCGCCGGGACCCTCGGGAACCGGGCGGGGCGTGGGCCGTAGGCGGCCCGTCGCACGCACCGCGCACGCCCGGTCGGGTGGCCCGGGCGGCCGGAACCCCCTCCGGGGCCGGGAGACGGGCAGGTACCGAGGCATGAGCGAAGAACACGCCGACCGCCCGGACACCGCCCACACCCGACCCGACGGGGTGGGCGACGCGACCGTCCGCGCCTTGGGCGCCCTGTCGGAGGCCCTGGAAACCACCGAGCGCGCCCGCGGTGCCCTCTACACCTTCCACCAGCTCACCGGGGGCGCGGACTTCCAACTCGACGAAGCCGTACGGCTCCTTCGCGAGGCCGGCCACGACAGCGCGGCGGACAGGGTGGAGCAGGAGATCGTGGGCCGCAACGTCATCCCGGGCCACTGGACGTTCCAGATCGTCGAGGCGTACGACCGCACGTACTACCGGCCCTTCGTCGACGTCGAAGGACGCCTGGTCGACGAACTGGCCGCAGGGCGCGCCCACTTGTACGAGGCGGAGCTCAAAGAGGCCCGCCGGACCCGGGGCCTGCCCGACCACACCGCGCGCCCGGGCACCGCGCGATGACCCGAGCCGGAGACCTGCCGCCGGTCGGACGCGGGCCGCCCGGGTCACGAGTGATCCGGGCCTGCTCGCGGCTCCACCTCCCCATCGGCGCGCTGACGCTCTGGGGGCATCCCGCACACCCGCCGCCCTCGCCTGCGCGCCGGCTGCGGGCCCGCTCACCCCGGCGGTGCCTCACCTCGCCGACCCGCTCGCGCTGCGACGCGTCCGGCGCACTTCTTCGGCACGGTCAAGAGCGCCACCCCGGTCTTCGCCGCCCTGATCGGTCCCGTCGTGCTCCGCCAGCATCTCGACGCGGCTGCGTGGACGGAGGCCTTCGTCACCGTCGGCGCCAACACCGTGGCCGTCGAAGGGACACGCAAGCCACCGGAGCAGCAGGTCCAGGACGCCTGACCCGCTCGGGGGAGGGAGCGGCCCGGCGTCCCTCCGCCACCCCGATGCCCGGCCCGTACGACCGCGTCCCGCACACTGGTGGCCCCGCACCCGTACGAGCGAGGCGAGTCATGGCTTTGCAGATCAGCGCCACCAACCCGGAACACCCCGCGCTCCTCCTGGAGCTGCCGTGGCACCTGCCGCTGGAGGAGTGGCCGGAGAAGTACCTCGTACCGCTGCCGCGCGGCATCTCCCGGCACGTGGTGCGCTACGCCCGCGCCGGAGCCGACGTGATCGCCGTCAAAGAACTCGCCGAGCGCCCGGCCGTCCGCGAGTACGACCAGCTGCGCACCCTCGACCGGCTCGGGATACCCGCGGTCGACCCGCTCGCCGTGGTCACCGGACGGGCCGGGGCGGACGGGGAGCCGCTGGAGCCCGTGCTCATCACCCGGCACCTCAACGGCTCGCTGCCCTACCGCTCGATGTTCGAGACCACCATGCGCCCCTCCACCGTGCACCGGCTGATGGACGCCCTCGCGGTCCTGCTCGTCCGGCTGCACCTCGTCGGATTCGCGTGGGGCGACTGCTCGCTCTCGAACACCCTGTTCCGGCGCGACGCGGGCGCCTACGCGGCCTACCTCGTGGACGCCGAGACCGGGGAGACCCACGAACGGCTGAGCGACGGTCAGCGCGAGTACGACATCGACCTCGCCCGCGTCAACATCAGCGGCGAGATGCTCGACCTGGAGGCCGCCGGAGCGCTCCATCCCTCGGTGGACCCGATCGCGTTCGGCGCCGAGATCTCCCGCCGGTACGCCGCGTTGTGGCAGGAGCTGACCCGTACCTCCGTCTACCCGGCGGGCAAGTACCACTACATCGAGCGGCGGGTGCGCCGGCTCAACGACATGGGCTTCGACGTGGCCGAGATGCAGATCGTCAACTCGCCGGACGGCGACACCGTCACCTTCGTGCCCAAGGTCGTCGACGCCGGCCACCACCAGCGCCAGCTGCTGCGGCTGACCGGCCTCGACACCGAGGAGAACCAGGCGCGGCGGCTCCTCAACGACCTGGAGAGCTGGATGGCCACCCAGGACGACTACGCCCCCGGCGACCCGCTCGGGGCGCGTACCGAGGTTCTCGCGCACCGCTGGGTCCGCGACCAGTTCAGGCCCACGGTCCGTGCCGTCCCGCTCGACCTGCGAGGCTCCATGGACCCGGCCGAGCTCTACCACGAGCTGCTGGAGCACCGGTGGTTCCTCTCCGAGCGCGCCCAGCACGACATCGGCCTGGAGTCCGCCGTGGCGGACTACACCGCCACCAGGCTTTCCCGGGCCGGCATACCCGCGGCCGGGGAAACCGCTGACGATTAGGGGCTCACGTCCGGAATCGCCGGGCACCGGGGCACCCGAGCCGGGCATGATCCGAACGAAGAACCTGGCCCCCGGGCAGGGCAGGAGCCGGTCCGCGCCGGCCCGCCGAGATGCGTCCGCCCCGTCGTGCTGCTTCGCTGGGAGCGTCGGATGTCCAGCGGACGAGGAGTGGTGATGAGCGGAGCGGACGAACCCGCCAAGCTGGCCCGCCAGATGCGGGACAAAGCCCAGCAGCTGAGCGAGGCCTCCGAGAAGGCGAAGGATCCCGAGGAGCGGCAGCGCCTCGCGGAGAAGGCCCGCAAGATGCGCGACCGCAGCGAGCAGCAGTCCGGACTGAGCAGCGGGGACATCTACCCGCAGCTGTAGTACGAGCGCCCAGGCCCGCCGTCGAAGCGGTGCCGCCCCCGCACGGGGCCGGCACCGCTTCCGGTGCGCGGCTCTGACGGTGGTGTCCGGCAGATCACGGCCGGGACCGGCCTCGACCGGCCGGACACCACCTCCAGGGCGAGGGCGCGCAGAGCCGCGTGAGTGACCGTGCCGCGTTCGGCGGTCAGGGTAACGATCCGCTGGCCGGGGCCGTCGGCGCAGGTGAGGAACGACCGGTCGAGGGTGAGCTCCCCCGCGACCGGATGGTGCAGGATCTTCGTACCGGTGCCCTGGCAGGCGAGGTGACGGGCGCCCCACCACCGGCGGGAGAGTCGGTCGTCATCGCGGGCGCCACCCACGGCGACCTGTACGACAGGGACACCTGCGTCGCTCCCGCCGTTGCCCGGCTCACCGGCTTCTTCGGCGAGCATCCGGCCGGGTAGCGGGGGAGCCCGGAGGAGGGGCGGCGGTCCGTCGCTTCCCCGGAGGCCCTCAGCCTCGCAATTCGGCGAGGTGGGCGCGCATTTCGTCGGCGGCGCGGGTGAACCAGTCCGCCAGCACCGCGGTCTCCTCGGGCGAGTAGTCGGCGAAAAGGGCCGTCAGCCGCCGATAGAAGGGTTCGTACACCGCGACCACCCGGCCCGCCGCGGACTCGTCGGCGACGATCCGTACCCGTCGGCGGTCGCCGGGATCGGGCTGTCGGCGGGCGAAGCCCGCGCGCTCCAGACGGTTGAGCACGCCGGTGATGGCGCCGGTCGTGAGGTCGGCGCGCTCGGCGAGGTCTCCCGCGGTCAGCGCGTCGGGGCCCGCACCGAGGATGTGCCCGAGGCAGGTCAGATCCGTGACGTTGAGCCCCAGCGACTGGGCGATGCCGCTCTGGCCCACGAGACTCAGCGCGACGAACTGGTCCATGCGCTGAAGTGCCTGCTCGGCCGAGGCATCGGGGCGGGTCTTGCCCTCCACGAGCATTCTCCTTAGCATCTAAGTAACTTAGCTCGTGAGATGAAATATCTCCCCGGAGCCTGCCGCTGTCATTTTCCTGGACGGAGAGAGCGTTGAGCGCACACGGTGACGTCGACCTCGGCCACACCCTGGCGGGATGGGCCGGTACGGCCCTCGCGATCGTCGGCGTCACGGGTGCCGGAGTCGCCGTCTGTGCCGCTTCCCCGTTGGGCGTGCTGCTGGCCGGAGTGCTGACCGCGGCGGCAGGTGTCGTCACCTGGCTGCTGCATCTGGCGGGCTGGGGCAAGCCCGGCGGCCCCCGGCCCCCGGAGGAGTGGAGCTGGCGGGTGCGGGACACCCCGGCCCGGGCGGGGCACCCGGACTGCCTCGGATGCCGGATGGCCGGACGGGGGGCGGCCCGGACCGGGGAAGGCTCCGCACCGACGGGCGACGCTCTGACCTGCTGAGACGGGCCGAGGCGCGTGGATCCCGGGGCGCCCCCCGCCGTCCCGCCGATAATTCCCGGCACCGGACCGGACCCGGCTGTTATCGTGGACGGCACGTGATCAGCGATGTGATCACCGATGAAGGAGAGCAGCCGTGAAGGGTGACGACGACATCTCCGGGTGAAACCCGAAGGTGAACGGCCACCGGCAGGCGCACGTCCGCGCCGCTGTGATGGCTCCCGTTGTCGTACCCCACCCTGTTCGCCGCCGGGCGGCCCGCTGTCGACGCGCGCCCGCATCACGTCGCAAGGACGTTTTCATGTCCGCACCGTTCCTCACCTGCTCCGACCTCACCTTCGCCTGGCCCGACGGCACCCCCGTCTTCCAGGACCTCTCCTTCACCGTCGGCGCCGGCCGCACCGGACTCGTCGCGCCCAACGGCGCGGGCAAGAGCACCCTGCTGAAGCTGATCGCAGGCGAGTACCGGCCGGTCCGGGGCTCGGTCTCGGTGAACGGAGTGCTCGGCCACCTCCCGCAGGACCTGCCTCTCACCGGCGGCCTCACCGTGGCCGAGGTGCTCGGCGTCGCCCCGGTGATCCGCGCCCTCGACGCCATCGAGTCCGGCGACACGAGCGAGGAACTCTTCGCCGTGATCGGCGACGACTGGGACATCGAGGAGCGCACGCGGGCGCAACTCGACCGCCTCGGCCTCGAAGACATCACGCTGACCCAGCCCCTGGACACCCTCAGCGGTGGCCGGATCGTCTCGCTCGGGATCGCGGGGCAACTCCTGCGACGCCCCGACGTGCTTCTCCTGGACGAACCGAGCAACAACCTGGACCTCGACGCGCGCCAGAAGCTCTACACCGTGATCGAGGAGTGGAACGGCTGCCTCCTCCTGGTCAGCCACGATCGCGAACTGCTCGACCGGATGGATCGCATCGCCGAACTCGACCGGGGCGAAGTCCACTTCTACGGAGGGAACTTCACGTCCTACGAAGAGATGGTGCGCGCCGAGCAGGAGGTCGCCGAGAAGAACGTCCGCAGCGCCGAGCAGGAGGTGAAGCGGGAGAAGCGGGAGATGCAGCAAGCCCGGGAGCGCGCCCAGCGCCGCTCCAGCAATGCCGCCCGGAACATCAAGAGCGCCGGGCTGCCCAAGATCGTGGCGGGAGGACTGAAGCGCAGCGCCCAGGTGTCGGCGGCCAAGGCGGACGGCATGCACGCCACCCGTGTCGGGGACGCCCGGGCCCGGCTCGACGAGGCGGGCCGTGCCCTCCGCGACGACCAGCGGATCACCCTGGAACTCCCCAAGACCCGCGTACCCGCCGGACGGACCGTCTTCCTCGGCGAGGACGTCCGGGTCCGCCGGGGCGACCGGGCGCTGTTCGCCGGTGACGGCTTGCACCTGGAGATCCGCGGCCCCGAGCGGATCGCGCTCACCGGTTCCAACGGGGCGGGGAAGTCGACTCTGTTGCGGATCGTCCAGGGCGAGCTGGCGCCGGAGGGCGGCACCCTGCGGCGGGCCGACGGCCGCATCGCGTACCTCTCCCAGCGCCTCGACCTGCTCGACCCCGCCCGCACCGTCGCCGAGAACTTCGCTGCCTTCGCACCCGCGCTCCCGGAGGCCGAGCGGATGAATCTGCTGGCCCGCTTCCTCTTCAGAGGGTCGCGCGCGCATCTGCCGGTCCCCGCGCTCTCCGGCGGCGAGCGGCTGCGGGCCACCCTCGCCTGCGTCCTGTACGCCGAACCGGCGCCGCAACTCCTGCTGCTGGACGAACCCACCAACAACCTCGACCTGGTCGGCATCGGCCAACTGGAGAGCGCGCTCAACGCCTACCAGGGGGCCTTCGTGGTCGTCAGCCACGACGAACGCTTCCTCGCGGAGATCGGGGTGAACCGTCGGCTGCGCCTGGCCGACGGACGGCTCACGGATGCGGACGCGCCCGGCCCGCACTGACCGCTCGGTGTTCACCCCGGCATGCCCGGGGTCTCTCGTCCGGGTCCGGCTGGGCTCGCGCGCCCCGGTGCCGCACCTCGCGGTGTTGTCGTCGGTCGCCGACGCTCCGCGTCGACTCCCTCCTCCGCCTTGCGAGGCACACCACCGGAGCCCGCTCTCCGGTCCAGCCCGACCCGGACGAAAGACCCGGGGGTCTCTCGTCCGGGTCCGGCTGGGCTCGAATGCCCCGGTGCCGCACCTCGCGGTGTTGTCGTCGGTCGCCGACGCTCCGCGTCGACTCCCTCCTCCGCCTTGCGAGGCACACCACCGGAGCCCGCTCTCCGGTCCAGCCCGACCCGGACGAAAGACCCGGGGGTCTCTCGTCCGGGTCCGGCTGGGCTCGAATGCCCCGGTGCCGCACCTCGCGGCGTTGTCGTCGGTCGCCGACGCTCCGCGTCGACTCCCTCCTCCGCCTTGCGAGGCACACCCCACCACCCCACCACCCCACCACCCCACCCCGCTCCCTCGGCCGGCCCGATCCGGACGAGAGGCCCGAGGCCCCGCCCTGCGGGCCCCGCGACCGCACGAACAGGTGATCCCATGAGCCGACCCGCCCTGCTCGCCCACGACCTCGTCGTCACGCTCGGACGGCGCCGGGTACTCGACGGCGTCTCCCTCACCGCCGCCCCCGGCCGCCGCATCGGCCTGATCGGGGAGAACGGCGCCGGAAAATCCACCCTGCTCAGAGTGCTCGCCGGGTTGGCCGAGCCCGACTCCGGCACCGTCGTCCGCCCCGCCGGCCTCGGTCACCTCCACCAGGAGATGCCGTACGAGGGCGGAACGACCCTGACCGAGGTGCTCGACGACGCCCTCGCCGAGTCCCGCGCGGACCTCGCCCGACTCGACCTGCTCTCCCGGGAGATCGCCGCCGCACCGGAGGACACCCCCGGCCACGCCGACCTCCTCGCCCGGTACGCGCACTGCCTGGAACAGGCCGAGGAGCACGAGGCGTGGGACGCCGACCGGCGCGCCGGGCTCGTCCTCGACGGCCTCGGTCTCGGGGCCCTGGCCCACCACCGCACCCTCGGCTCCCTGTCGGGCGGCCAGCGGGGACGACTCGCCCTGGCGGCGCTGCTGATCCGCCGGCCCACCGCGCTCCTCCTCGACGAGCCCACCAACCACCTGGACGACGAGGCCGCCGCGTTCCTGGAGCGACGGCTGTGCGAGATGCCCGGGGCCGTCGTGGTGGCAGGGCACGACAGGGCGTTCCTCGACGCCGTCTGCACGGACCTGATCGACCTCGACCCAGCCGTCCGGGGGCCGGTCCACTACGGCGGCGGCTACACCGCGTACCAGGACCAGCGGCGTGCCGCCCGGGAGAGCTGGCAGCGCCGCTTCGAGGAGGAGGCGAAGGAACTCGCCGAGCTGCGCGGCGCGGTGGAGATCACTGCGCACCGGGTCGCCCCGGACCGGGGACCGCGCGACAACGAGAAGATGGGGTACGGCCACTCCGGGGGCCGCGTCCAGAACCAGATCGCCCGGCGGGTGCGCAACGCCGCCCGCAGACTCGGCGAACTGGAACGGCAGCGGGTGCCCGCACCGCCCGAGCCGCTGCGCTTCCGTACCCCCGAGCAGCCGGCCGCCGAACCCGCCGTCGCGGTCGCGGACGACGTCCCACTGCTCTCCCTCCGGGACGTCCTGGTGCCCGGCCGCCTCGCCCTCGACCGCCTGGATCTCCGTTCCGGCCACCGCCTGCTGGTCACCGGCCCGAACGGCGCGGGCAAGTCGACTCTCCTCGCGGTACTGGCGGGCGGACTCGTGCCCTCTGCCGGCCGGGTGCGGCGCCGGGAGGGGCTGCGGACCGGACTGCTGGCCCAGGACACGGTGTTCGAACACCCCGGCCGTACCGTCGCCGAGACCTACGCCCTCGGGCTCGGCGAGGAACGGTCCGAACGTGTCCCGCTCGCGGCCCTGGGGCTCTTCGCCGCGCGGGATCTCGACAGCAGGGTCGGCGAGCTGTCGGCCGGTCAGCGCCGCCGGCTCGCCCTCGCCCTGCTCGTCGCGGATCCGCCGGACCTGCTGCTGCTCGACGAGCCGACCAACCATCTCTCGCCCCGGCTCGCCGACGAGTTGGAGGAAGCGCTGGGCACCGGCCCAGGGACCGTCGTGGTCGCCAGCCACGACCGGTGGCTGAGGTCGCGGTGGGCCGGTACGGAACTGTGCCTGCGGACCCCGGCGGGGGAGCGGGCGTGAGGAACGTCGCGTTCGCCCGCGACGGAAACCGGACGCCAGTGCGGGAGGGAAGGGTGGTCATCGGGTACAAATCGTGGTGATCGTCCGCCCTCGGCCCGGCCACCGCCCGGCCCGAGGGCGGACGATCACCACCGACGAACGAGGAGAACCGATGGTGCACGCACGGGCCGGCGAACCGGCAGCTTCCGACGATCTGATCGACGTGGCAAAGCTGGTGACGGCCTATTACGCTCTTCACCCCGATCCGGCCGAGCCCGGCCAGCGGGTGGCCTTCGGCACGTCCGGGCACCGCGGCTCCGCGCTCGCGACCGCGTTCAACGAGGACCACATCGCCGCCACCACCCAGGCGATCTGCGAGTACCGCAGCCGGCAGGGCACGGACGGACCGCTGTTCCTCGGCGTGGACACCCACGCGCTGTCGGAGCCCGCCCGGGTCACCGCCCTGGAGGTGCTCGCCGCCAACGGCGCCACCGTCCTCATCGACTCCGAGGACGGCTACACCCCGACCCCGGCGGTCTCGCACGCGATCCTGACGTACAACCGGGGCCGGACGGACGGCCTGGCGGACGGGATCGTCGTCACCCCGTCGCACAACCCGCCCGCCGACGGCGGGTTCAAGTACAACCCGCCGAACGGCGGACCGGCCGGCTCGGACGCCACCTCCTGGATCCAGGACCGCGCCAACGAGCTCATCGCGGGCGGGCTGAAGGAGGTGCGCCGCGTTCCGTACGCCCGCGCGCTGGCCGCAGGGACGACCGGGCGCCACGACTTCCTCGGCGGGTACGTCGACGACCTGCCGTCCGTACTGAACCTGGACGCGATCCGTGACGCGGGCATCCGGATCGGTGCCGACCCGCTGGGCGGCGCGTCCGTCGGCTACTGGGGCCGCATCGCGGAGACCCACCGCATCGACCTCACGGTGGTCAACCCGCTCGCCGACCCCACCTGGCGCTTCATGACGCTGGACTGGGACGGCAAGATCCGGATGGACTGCTCGTCGCCGTACGCCATGGCCTCGCTCATCGCCCAGCGCGACGCGTACGCCATCTCCACCGGCAACGACGCCGACGCCGACCGGCACGGCATCGTCACCCCGGACGGCGGGCTGATGAACCCGAACCACTATCTGGCCGTCGCCATCCAGTACCTCTACACCCACCGCGACGGCTGGCCCGCGGAGACGGGCATCGGCAAGACGCTGGTCTCCTCCTCCATGATCGACCGGGTCGCCGCCGACCTCGGCCGTCCGCTGGTGGAGGTGCCGGTCGGCTTCAAGTGGTTCGTGGACGGCCTCTTCGACGGCAGCCTCGGCTTCGGCGGGGAGGAGTCCGCCGGGGCCTCGTTCCTGCGGCGCGACGGCCAGGTGTGGACCACCGACAAGGACGGCATCCTGCTCGCCCTGCTGGCCTCCGAGATCACCGCCGTCACCGGCTCCACCCCGTCGCAGCACTACGCGGAACTCACCACCCGCTTCGGCAACCCCGCCTACGCGCGCGTCGACGCCCCCGCCACCCGGCAGGAGAAGGCGGTCCTGGCCAAGCTCTCGCCCGAGCAGGTCACGGCCGACACCCTCGCGGGCGAGGCCATCACCGCCGTCCTCACCGAGGCGCCGGGCAACGGCGCGGCGATCGGCGGGCTCAAGGTCTGCACCGACAGCGCCTGGTTCGCCGCCCGCCCCTCCGGCACGGAGGACGTGTACAAGGTGTACGCGGAGAGCTTCCAGGGCCCCGACCACCTGAGCCTGGTCCAGGACGAGGCCCGCGCCCTCGTCTCGACGGTGCTGGGCGCCGCGGGCTGAAGCCCGCACGAACGGCCCGCACGCACCGACGGGCGCTCGGGGCGCGGGGCATGCGGGTGGAGAATCCCGCATGCTCCCGTGCGGCGCCCGGGCGGCGGACCGGATGTCACGCGCGCGGCCCCGCGAAGGGACCGCCCGACGCGAAGGCGAGCGCCGCGAACCGCTCGCCCATGAGGCGGTGGGTCGCGGCGTCCGGATGGAGCTGATCGGGCAGCGGCAGCCCGTCCACGTCGGCGGAGCCGTAGAGCGCCCGGCCGTCGAGGTGGTGCAGGTGCGGGTCGTCGGCGGACCGCTGCTCGACGATCCGGGCCAGCTCCTCCCGTACGACGTTGAGCGTCAGCTTCCCCGCCGCGGTCTCAGCGGCGTTCCCCATGGCGACGAACCTCAACCGGCCGGTGCTCAGCTGGGAGAGGTCCGGCGCGCTCGGGCCCGGGGTGTCCTCGTGGATCGGGCAGAGGATCGGCGAGATCAGCAGGAGCGGGGTCGTGGGGTGGCCCTCGCGGATCGTGTCGAGGAACCCGTGGACGGCCGGGGTGAAGGCGCGCAGTCGCATCGCGTCGGTGTTGACCAGATTGATGCCGATCTTGAGGCTGATCAGGTCGGCGGGGGTGTCCCGCAGGGCGCGCGCGGTGAAGGGGTCGAGCAGGGCACTGCCCGCCAGCCCCAGATTGGTCAGCTCCGCACCGCCGAGGCGCGCGGCGAGAGCCGGCCAGATGGCGCTGGGACTCGCGGCGTCGGAACCGTGGCTGATCGAGCTCCCGTGGTGCAGCCACACCGGCCGCCCCCGGTCCGGCGCCGGCTCGACGGGGGCGTCGGTGCGCAGGGCGATCAGTTCGGTGGTCTCGTTGTGCGGCAGCCAGATCTCGATGTCCTTGTCGCCCTCGGGCAGGTCGTCGAACCGGATCGTGGCGACCGGCCCCGGCCGGTGCTCGGCCGATCCCGTGACCATGTCGACGATCACGGTGTTGCCGGTGGACGCGGTGGCCCGGCCCGCCGGGCGGCCGTCGACGAGCAGGTCGTACACCCCGTCCGGACGCGGCGGCGCACCCGCGTAGGCCCGCTTGGTGGGCAGGGTGTCCAGCTCCAGGGAGGTGGCCGCGGTGCGGAAGGCCAGCCGGACTCCGGAGGGCTGGGACTCGGCCCAGGCCAGCTGGGGGTCGGCGTACTGGGCGCGGGCCCACCCGGGCAGCCGGTGCGGGAGGACGCCGTGCTCGGTCTGCTCCAGATCGAGGGCGCCGCGCAGGAGTGCGGCGGTGAGGGGCGTCGTGACCCAGCGGTGCGAGATGCTCGGTGGAGTGCTCATGGATGTCAGCCTGTCGGTCGGTGGATGCGAGGCGGCGGGTGGTGGACGGCGGGTACCGAACGTGGCTCAGGGGGCGGCCCAGTTGCGCAGGAGTACGTCGAGCCGGTCCAGGGTCCAGTCCCAGCTCTCCTGCGAGTCGGGGGCGGAGTGACTGAAACCGCCGGTCGACTCCAGGTCGACGTATCCGTGGAACACACTGCCCAGCAGGCGGACGGCGTGCGTCTGGTCCGGTTCCGTCAGGTCGTAGCCCCGCAGGATGGCCCGCGTCATCCGCGCGTGCCGGGGCCCCGCGCTCGCGGCTGCCGTCTCCGGGGCGAGCCTGAGCCGTGCCGCCGCATAGCGGCCGGGGTGTTCGCGGGCGTAGTCGCGGTAGGCGTTGCCGAAGGCTGCCAGCGCGTCCCGCCCGGCGCGCCCCGCCAGGGCTGCGGCGACCCGGTCGGCCATCTCTTCCAGCGCGAGCAGCGCGATCCGCGTCCTCAGCTCCTGGGAGTTCTTCAGGTGTGAGTAGAGGCTCGCGACCTTGACGTCGAACTGCCGGGCGAGCGCCGAAAGGGTCACCTGGTCAAAGCCTGCGGTGTCGGCCAGCTCCGCCCCCGCCCGGACCAGTCGCTCCGTGGTGAGTCCCGCGCGCGCCATGACCTGCCCTCTCTCTGCCATAACAACATAACCGTTTGCCTATAGGTTTTAGGTAAATTAGCATGTCGTTCATGAATCCGCTGACTGAGCAAGAGATCCGTGCCGCGTTCGTGAACTGCAGCAAGGGCGAGGCGAAGCGTCTGGCGGTTCCGCGCGACCTGGCGGACCGCGCGTGGGCCGATCTGGACTTCCTCGGCTGGCGCGACCCCCAGGCGCCCGACCGGGCCTACCTCGTCACGGAGTCGGAGGGCCGCGCCAGGGCCATCGTGCTGCGCTGCCCCGGCGCGGTGCCCGGCCGACAGCGGCGGAGCATGTGCTCGATGTGCCTGACCACCCACACGGGCAACGTCTCCTTGATGGTCGCGCCGAAGGCGGGCAAGGCTGGGCAGCAGGGCAACTCCGTGGGTGCCTACCTCTGCAGCGACCTCTCCTGCTCCCTGTACGTCCGGGGCAAGAAGGACGCGGGCCCCGGCGCCCGGCTGAGCGAGTCGCTCACCTTGGAGGAGAAGATCGCGCGGACCACGGCGAACCTCGCCGCGTTCCTCGCCCATGTGACGGCGTGACGGGCGCGGCGGCCGCGACAGCCGTGCCGGTGGTGACGTCCGGGCGGGCCCTTCACGCCTGCCGGGCGACCCGGCGGGCCCACAGCACCAGGGGCACCTGGAGAGGGACGCGCGCGTAGGCGACGGCGCGCTGCGGAGCCGGGCGGTGGCGCCAGTCGGCCGCCATCTTCACGTTCCCCGGCAGTACGCCCACGAAGAAGGCGGCGGCCCCGAGAGCGGCGGCACGACGGGTACGCGGGGCGAGAACGCCCGCCGCGAGGGCGAGTTCGACGCCGGCGCTCGCGTACGTCCAGGTGCGGGGACTTCCCGGCAGGGCGCTCGGGACGAGCGAGTCGAAGGGGCGGGGCACCGCGAGATGCAGCGCTCCCGCGCCGGCCAGCAGACCGGCCAGGGCGACGGCGGAACGGTGGGTCATGGGCGGTGCCTCCTGCGGGGGAGTGGTTTCCCGGAGAGCCGGTCCTCAAGGATGTCATCGCTGTCCGGCTTCGACGGGAACGGGCGGCGAAGGGTGTTCGGATTCACTTGCCCCGGCCGGACGTGGCGATGCGGGTCGGGCGGACGGCGTCCCGGCCGGCACGTTCTGCCGCGCACGGAATCATGCCGACGCCGCGCAGCAGTGGCGGACCGGGCCTCAGTGGTGCCACGCCTCGCCTCCGACGTTGTGGATCATCCGCTGCAGTACCTTGAGGGTGACCAGGTACTCCTCATCGGTAATGCCGTCGTGGGCCTGCGTGCGCATCGCCGTCTGGCGGTGGGCGCACTGGCGAAACACCGCGTCTCCCGCGCAGGTCGGCCGAAGACGGTCCTCACCGTCGACCGTGAGCAGGCCCCGGACGAGGAGGGCGTCGATCTCGTCCGCGAGCGAGGCTCCCACGTCCAAGTAGCCTCGCAGGAGTTCCGTGACCTCCGCCCGGGTCCGGCCGTTCTCGTCGGTGGCGACCTGGTTCATGACCCACCACTGGGGCTGGGTGACACCGAACTCCGCAAGCCCCGCGCGGATGTTCGTGACGACCGCTTTGTGAGCTGCCCAGCTCCAGTAACCGATGGGCTGTTCGGCCAGCTCGGCGTCGTTGTGCGAGTACTCCATCGTTCTGCCCTCACCATCCGATCAACACGACAGGTGAGACGAACGTAAGACCTCGACCGAACATGAGGTCAAGTCGCCGCGTGGGTGCGGAGGCGGCATGCCCGCGCTCCAGCCGGCCCGGCGGCAGCCCCGAGACGAGTCCGTCGAGCGGGCGCGCACCGGGCGCTGTTCAGGCGCCGGGGACCGTCTGGTGCACCTGGCGGAGGAAGGCCGCGTTGTCGGGCGTCCGACGGACCTTGTCCAGTACGGCTTCGAGCGCGGCCCGGCTGTCCCGGCCCTGCAGGGCGCGCCGCAGCCCGCGTACCGCCGTCAACTCCGGCTCGGAGAGAAGAAGTTCCTCGCGTCGCGTGCCGGAGGGGGCGATGTCCACCGCCGGGAAGATGCGGCGGTCGGCGAGCGCGCGGTCCAGGCGGAGCTCCATGTTGCCGGTGCCCTTGAGCTCTTCGAAGAAGAAGTCGTCCGCGCGCGAACCGGTCTCCACCAGCGCCGTCGCCAGGATGGTCAGCGAGCCGCCCTCCTCGGTCAGCCGCGCCGCGCCGAAGAGCTTCTTGGGACCCTGGAGCGCCGCCGCGTCGACGCCGCCGCTCAGCGTGCGTCCGCCGGGGCCCGCGGCGTTGTTGTGGGCGCGGCAGAGCCGGGTGAGCGAGTCGAGGAGGATGACGACGTCCTGCCCCTGTTCCACGAGCCGCTTGCCCCGCTCCACGGCGAGGCCGGCCAGCGCGATGTGCTCCTTCGCCGGGCGGTCGAAGGTGGAGGCGAGCACGTCGCCCCGCACGGACCGGCGCATGTCCGTGACCTCCTCGGGGCGTTCGTCGAGCAGCACCACCATGAGATGGCATTCCGGGTGGTTCGTCGCGACGGCCGCCGCGAGCTGCTGGAGCAGCACCGTCTTGCCGGTCTTCGGCGGGGCGACGATCAGACCGCGCTGCCCCTTGCCGACCGGCGCGATCAGGTCCACGAGGCGTGGCGCGGGGCCGCCCGCGCGGGTCTCCAGGCGCAGCCTGTCCCGGGGGTGCAACGGCGTCAGCTCGTGGAAGTGGGGGCGGGAGCGAAGGGCCTGCGGGGGCAGCCCGTTGACGCGATCGACGACGGCGAGCGTGCCCGGCCGGTCGCACCCGCCGTTCACGAAGTCGCCCGTGCGCAGCCCGTACCGGCCGATCAGCGCGGCCGGCACGCGGACGTCGCCGGGCGCGGGGTGGCCGCTCGGCCCGCGCAGCAGCCCGTGGCCGCCCTGTGAGGTGTCGAGGACACCGGCAGCGGCGACGGGGGCGTGCTGGGCGGACACGGGGCGTTCGAGTGTGGTGGTCATGGGACATGTCCTTTCGAGGACGGAAGGGAGTGCGGGCCCGGTGCGGGCGGCTGGAGGCGGTACCTACACGCCTCGACGTGCATCGCGGACACCTGCGTCCCGACGGGCGGGGAGCGCGTCGCGGCGTGCGGCCCACGGATGTGGCGGACCGGATCGACGCGTGCGGAAAGCTGCGGGAGAAAAACTGCTGGGGAGGAGCTGAATCGCGGGTCGTGAATCGACAGGTGCGACAGCAGTGAAGGGAATCGGCACCGGTGTCCCGACGGGGACGTACACGAGTGCTTTTTCGGAGACTACCACGAGGGGTGGCCGGAGGGAACGGGGCCGCCCGCCCGCCGGGCGGGGCCGGACGTGAAACGTGGCAGGCGGGGCGTGGAGCGCGGGGCCCGGAAACGCCGGAGCCGTCGCCTGGGCACGTCATCCGCGCGCCGGCTCCGGAAGGCGCCACCGCAGGCCCGTCAGATCTTCGTCCGGAGCCCGACGGTCGCCGTCACCCGCCTCCGGAGCCGCCCCGGAACGCCGCGAGGATCTCCTCCGCGGCCAGAGTGGCCGTCAGAGCGCCCTCGCGGACGCGCCGTTCCAGCTCCGGCGCACGCGCCCGTACGTCCGGGTGGGAGCGCAGGCTCTCCAGCAGCTCGTCCCGGACCATGCTCCACGTCCAGTCCACCTGCTGCTCGCTGCGCTTCGCCGCCAGCCGCCCCGTCGAGTCCAACAGCGTGCGGTGCTGCTCCAGGCCCTCCCACACCGTGTCCAGGCCCGTCGCCTCACGGGCGCTGCAGGTGAGGACCGGAGGGGTCCACGCGGCGTCGGCGGGGTGCATCAGCCGCAGGGCGCCCGCCAGTTCCCGCGCGGCGGAGCGCGCCTCGCGCTCGTGCGGGCCGTCCGCCTTGTTCACCGTGATGACGTCCGCCAGCTCCAGGACCCCCTTCTTGATGCCCTGGAGCTGGTCACCCGTACGCGCCAGGGTGAGCAGCAGGAAGGTGTCGACCATGCGGGCCACCGCGGTCTCCGACTGGCCGACGCCGACCGTCTCCACCAGCACCACGTCGTAACCCGCCGCCTCCATCACCACCATGGATTCCCGGGTCGCCTTCGCCACCCCGCCCAGGGTGCCCGCCGAGGGGGACGGGCGGACGAACGCGTGCGGGTCCACCGCGAGGCGCTCCATCCGGGTCTTGTCGCCCAGGATGGAGCCGCCGGTGCGGGTGGACGAGGGGTCCACCGCGAGCACCGCGACCCGGTGCCCCAGCCCCGTCAGCAGGGTGCCGAGCGCGTCGATGAAGGTCGACTTGCCGACCCCGGGCACCCCGCTGATCCCGACCCGCCGGGCCCGGCCCGCGTGCGGCAGCAGCCTGCTCAGCAACTCCTGGGCCAGCACCCGGTGGTCGGGGCGGGAGGACTCGACGAGGGTGATCGCGCGCGCGACGAACGCGCGCCTCCCGTCGAGCACTCCCTTGGCGTAACTCTCGATGTCGATCGTCGGGGCCATCGGGTCAGCGGCTCACAGCTCGTGCCCGAGTGCGGCACCGAGCCGCCGCACCAGGTCGTACGCGGCGTCCGGGATGACCGTGCCCGGCGGGAAGACCGAGGCGGCACCCGCCTCGTGCAGGGCCTCGATGTCCTGCGGCGGGATCACCCCGCCCACCACGATCATGATGTCCTCGCGCCCCTCGGCCGCCAGCTCCTCCCGCAGCGCGGGGACGAGCGTGAGGTGACCGGCGGCCAGCGACGAGACGCCCACGATGTGGACGTCCGCCTCGACCGCCTGCCGGGCCACCTCGGCGGGCGTCTGGAACAGCGGGCCGACGTCCACGTCGAAGCCGAGGTCGGCGAAGGCCGACGCGATCACCTTCTGGCCGCGGTCGTGGCCGTCCTGGCCCATCTTCGCGACCAGGATGCGCGGGCGGCGGCCCTCCGCCTCCTCGAAGGCGTCGACCAGCTCGCGGGTACGGTCCACCGACGGGGACTCTCCTGCCTCTTTGCGGTACACCCCGGAGATCGTACGGATCTGGCCGGCGTGCCTCCCGTACACCTTCTCCAGCGCGTCCGAGATCTCGCCCACGGTGGCCATGGCGCGTGCCGCGTCCACCGCCAGTGCCAGCAGGTTGCCCTCCGGACCGGGACCCGGGGCGCGCCCCGCTGCCTCGGTCAGCGCGCGCAGCGCGTCCTGGCAGGCACTCTCGTCCCGCTCCGCCCGCAGCCGGCGGAGCTTCTCGATCTGCTGGGTGCGCACGGAGGAGTTGTCGACCGAGCGGACGTCGATCTTCTCGTCCGTCTCCACGCGGTACTTGTTGACGCCGATGACCGGCTGACGGCCCGAGTCGATGCGCGCCTGGGTACGGGCGGCGGCCTCCTCGATCCTCAGCTTCGGGATGCCCGCGTCGATGGCCTTCGCCATGCCGCCGGCGGCCTCGACCTCCTCGATGTGCTGCCAGGCCCGCCGTGCCAGGTCGTGGGTGAGCTTCTCCACGTACGCGCTGCCGCCCCACGGGTCGATGACCCGCCCGGTGCCGGACTCCTGCTGGAGGAGCAACTGCGTGTTGCGGGCGATGCGCGCCGAGAAGTCGGTGGGCAGGGCCAGCGCCTCGTCCAGCGCGTTGGTGTGCAGCGACTGCGTGTGCCCCTGGGTGGCGGCCATCGCCTCCACGCAGGTGCGGGTGACGTTGTTGAACACGTCCTGAGCCGTCAGCGACCAGCCGGAGGTCTGTGAATGGGTGCGCAAGGAGAGGGACTTGGGGTTCTTCGGTTCGAACTCCTTGACCAGCTTGGCCCAGAGCAGCCGGGCCGCCCGGAGCTTGGCGATCTCCATGAAGAAGTTCATGCCGATCGCCCAGAAGAACGACAGCCGGGGCGCGAACGCGTCCACGTCCAGCCCCGCGGCCCGGCCGGCCCGCAGGTATTCCACCCCGTCCGCCAGGGTGTAGGCCAGTTCCAGGTCGGCCGTCGCTCCGGCCTCCTGGATGTGATAGCCGGAGATGGAGATCGAGTTGTAGCGCGGCATCTTCCGCGAGGTGTACGCGAAGATGTCCGAGATGATCCGCATGGAGGGGCCCGGCGGATAGATGTAGGTGTTGCGGACCATGAACTCCTTGAGGATGTCGTTCTGGATGGTCCCGGCCAGCTTCTCCGGCGGTACGCCCTGTTCCTCGGCGGCCACGATGTACAGGGCCAGCACGGGGAGCACCGCGCCGTTCATCGTCATCGACACCGACATCCGGTCCAGCGGGATGCCGTCGAAGAGCTGGCGCATGTCGAGGATCGAGTCGATCGCCACGCCCGCCATGCCGACGTCACCGGTCACCCGGGGGTGGTCGCTGTCGTAACCCCGGTGCGTGGGCAGGTCGAAGGCGACGGAGAGCCCCTTCTGCCCGGCCGCGAGGTTGCGCCGGTAGAAGGCGTTGGACTCCTCGGCCGTGGAGAAACCGGCGTACTGACGGATCGTCCATGGCTGGTTGACGTACATCGTCGGGTAGGGGCCACGCAGGTACGGGGCGATGCCCGGGAAGGTGTCGAGGAAGTCGACGCCTTCCAGATCGTCCTCCGTGTACAGCGGCTTGACGGTGATGCCTTCGGGGGTCTCCCAGAGCAGGTCGTCCACCGAACTGCCGGTCGACTCCTTCACCGCGGCCCGCCAGCGGTCGGCCGAGGGCGCCGGGGGAGTGCCCGCGTCCAGCGGGACGGCGGAGAAGTCCGGGACGGGGCTCGCGGGGCTTCCGGCCGACGAGGTGTTCTCGGGGTTCTGCATCATGCCACTCCCAGTCGGTCGAGTACGGAGGAGAGCACGGCGACGGCATCGCAGCCGGCGAAGACGTAGCCGTCCACCCCGTCCACCTCGCCGGGGCGGCCGGCGAGCAGTACGTGGCCGGCTCCGGCGGCCACCAGCGCAGCGGCCACCCCGGCCGCCTCCCGCTCGTACACCGCGTCGGAGGAGCAGAGGCAGGCGATCTCGGCGCCGGACGCGGCGAACGCGTCGGCCACCGTCGCGGCGTCCACGGTGACGGGGCGCTGGACCGTCCCGACGCCGCCCGCCTGGAAGAGGTTCGTGGCGAAGGAGGCCCGGGCGGTGTGCGCCGAGGCGGGGCCGAGAGCCGCCAGGAAGACCTTCGGGCGGGCTCCCGTGGTGGCGAAATGGGCGTCCGACCGGCTCCGCAGCGCCTCGAAGGCCTCGTCGCGACGGACCTTCGGCAGGCCGCCGGACGGGGCGGTGGGCGCCGCCTCGCGCTCCACCGGGCGTTCGTCCAGGTGGGGGAACTCGCTGACCCCCGTCACCGGCTCCTTGCGGCGTGCCAGATCGCGGGAGCGCTTCTCCCAGGTCGCGGCGAGCCGCTCGGCGACCAGACCCGAGGCGGTGGCCGCCTCCAGACCGCCCGCGCGCTCGATCTCCTGGAAGAACGCCCAGGCGGCGACGGCCAGTTCCTCGGTGAGGGTCTCCACGTACCAGGAGCCGCCCGCCGGGTCGATGACCCGGGCCAGGTGCGACTCCTCCATCAGAATGGTGGAGGTGTTCCGGGCGATCCGACGGGCGAAGGCGTCCGGCAGCCCGAGCGCCTCGTCGAAGGGGAGGACCGTCACCGCGTCCGCCCCACCGACCCCCGCGCCCAGTGCGGCCAGCGTGGTGCGGAGCATGTTCACCCAGGGGTCGCGCCGCGTCATCATCACCGACGAGGTCACCGCGTGCTGCCGCTGGGCACCCGCGCCTGGCGCGCCGCAGGCCTGCGCGACCCGCGCCCACAGCCGGCGCGCGGCCCGCAGCTTGGCGATCGTCAGGAACTGGTCGGCGGTCGCCGCGTAACGGAACTCCAGCTGCGAACAGGCCGCCTCGACGGACAGCCCGGCGGCCGTGAGGGCCCTGAGGTACGCCACCCCGGTGGCGAGCGAGAGGCCCAGCTCCTGGGCCACGCCACCACCGGCCTCGTGGTACGGCAGCGCGTCCACGCTCAGCGCCCGCAGCCCCGGATACTCCCCGGCGCACCGTGCGGCCCACTCGACGGCGGTGGTCAGATCGGGCGTGTCACCCGTACGGGCCGCCGCACCCAGCGGATCGATGCCGAGCCCGCCGCGTACGGCCTCCGGGGCGACCCCCCGGTCCGCGTACAGCCGCACGAGTTCCGCCGCCGCCGCGCCGGAGTCGTCCCCGGCGTCGAGAGCCGGCGGCGCGAGGTCGAGGAGCACGCCGTCCAGCGCCCGGTCCAGACCGGAGACCGGTACACCACCGGGTCCGCCGACACGGAGCCAGAGCGAGGTGACGCCGTTCTCCAGATCGGCGAGCAGGGCCTCGTTCAGCCGGACCGGATCGCTCAGCGCGTGACGCTGCCGGACGTCCCAGCCGCCCGCGGCGTTCCCGGCTGGTCCGCCACCTCGGGTGAAGGGCGCGAAACCGGGCAGACCGGCCGGGGGCGTGCTGTTGCGGAAGGTGTACAGGGGGCGGGTGGTGAGCCCGTCCTCCAGCGTCGTGGACAGGGCTTCCAGCGCGGCCTCACCCGTGACGTCCTTGCCCGACTTGCGCAGCACACCCTCGACGAGGGTCTGCCACTGCTCCGGGGAGGCGTCAGCGAACTCGGCGGCCAGGGGGAGCCCGTCAGCAGGCAGGACCGTCATGCCCAGATGCTAGGACAGTTCGGCGGGGGACCAGCAGAGGATGTTGCTGTGACCTATCCCTCGCCGGTGTGCGTCCGGGCGTTCACGCAGCGTGTCACGGGGCGGCCGGAGCTGTCGGCGATACCCGCCAGATGTCCGGCTGTCCCCGGCCGGGGCGTCAGGACGGCCGGGTCGTCGTGGGGCCGGGTCGTCAGGTCAGAGATCCCTGACGAGGATCGCGGCCCCGTAGGTGTGAGGGTCCGCCTGCTCGGCCGGGAATCCCGCCGACACGAGGATCTCCAGCAGGGCACGCCGCATACCGGCGTGGACGGTCTCGAAGTGGCGGATCGCGTCGGGCAGGGCCGACGGATCGACTCCGCCCGCCAGCAGGTTCACGGCGGCCTCGGTCAGTTCCGTCGCCGTGTTCCATTCGACCAGCACACCGCCGACGACGAGAGCGTCCACATGGACCTCCGCACCGGCCCTCTCCTCGACATCGCCTCCGAAGCCTGCCCGGTACACGGGAATCCCCGCCCGGGCCAGGGCGCGGCACACCTCGTCGGCCTGTGCGTCGCGCCGGGCGACGACTTCCGGCGGGGCCTTCGGCGGCAGGTCGAACCCGTGCTCGGTCACGCGTCCCTCACTCCCATCCCCGCTGTTCGCCCGCCATCCCCGCTGTTCGCCCGCCATCGGAGCGGCCCGCGCCTCCGTGGCCCCGCTCGACGTAACCGGCCGGCAGCTCCTTCGCCTCACTCCGATGCCGGGGGGAGCAGGTGACCGACCACGTGGCCGGTATGCCCGGCCCCGGGAGCGGCGGTCAACTCGGACGCGCGGTCGCCACAGGGCTGCCGCTCGGTGCGGCGGTGATCTTCCGAGAATCGAATCCCTTCGCCTTCGGTTTGTCCGGATCGCCGTCTCCGAGTGCCCGGCGAAGGCGCTGCTCCCGGCCACGAGGTCCCCCGTCTCTGGGTCGTTCCGCACCCTCGTCCGCCGGGCCGGGGGCGCGTCATGCGCCGAAGGCCCCGCTCCGGCCGTCGCTCGCGCCGGCTTCGGTGTCGCTGGGCGCCCGGCCGCCCCTGCCGGGCAGAGATCTTCATTCGATCGGGTGCGGCGGCCCGTACCCGGATCGGGGCCGGGGATTCGATGTCCGGCAGCGAGCCGGGCGGGGGCCGGGTGCGACGGCGCGAACCGGGGCCGGGGCGGCACGAAGCAGGCGCGGGCGCCTTCGCGAGCGAGGAGCGGGGGCCCCTCTCCCGCCGCCGAAGTGCCGGTCCGCTCCGGCGCTTTCCGTTGTCGGATCGCCCCTGACATGCGACGTTGATACCTAAATGCGTAAAACGTCGGGAAAGAGGCAGTTCATCGTGCAGACCGCCCGGGCCGTCCCGGCCACCACCGTCGTCAATCTCCGGGATCTGGGCGGCATCGCCCTGGGCCGCGGCCAGCGGGTGCGGCAGGGGATCCTTCTGCGTTCGGGCCAGCTGAGCGAACTCGATCCGCAGCACGACCTGGCAGTCGCCGCCCTCGGCGTCCGTACGGTCGTCGACCTGCGAACCGCCGACGAACGCCACTGGGCCCCGGACCGGCTGCCCCCGAGAGCCAGACTCTTCGTCGCCGACGTGCTGGGAGGCAATCCCGGGGTCGCCCCGGCCCGCCTCAGGGCCCTGCTCGCCGATCCCGCCGCCGCCGAGGCGGCTCTGGGCGGCGGCAGGGCGGAGGAGGTGTTCGCCCAGACGTACCGCCAGATGGTGCTTTCCCCGGGCGCCGCGGCTGCCTACCGCGCCTTCCTGGAAACAGCGGCGGACGCCTCGGCCCGGCCTGTGCTCTTCCACTGCACGGCGGGAAAGGACCGCACGGGCTGGGCGACCGCGGTGCTGCTGATGATCCTGGGGGCGTCCCGGGAGACGGTCCGGGCCGAGTTCCTCGCGGTCAACCCCGCCGTGCGCCTCGCCTTCGCCCCCTCCGTCCAGCGCTTCCTCGACGCGGGCGGCGATCCGGCCATCGCGTCCGCCGTCATCGAGGCACGGCCCCACTATCTCGACGTGGCGCTGGACGCGATGGAGGAGCGGTGGGGCGGCCTCGACGGCTATGTACGCAGGGGGCTGAGGCTGCCGGAGCCGGTGGTGGAGCGGTTGCGGCAGGAACTGACCGCCCCCGTCGGCGTTCCGGTGTAAGTCGTGTCCGTCGGATCACGCCGGGGTACGACCTCGGTCCGCCGGACACCACTCGGCGCATGGGCCACGGGTGTCGCCGACGGCGACACCCGCAGGCGTGCGTCTGCGGTTCGGTGCGAGGGTGCGACCGGGCCGGTCATGGCGTCAGTGGCGGTGGCCTTGAGGGAGCGTGCTCTCCACCGGGGGTTCCGCTCGTGCGGGCAGGCCTGCTGCGATCGCGCCGGCGGCGCGTACGAGGGCGGCGACGGCCGGTGAGCGGGCGTCCTGGGGCCACGCGATGGCCAGTGTGCATTCCGGCAGGTCGCTGACCGGCCGGTACGCGACCCCGGGGCGCGGGTTGCGTCGGGCGACCGAGGCCGGTGCGAAGAACACGATGCTGCCCGTTTCGACGAGGTTGAAGATCTCCGACAAGTTGGAGGCTGGGCTCGCGGATCCGGGTCGGCGCGCGGTCGCGTGGCCGGCGTCGGCCGGCGCACCGCTGGGGAGTTTTCGGCCGGCCAGATCCGCCAGGCACAGCTGGGTACGGGCGGCAAGCGGGTCGGTGGCGGCCAGGGCGACCAGGACCGGCTCGGTGACCAGCGGCTCGCTGTCCAGCCCGCGGTCGTCCATGGGGCAGAGGACGAGTGCCGCGTCCGCCCGGCCGTCGCGCAGTGCCTGGGGTTGTTCACCGAATCCTCCGAGGACCAGTTCGGGGGGCAGGGCGGCGGGGTCGGCGCTGTAGGCGTCCAGGATCCGAGGCAGGAGGCCGCCGTCGATGTCGGCCTTCAGTGCGATGCGCAGCCGGGGTGAGGTGCTGCCCGCGTGCCGAGCTCGGTGAGCGGCGGCGGCGATCGCCTCCAGGGCGGTTCTGGCGTCGCGCAGCAGGACCTCTCCGGCGGCGGTGAGCTCCACCTGCCGGGTGGTCCGCTCGAACAGCATCACGCCGAGCTGCCGTTCCAGCTCCCGGATGGTGCGGGACAGGGGAGGCTGCGCCATGCCCAGCCGGGCGGCGGCCCGCCCGAAGTGCAATTCCTCCGCGACCGCGACGAAGTAGCGGAGCTGCCGCGCCTCCAGATCATTCATATCGCCAGGGTATCAATCGCGCTCACATCGGTCCTTCACCTGCACCGTCGCTCCGGGTTGACTCGAAAGCGACCGCCCGGCACCCCTGGGGTTCGCCGTCGACCGCCACGCATGGAGGCACTCATGATCGTCATTACTACGCCGACCGGTGACATCGGAAGCCAGGTCGTGGACCGCGTGCTCGACAGCGGTGAGCCGGCCCGGGTGATCGTCCGCGACCCCTCCCGCCTTCCGCAGCACGTACGCGCACAGGCCGAGGTGGTGGAGGGCTCCCACGGCGACGCGGACACGATCACGAAGGCGCTGGAGGGAGCCGACCGGCTGTTCTTGCTCGTTCCTCCGGCCGGTTTCCGTGACGCCGGCCCCGCCGGGCGCTACTACCTGGACTTCGCCCGCGCCGCGGCCCAGGAGGCAGCGAGCCGGGGTGTACGGATGGTGCACGTCACCTCCCTGGGCCACGGCTTCCAGGAACGAGCCGGACTTCTGTCGGCGGCGCTGGACATGGACGAGCTGATCGCGGCCACCGGTGTGCGGCACCGGGCCCTGGCATTGCCGTTCTTCATGGAGAACCTGCTCCGCCAGGCCCAGTCGATCACGGAGCAGGGAGTGTTCTCCATGGCGAACTCCGCGCACCGGCCGCTGTTGACCGTCGCCACCCGGGATGTGGCTGCCGCGGCGGCAGCGCTCCTGCTGGACACCGCCTGGAGCGGACAGGCCCGCGTTCCACTGGTCGCACCCGACAGCCTGACCCCCGACGCCATGGCCGAAATCATTTCCGAGACCCTGGGCCGCACGGTGCGCTACCAGCAGATCCCGCTCGCGGACTTCCGGGCCCGCCTGGTGCAGCACGGCGCGAGCCCCGCGCTGGCCGAGGACATGGCCGCCATGGTCGACGCGCAGAACGACGGAATCTACGACGCCGAACCCCACGACCCGGCCTCCGCCACCGCCACCGGCTTCCGCCAGTGGTGCCAGGACGTCCTCAAGCCGGCCGTCCGGTCCTGACCGGCGCCTCGCTCGGTGCCCGGCGCAACTGTCCCGATCCAGCACCGGGGGAACCGCCCCCGCACCCCGGCACCGGGCGGTGCCGAAGGGCGGAAGGCCGCGGACGGAGAACGCCCCAGCGGCCGGGAGGACGCGGACGCGTGTGTCCGTGTGCCTCCCGGCCGCTCGCTCGCTCGTGTTCCGGGGGAGGGGCCCCGGCTGGAGTCCGGGGCCGGACCTCCGGTGGGCGGGCCGGGGCGGGTCAGACCGCCAGCAGCCGGTCGGTGAGGTCGCGGTAGTGCTGGAGCACGATGCGCAACTGCTCCGTCCGCTCGCCGTTCTGCCCGCCGGCGCCCTCCGCCCCCTCTTCGCTGCGCAGTGCGGTGCTCCGCTCCGTGAGCGCCTTGACCAGGTTCTGGGTAACCGTGTCGAGGGTCTCGCCCGCCTCCCGGACAGCGCGCCGCGGGTCCTCCACGAAGTCGCTGACCGCGTGCCGCATGCGCCGCTCCAGCTCGTCGCGGTCGGTTCCGCCGAGCAGGGCCCCGTCGTGGTCCAGGCCGTTCACGGCGGACGGGGAGGTGCGGGAGGTGGCAGAGGCGCCGGAGGTGGCACCCGTGCTCCGGGTCTCCCGGTGCGCTCCGGCGCGGTCCGTACGATCCGGGCGCTCCACGCGGTCCGTACGATCCGGGCGCTCCACGCGGTCCGTACGATCCGGGCGCTCCACGCCGTCCGCGGAGTCCGTGCGGTCCGCGGGGGTCGCGCGGTCCGCGTCCCGCTCTGCGCCGGGGGTGCCGGTGCGGTCGGTGGTCGCGCGGTCGGTGTCCGCCGTCGCCGTACGGCTGCGCTCGGCCATACGGTCGGCGTGGTCAGCGGTGAGGTCACGGTCGGGGCTGTCGGCGGTCCGGGGGGCGTGTACGGGCTTGGGGCCCGCGGCGCTCCCGGCGCCGGTGGAGGGGGGTGCGGTGACCGCCGTCCGCGTCCGGTCGTCCGTGCGGCGGGAGTCCGGCGCCCCGTCGGTCCGCTCGCCGTCGGTCCGCTCACTGTTCGTAGAAGATCCGTACGTCATGACGTCACACTTCCCTTCGCGTGGTGCTGCTTCTTCATGTCCGTGGTGCGGGCCCGTTCGGCCGGTTCGGCCGTCCGCTTCCCGAGCAGTACGTCGAAGAGCGCGTGGGCCTCGACGAGGGCCTGACGCAGCTCCTCGGTGCCGCCCGAACCGTCGCGCGCCGTGTGCACGCGGCGGTAGGCGTCGACCTGCGGGGCGTGGTGGACCGACAGGGCCTCCGCGCGGTTCTCGACACCGCCCGCCTCCGGGTAACCGCGCTCCCGGGAAAGCTCGTCGAGGAGGTCACCGGCCTCGGCGACCGCGTCCTCGGGAGCGTCGACGAACCGCTCCTGCACCCGGGTCCAGCGCGCGGTGTACCGCTCCCGCGCCTCGGCCGACAGCGGTTGCTCGCTGATCGATCCGTGCCGCTTCACCCGCTCCTCGAGCTCCTGCTCGGCGAGCTTGGTGTCGCCCTGATGGCGGGCGAGCACCCGGTCGTACTCGGGTCCGAAACGACGCTTCAACCCGGCGCCGCCGGTCGCCCGCCCGCGCAGAAGGAGCCACCCGGCGATCGCCGCGAGGACGACGACACCGACGATGATCAGTACGGTCGTCATGATCGACGCTCCCCCCGTTCGCTGTCCGACACGCAGTTCTCTCGCACGGTGGTCAACTCCCTCCGGTCCGGGCTCCGACCGGTTGATCCGGCCGAGCGGGGTGCGTGAAGTCGTGTACCCCCGACCAGCAGTTCGAGACAGCACTGCTCGAACAGAGGCTCCGGGTACCGTGGACGGGTCCTGGCCGGAGTACGGAAGAGGTGTCCCGTGACCGAACGGAAGCCCCCTGGCGTCAGCTTCGATTCCTGGGTGGACCGCCAGATCCACGAGGCCGAGCAGCGCGGCGACTTCGCCTCCCTGCCGGGCTTCGGCAAGCCGCTCCCCGGCCTGGGGCGCACCTACGACGAGGACTGGTGGATCAAGGAGAAGATGCAGCGTGAAGGGCTGTCGGTCCTGCCGCCCGCCCTCGCTCTGCGCAAGGAGGCGGAGGACGTCCGTCGTGCGATCACCGAAGCGGTCTCCGAGCGCCGGGTGCGGGAACTGCTCGCCGCGATCAACGAGAAGATCGACGAGGCCGTACGGATGCCCCCGTCCGGGCCGCCGCTCAACCTCGGGCGCTTCGACGTCGAGAAGACGGTCGGCGAATGGCGCGCGGCACGGGCGGAGAGCCAGGGACGGTCCGTCTGAGCCGGCCACCGGGCCTCCTGCCGTCGCATGGCAGGAGGCCCGTTCCTACGGCGAAGACGCGACGGAGAACGGGGAGTCCGCGGACATGCTCGACCTGCGCAAGTTACGGGTGCTCCAGGAGCTGAGCCGGCTCGGCACCATCGCCGCGGCGGCCCAGGCTCTGCACCTCACCCCCCAGGCGGTCTCCCAGCAGATCGCAGCCCTGGGCAAGGAGCTGGGCGTGCCGCTGACCGAGCCCGTCGGGCGGCGACTGCGGCTCACCGCCGCCGCCCGGATCGTGCTGCGCCACGCCGACACCCTGTTCGAGCAGGTCGAGCGGATGCGGGCCGAACTGACCGCGCACCACGGCGGTGCGTGCGGGCAGGTGGCGGTAACCGGATTCTCCACCACCCTGTCGGCTCTCGTCCTGCCCGCGGTCGCACGCCTCAGGAAGGAGCGGCCGGCCCTGCACGTGGTGCTGGCCGAGGCCGATCCGCCGGAGAGCTTCGCCATGCTGCACCGCGGTGAGACCGACGTGGTGATCTCCGCGGACACCGCGCACAGTCCGGGGGGAAAGGGCACCCGCTTCCACCGGGAACCGCTGTGCGTGGACCCGTTCGACGTGGCGCTGCCGGAAGGCCACCCGCTGGCCGGCCGGTCCGGGCTGCGGCTCGCGGACCTGGCGGACGAGGCGTGGATCTTCGCGACCACCGGAATGTGTCACGACATCGGTGTCGCCGCATGCACGGCCGCCGGCTTCAGCCCGCGCGAGTCCCACGCCATCGGCGACTGGGAAGCCACCCTGTCCGCCGTCCGGCTCGGCCTGGGCGTCGCCCTGCTGCCCCGTCTGGCCCGCCCCGCGCCCCGCCCCGGAGTCACCGTACGGGCCTTCGCGCAGGCGCCGCCCAGCCGCCGGGTGTTCGCCGCGGTCCGGGAGGGCAGCCAGGCCGCGCCGGAGATCGCCGCCGTCCTGGAAGCGCTGCGCGAGGCCGCCACCGGGGCGGTGCGCGGCCGGAGCCGTATCACGGAGACGTGACCGGCAGCCTGACCATCCACATTTCCTGGACGGTACCCGCCACCAGACGTGGATGGACCCCGGGGGAACGGAATGCCAAGGTCGGAGCCGGGTCATTTCCCCCGGCGCACCCGCCGGACCATCCGACACCTTCCGTCCCGGAGGCCGCATTCCCATGTCCGGAGCAACCTGTGCGCGGCTTGCCGCACTGAGCCTGATCTGGGGCTCGGTCTTTCTGTGGATCAAGATTTCCGGATACGGATTCTCCCCCGTCCAGATGGTGCTCGTCCGACTGGCACTCGGCGCCGCCGTGGTCCTCGCGATCGCCCGGGCCAAGGGACTCCGCCTTCCCAGGAGCGGTCCGTACTGGGGCCACATCACGGTGGCGGCGCTGCTGGGCAATGCCGTCCCCTGGACCCTGTACGCCGAGGGCGAGCGCACCGGCTCCAGCGGTGTGGCCGCAGTGGTCAACACCGATCTGGACCCTGGCCGTCACCCTGTTGCCGGCCACCGAGAAGCGCGTCACCGCCGCCAAGGCGGCCGGCGTGCTGCTCGGTCTGGCAGGAACCGCCCTGATCGCCTCCCCCTGGAACGGTTCCAGTACGGGCAGCGGGGGAAGCGTCCTCTGTTTCTTCCTCGGTTCCGTCAGCTTCGGCGCCAGCTTCGCCTACATGGGCACGTTCCTGGTGGGACGGGGCATTCCGCCGCTGATGCTGGCCGGCGGCCAACTGGCCGTCGCCACCGGCCTCCTGCTCCTCGCCTTTCCCTTCCTGGGCCTGCGGGCCGTCGTCTGGCGCGCCGACTCGGTGATCTCCGTGATCATTCTCGGAGTGGTGTGCACCGGGGCCGCCGCTCTGCTCAACTTCGAACTGATCATCAAGGACGGCGCGACCACCGCCTCGACCGTCACTTATCTGATGACCGCCGTCGCCGTCGTCCTGGGCGCCCTGGTCCTGGACGAACCTCTGGGCTGGACCGTCTGGGCGGGCGCGGCGGCCGTTCTGGCCGCTACCGGGCTGCTGCGCCGAAAGCCCCGGGACCGCACCGGGCCGGCGCAGCCCGCCGCACCGCTCCCCGTCGCTGGAGAGTAACCAGCCCCGGGAGCCGGCGGGGTCCGTCTGCCGGGGTGCCGCGCCGAAGTCGAGCGACACCTGGCCGAGGCCGAGCCGGCCCGCCCCGTCGGGGAGGAGGGGGGCATGCCGGAAGCCACCGCGCAGTCGGCTGTCCGAAGCACCGACGGCAGCCCGGCCGGGTCGACGACGAGGGAGTGGCTGTCGGTGTCGTACGTGTTCGGCAGGCCCGGGCAGCCGCTCCAGAGGGTCGCGGTGCCGCAGCCGGGGGCCGTCACGTCCTGGGATCCGACGAAAGTTTTCCAGCGCCGGGAGCTCATGGCGCTGAGCGCCGCAGAGCTCCCAAGAGTGCTGAAACGTTCGATCGCGTGTGGATTCTCCGCCCGTCCGCGCGGGTGCCCGGCGACCCCGGAAACAGCCCGGGGCTCCGCACCGCGCGACGCCCGGGCGATACTTCCCCCATGAACGCGCGGAGCACCGGCCCCGGTGAGGTACGGATCAGGCGAGCCGTCGCCAAGGACGCCAAGCGCCTGACCCGCCTGGTCAGGACCTCCCGGGCGTACGAGGGCCATTGGGCGCCCATGGTGGAGGGGTACCGTGTCGGACCCGACTACATCGAGGCCCACCGGGTCTTCGTCGCGGTGGACGGGCCAGACGGTCCGGTGCTGGGTTTCTACTCCCTCGTGCTCGACCACGTTCCCTGTTCTCAGCCACGTCCGCAGAGCCCCCACCACCCCGGCGGAGCCACGGGTGAGCTGGACCTCATGTTCGTCGCCGACGCCTCCCAGGGACGGGGGATCGGCCGATGGCTGATCGGGCACCTGCGTGAAGAGGCCCGCCGCGCCGGTCTCGACACCGTCCGGGTGGTCTCCCACCCGCCCTCCGAGGGCTTCTACCTCAGCGTCGGCGCCGAACGCACCGGCACGGCACCCGCGACCCCGCCGTACGTGATGTGGGACCGGCCCGAACTGATGCTCCCCATCGCCTGACCGGCGCCCGCCTGGGAGAGTGGACGGGCGAGGACAACGGCCCGGCCCTCGAAAACCTGAGCCTCACTCTCGCCACCGGCCGGATCGTGGCGCTGGTGGGGGAGAACGGCAGCGGGAAGTCGACGCTGGTCAAGCTGTTGTGCGGGCTGTACCAGCCGGACTCCGGCCGCATCCTCTGGGACGGCGTCGACGCCCGCGAGGCCGACCGGCAGGAGCTGGTGTCGCGGGTCGCCGTCGTCGGTCAGGACTTCTACCAGTGGCCCTTCACCGCCGCCGCGAACGTCGGCATCGGCCGTACCGACGAGCCCTTCGACACCGCGCGCCTCGAACGCTCCGCCGCCTCCGCCGGGGCCGACCGGCTGATCGAGGGGCTCCCGCGCGGCTGGCGGACTCTGCTCGCCCGGGGCTACCAGGGCGGCCACCAGCTCTCCGGCGGCCAGTGGCAGCGCATCGGCATCGCGCGGGCCCACTACCGGGGCGGTGAGGTCCTGATCGTGGACGAGCCGACAAGCGCCCTCGACGCCAGAGCCGAACAGCAGCTCTTCGAGCAGATCCGCAGCCTCGCCGACACCGGCCAGACCGTCGTCCTCATCACCCACCGGCTCGGCAGCGTACGGGCCGCCGACGAGATCCACGTACTGGAGAGCGGCAAGGTCGTGGAGAGCGGGTCCTTCGACGCGCTGATGTCGGACGATCATCCCGGCCCGGGGACGTTCCGCGCCCTGTACGGGATTCAGGCCGCCCAGTACGGAGTGAGGGCCGCCGAGGTTCCGGCGGCCCGGACGGCCCCTGCCGACCTCGCCGGCGGGTGGAACTCGTCGGCGGACTTGTAGCCGGGCCCGCACCCCTGACGCTGCCGCTCGCGACCGCCGTACACCCGCCGGAGGGGGCCCGCCGAACGGTCCCACGGCGGTACGACCATCACAGGATTCACCGGTACGAGGGAGGGGAAGGCGTAGGACTCCGGCCGGAGGGATCGCCCCGGCCGGGCTTGTCGACGAGGGAGAACTACGGTGGCGGCAGCTCGGGACGACGGACGGCAGGAGAGCCCGGAGGAGCGCGCGGACCGGCAATGGGGGGAGTTGCTGCAGGAGCTCCGTGTCGCGCAGACGGGTGTGCAAATCCTGTTCGGGTTCCTGCTCGCCGTGGTCTTCCAGCCGCGCTTCGCCGAGCTGGCCGACCCCGACCGGGCCATCTACGTCATCACGGTGATACTGGGCTCCTCGACGGCCGCGGCCCTCATCGGCCCCGTCTCGTACCACCGGCTGCTCTCCGGCCGCCGGATGAAGCCGCAGACCGTCGCCTGGGCGGCCCGGCTGACGATACTCGGGCTCATTCTGCTCTTCTGCACCATGTGCAGCGCGCTGCTGCTCATCCTGCGCGTGGCACTCCACAATCACCTGGCGCTCTGGCTCGTCGCCGGTATGGCGCTGTGGTTCGCCGTCTGCTGGTTCGTCTTCCCGCTGTGGGCGATCGCCCGCGACAACCGGCAGGAGGCCGGTCCGGCGGAGTCCTGAGCCGACCCCACGAACCGCGCAGCCCGGACGCGCCTCCCGACCGTACTCAGGTCAGGCCCGCCTCCGGGCTGCTGGCGTCCGTGACGCCGAAGACCGCGCCGTCGGGGTCGCGCACCACCGCCTCGGTACCACCCCGGACCTCGTGGAGGGCGATGACCGTGCCACCGGCCCGGCGAACTGCCTCCGCCGTCTCGGCCACGTCCTCCACGAGGAACTGAACCTGCCAGTGGGGGCGCAGGACCGGATCGGGCGAGGCCTCCACCGCGCCTGAGCTGATCCGCGCCAGCGGGCGGCCCTCGAAGCGCACGATGACCTCGTCCTCCTCGTAGGAGACCTCGCAACTACCGGGCCGGCCGCTGGCCCAGTCGAGTACCCCGCCGTAGAAGATCGCGGCGTCGAAGGCGTTCCGGGTGCGCAGCCGCAGCCAGGCGTACGAGCGGTCCGCGGGCGAGGACCGCCCGGAGGAGGGTGTGAGGCGCTCCCAGAGTCCGAAGACCGCTCCGTCCAGGTCGGAGGCCAGGACCCCGCGCCCCTCGTTGAGCGTCAGCGGCCCCACCGCGACCGTCGCGCTGCGTTCGCGGACGCGCCCGGCGGCGACGTCCGCGTCCGGGACGGCGAAGTACGGCAGCCAGGCGACGGCGGTCTGGTACGAGGACGAGACGCCCCCGATGCCCGCCAGCGGTACCCCGCGCAGGCGGGCGACGCAGAACTCGGGCCCGAGTTTGCTGGGGTGGAAGGTCCAGCCGAGGGCGGCGCCGTAGAAGTGCTGTGCGGCTTCCAGATCCCGGGTGAGCAGGTTGACCCAGCAGGGTGCCGCCGCGCCCGTCAGCGGCGCGGCGGCGGGGGGCGTACGGGGATCGCTTCCGGTCATCTTCACACTGCCTTCGTCCGGTCGGGCGGGCCCGTCCGCGGGCTGCCGCCGGGCCAGAACCAGCGTCGGCCGACCGGCCCGGTCCCGCAACACGCGAGCCCGGCATGATCGGGACGGGAAGGGCCGTGCCGCGTCCGGCCGTTGCCGTCGGGCAGCCTTCAGACGGCGGTCGCGGCGTCGAGCACCCCGCGCAGGAGGTCCACGGGGCCATGGTGGCGCGCCGTCCCCTGCGGGAGGTGTGCCGGCGATTCCCGTCATCGCGCGAAGGCCCCCGACCGACGTGCCCGCTGTCGAGGCGATTGCCGCGGGCCCGGCCCGGCCCGCTCCGACCGGCTTCTTCCGGCTCGGCCGTGACGCCCGGGACCAGCTGATCGGCGAGTCCGCCGACCCCGCGCCGCCGGAAGAAGCCTTCTAGGCTCCGCCGCGGGGAGGTGCGTTGGTGATGTCGAGGTAGACGTGGTCGGCCTGGGGCCAGGTCCGGTTGACCGTCTCCCTGATGCGGACGGAGACCCGCTCGATCTCCTCACTGTCGATGCCCGGCGACAGGTCGACCCGTGCGGCCACCAGGACCGAGTCGAGCCCCAGCCGCATGGTGAGGAGGGACTCGACGTTGTCGATCTCGTCCTGGCCGCCGAGGAAGTCCTCGATCTCCTTCTGCAACGCGGGGTCGGCGGACTCGCCGATCAGCTGGTCCCGGGCGTCCCGGCCGAGCCGGAAGGCCACGTGGACGAGCAGCAGCCCGATGGCCAGCGAGGCGGACCCTTCCCAGACGACGTTCCCGGTGACCAGGTGCAGCGCCATGCCGGCCATGGCCAGGACCACGCCGAGCACGGCGGTGGCGTCCTCCGCGACCACCGTGCGCAGCGCGGGATCCTTCGCGCCGCCCTCCTCGCCCCGCACCTGGTGCAGGGCCCGGACGAGGGACGTGCCCTCGGCCACCAGCGCCACACCGAGGACGGCCAGGCCGACCGCGTATCCGGACGGGGACTCCTGGTCGTGGCTGCGCAGTGCCTCGAAGCCCTGGAAGAAGGAGAAACAGCCGCCCATGACGAAGATCCCCACCGCCGCCAGCAGGGACCAGAAGTACCGTTCCTTGCCGTAGCCGAACGGGTGACGCGCGTCGGGCGGGCGGCGGCTGCGCCGCAGCGCGGCGAGGAGGAAGACCTCGTTCATGCTGTCGGCGACCGAGTGCGCCGCCTCGGACAGCAGGGCCGGGGAGCCCGACAGAAGGCCGCCCACGGTCTTGGCGGCCGCGATCACCAGATTCGCCGCGAGGGCGACGAGCACGGTGATCCGGGTCCGCCGGTCGGCGGCCTTCCCGCTCTCCGCGCCCGCCGCCCCCGAGTCGGGTGCGTCCGGGGGAGCGCCGGGGGGCCGGCGCTCGGTGCGTATGCCCTCAGTCACGGGGCCGGTCGCTCTCCGGCGGTGTGGTTCCCGTGTCGCGCTCCCCGAGCTCGTAGGGGGACAGGGCGTGGCCGTCGTCGGGGAAACGGTCCTCGCCGTGCACGTTCTCCTGCTGGATGTGCGAGCGATGGTCCGGCGGGACGGGCTGTTCGTCGGCGCGCGGGGGCGGCAGTTCCTTGTCGCGGCGGCGCATGCCGAACCAGAAGGCGCCGATGAGCAGGGCCACGACAGCGAACGCGGCGATGATGAGGCCGGTCCCCAGCGCTCCGGATACGGCGAGCGTGGAGGATGCGGCGGTCTGGGCTCCGTTCGATACGTCCATGCATGCCGGATACCCCGGATGCCGAGCGTCAGACAGTGATTCATTCGAATTCATGTTTTGTAGCTATATGGCCGGATAAGTGTTTTGTATGGTGAAAATTGGCTACACGATGATGACCGAGCAGACCGGCCCCCGGGAGCTGGTGGCTGACGTCGTCGCCGCCGAACGCGCGGGATTCGACTTCTCCGTCACCTCCGACCACTACTTCCCCTGGCTGTCCGAGCAGGGGCACGCCCCGTACGCCTGGACCGTGCTCGGCGCCGCCGCGCAGGCCACCTCGACCATTCCGCTCATGACGTACGTGACCTGCCCGACCGTGCGCTACCACCCGGCCGTCGTCGCCCAGAAGGCCGCGACGCTCCAGATCCTGTCCGAGGGCCGCTTCCGGCTGGGGCTCGGATCGGGCGAGAACCTCAACGAACACGTCACCGGCGCCGGGTGGCCGCGCGCCAGGGTACGGCTCGACATGCTGGAGGAGGCGGCTCGCATCATCGGGGCCCTCTTCGACGGAGGCGTGGTGAACCATGCCGGTACCCACTTCCAGGTGGAGAACGCCCGGCTGTGGGACCTTCCGGAGACCCGGGTGCCGATCGGGATCGCCGTCTCCGGGCCGAAGTCCTGCGCGATCGCGGGGGAACTGGCGGACCTCGTCGTCGCCACCGAGCCGAAGGCCGGACTGCTCGACGCCTTCGCCCGCCACGGCGGCGCCGGCAAACCCTCGGTCGGCCAGCTACCCGTCTGCTACGACCCCGACCGGAGTGCTGCGGTGGCCCGGGCGCACGAGCAGTTCCGCTGGTCGGTGGGCGGCTGGAAGGTCAACTCCGAGCTGCCGGGGCCGGACGGATTCGACCAGGCCACCGCGTACGTCCGCCCCGAGGACGTCGCCGGGGCCATCCCCTGCGGGAGCGACGTGGACGAGTTCACCGAAGCGGTCCGCGCCTACCGCGACGCGGGCTTCACGGAGATCGCCCTCATCCAGGTCGGCGGGGCGCACCAGCAGCCGTTCATCTCCTGGGCGGAGAAGAAGCTGCTGCCCGCGCTCCGCACCCTGTAGGCCGTTTCCCGCGCGTGATCGCCACGCGTACGCGGTGACTTCCCGGGCAGGACCCCTGGACAGGCACTGCGCCGACTGCCGTATCCGTGTCGCCGACTTCCGGACGCCGCGCGAGCCTGGGAGCGGGCCGGCTCCGCCGCGTCCGGCTCCCGAGAAAGGAACCATGGTGAACACCACCGACAGGACCGCTTCCGAGCATCAGGAGAACTATGACGTCCTGGTCTCGCTGAGCGAATGCACGACCGACGACGCGAGCACCGTGTTCGAGGTGCTCCGCCGCTCCTTCACCTCCGACCGGACCGCCGCCGACTCCCCCTCCGACACGAAGGGGCCCCGCCCGACCGTCTGGTCCGCGACCGTCGACGTCTCCACCAAGAAGGAGGCCGCCCAACCCGCCTCGCTCGGCGGAGCGGTCACCCTCGACGCCCAGGGCGGCTACTGGGCGGTGGACCGGCTGCGCGGACATCTCGGGGAGGTCTTCTCGGTGGAGGACGTCGGTACCGCGGCGGGGGACCAGGAACAGGAACTCAGGCTGCGGCTCACCAGCCGCTGATCGCCCGCCCCGCACCTCCACCGTCCCGACGGTCAGAAACGGAAGGCACCCGAGCATGGAACCCCACCGGCTGGTCGAGGACGCGGAGACCGTCCTCCGGATCCCCCCGGGAGAACCGGAGGACGGCGGCGTGCCCGGCGGCCTCCCCGACCGTTCCGCCGTCACCCTCCACGTCAACGGCGCGGCCAGGACGGTGACGCTCGACCACCGCACCACGCTTCTGGACGCCCTGCGTGAACACCTCGGCCTCACCGGGGCGAAGAAGGGCTGCGACCACGGGCAGTGCGGGGCCTGCACCGTCCTCGTCGACGGCCGCCGCGCCAACAGCTGCCTGCTGCTGGCCGTCGCCCAGGACGGCGCCCGGGTCACCACGGTCGAGGGGCTGGCCGGGAACGGCCGGCTCCACCCCGTGCAGGAGGCGTTCGTGGAGCGCGACGCTCTCCAGTGCGGCTACTGCACGCCCGGCCAGATCTGCTCCGCCGTCGGCATGCTCACCGAGGCGGAGGACGGCTTCCCCTCCCACGCGACCGGGCCGGCCGCCCTCGCCGCGGGCGGCCCCGTCGCCCTCGGGCCCGAGGAGATCCGCGAGCGGATGAGCGGCAACCTCTGCCGGTGCGGCGCCTATCCGCACATCGTCGAAGCGATTGAGGACGTGGCCCGATGAAACCCCTCGGTTACCTGCGGCCCGCCTCCGTCGCGGAAGCGGTACGAACGGTGGCGGTGCACCCAGGTGCCCGCTTCCTCGGCGGCGGGACGAACCTCGTCGACCTGATGAAGCTCGGTGTCGAGACGCCGGGCGTCCTCGTCGACGTCACCCGGTTGCCCCTGGACCGCACCGAGCCGACCTCCGAGGGCGGGCTGCGCATCGGGGCGACCGTCCGCAACAGCGATCTCGCCGCGCACCCCCTCGTGCGCGAGAGGTACCCGGCCCTCTCCCAGGCGCTGCTCGCGGGGGCGTCCGGCCAGCTGCGCAACGTCGCGACCACCGGCGGCAACCTCCTCCAGCGCACCCGCTGCCCGTACTTCCAGGACGTGTCCAAACCGTGCAACAAGCGGGCCCCCGGAACCGGTTGCCCCGCGCGCGAGGGCGCCCACCGCGACCTCGCCGTCCTCGGCCACTCCGAGAACTGCGTCGCCACCCACCCCTCGGACCTGTCCGCCGCCCTCGCGGCCCTCGACGCCACCGTCGTGCTCCACGGGCCGGAGGGCGAACGAACCGTGCCCGTCACCGGGTTCCACCGGCTGCCGGGGGAGAACCCGGACCAGGACACCGTGATCCGCCCCGGCGAGCTGATCACCGAAGTGGTGCTGCCCCCGGCCCCCGCAGGCTCGGCGCAGCTCTACCGCAAGGTCCGCGACCGGGCCTCGTACGCCTTCGCGCTCGTCTCCGTCGCCGCTGTCCTCACCGTCCGCGACGGCCGCGTCCAGCACGCCGCCCTCGCCTTCGGCGGTCTCGCCCACCGGCCCTGGCGGGCGACCGCGGCGGAGGCCGTGCTGCTCGGCGCCCCGGCCACCGCCGAGACCTTCGCCCGCGCCGCCGCCGCCGAACTCGCCGCCGCCCGGCCGCTGCGCGACAACGCCTTCAAGGTGGACCTCGCCCGCAGGCTGACCGTCGACGCGCTCACCGAACTCACCGGACGGGCCGCCGCCTGACCGGCCGGCACCCGCCCGCGCCCCGTACCCCGACTCCGCCCGAGGACCCGTCATGAGCCACGCCCCCCAGCCGCTCGGTGCCCCCGTCGTCCGCCGCGAAGCCCGGGAGAAGGTCACCGGGGCGGCGCGCTACGCCGCGGAGCACACCCCGCCCGGCTGCCTGTACGCGTGGCCCGTCCCGGCCACCGTGCCCAGCGGGCGGGTGACCGCCGTCCGCACCGCCGACGCGCTCGCCCTCCCCGGCGTCCACGCCGTGCTCACCCACGAGACCGCGCCCCGCCTGCACACTCCCGACGACCCGATCCTCGCGGTGCTCCAGGACGACCGGGTCCCGCACCGGGGCTGGTACGTCGCACTGGTGGTGGCCGACAGCCTCGAAGCGGCCCGGGCCGGAGCCGACGCGGTGGTCACCGAGTACGCGCGCGAACCGCACGACGTCGTCCTCACCGACGATCACCCCGGGCTGTACACCCCGGAGAAGGCCAACGGCGGCTTTCCGGCGGTCAGCGAACGCGGCGACTTCACGCGGGCCTACGAGGACGCGGAGAACCGGATCGACACGACGTACCGGATCGGCCCCCTCCACAACCACCCGATGGAACCGCACGCCAGCACCGCCCGGTGGGAGGACGGCCGGCTGACCGTCCACGACTCCAGCCAGGGCTCCAGCACGGTCCGCGACACCTTGGCCGCCGTCTTCGGCGTCGACCCCGGCCGGGTGACCGCGATCTCCGAACACGTCGGCGGCGGGTTCGGCTCGAAGGGCACCCCGCGCCCCCAGGTGGTGCTCGCCGCCATGGCCGCGCTGCACACCGGCCGGCCCGTGAAGCTCGCCCTGCCGAGGAAGCACCTGCCCGCCGTCGTCGGCCACCGCGCGCCCACCGTGCACCGCGTGCGGATCGGCGCGGACGACGACGGCATGATCACCGCCCTCAGCCACGAGGTCGCCACCCACACCTCCACCGTCAAGGAGTTCGTGGAGCAGGCCGCCGTACCGGCCCGGATCATGTACGCCTCCCCGCACAGCCGGACCGTGCACCGGGTGGCCGCGCTCGACGTCCCGAGCCCCTCCTGGATGCGCGCCCCCGGCGAGGCGTCAGGGATGTACGCCCTGGAGTCCGCGATGGACGAACTGGCCTGCGCGCTCGGCATCGACCCCGTCGAGCTGCGGGTACGCAACGAACCCGCCACCGAGCCCGACTCGGGGAAACCGTTCAGCAGCCGCAACCTCCTCGCCTGCCTGCGCGAGGGCGCCGAGCGCTTCGGCTGGCACGACCGCGACCGCCGCCCCGCCTCACGGCAGGACGGGCGCTGGCTGCTCGGTACGGGCGTCGCCTCGGCGACGTACCCCGTCCTCGTCGGGGCCTGCTCGGCCGCCGCGCACGCAGCCGCCGACGGGAGTTTCCTCGTCGAGGTGAACGCCACGGACATCGGCACCGGCGCCCGTACCGTCCTCGCCCAGATCGCGGCCTCCGCGCTCTCCACCGACGCCGACCGGGTCCGGGTCGCCCTCGGCGACAGCGACCTCCCCACCGCGCCGCTCGCCGGCGGCTCCTCCGGCACCGCCTCCTGGGGATGGGCGGTGCACAAGGCCGCGGCCGCCCTCGCCGCCCGGCTCGCCACGCACTCCGGGCCGCTGCCCGCCGAGGGCATCACGGTGCGCGCCGACACCGGCGAGGAGACCGGCGCCGAGTCCCCGTACTCCCGGCACGCCTTCGGCGCCCACTTCGCGGAGACCGCCGTCGACTCGCTCACCGGCGAGGTCCGGGTGCGCAGGCTGCTCGGCGTCTACGCCGCCGGACGCATCCTCAACGCCCGGACCGCGCGCTCCCAGTTCATCGGCGGCATGGTCATGGGCATCGGAATGGCGCTCACCGAGGGCAGCACCCTGGACCCTGTGTACGGCGACTTCACCGAGAGCGACCTCGCCGCGTACCACGTACCGGCCTGCGCCGACGTGCCGGCCGTCGAGGCGCACTGGATCGACGAGGACGACCCCCACCTCAACCCGATGGGCAGCAAGGGGATCGGCGAGATCGGCATCGTCGGTACCGCGGCCGCCATCGGCAACGCCGTGCGCCATGCCACCGGGGCGAGGCTGACCGAACTCCCGCTCACCCCGGACAAAATCCTGCCGTACCTGCTGTAGGGCCTCTCGTCGAGGGCGCTCCGCACCCTGGTAGCCGCCTCCACCAGCGGCGACCGGCCCAACTGTTGCGCACCCGGCCCAGCGGCGTCACCCTGAGGAGTGACACAGAAGTGATGACCGCTCACGCTTCGTGCTCAGGGGTCGTCGGTTCACGACGGACACGCACGTGGGCCTCGCGGTGAGGAGCCCCGACGATGACCGTTCCACTCGACCGGCACTATCTGGTCGAACTGCAGGTGTCGGCAGAACGCGTTTCCCAGCTGCGGCGCATCGTCGCGGCGCACCTGCGCCACTGGAGTCTCGAACTGCACGTCCGCCCGGTCTGCCGGGCGCTCGATGAACTGCTGACCAACGTCCACCGGCACGTCGGCGGCGACAACGAGTGCGTCGTCGAACTCCGCTGGACCGGCCGTCACCTGACGGTGGCCGTGGCCGACAACGGCGCGGGGATGCCGAGACTGCTCGACACCGGCGGCGGGCTGAGCCGGGTCATGGCGCTCAGCGACAGCTGGGGCACCTGCCGCACCGACGACGGCAAAGTCGTCTGGTTCACCCGGTACGCCGAGGTGCCGCGCCCGACCGGCCTGCTGCCCCGCACCCCGCCGGACACCGCCCCCGAGTCCCGGCCGCTGCCCTCCACAGCCTTCGCCTGACCGTTCCCGGCCCCCTGCCCGGCCGATCCGGATCGCGTGCCCCCGGCGCGCATGATCCGCGTCGGCCGGGTAGGCGCTGCGACGGAGCCCGCGTTGCGCCGGGCGTGAAGGCGCGGGACGGTCGAAGAACCCAGGCAAGGAGGCCACAGCCATGCCCATCGCGACAGTCAACCCCGCGAACGGCGAAACCCTGAAGACGTACGACGCGATCGGCGAGGCGGAGATCGAACGGCGGATCGCCACCGCGTACGACACGTTCCGTACCTACCGCACCACGGGCTTCGCCGAGCGGGCCGCACTGCTGGAGAAGGCCGCCGACCTCCTGGACGCCGACCGCGACGCCATCGCCCGCACCATGACCCTCGAAATGGGCAAGCCGCTGGCCGCCGCGCGCGCCGAGGCCGCCAAATGCGCCAAGGCCATGCGCTGGTACGCGGCCCACGCCGAACGACTGCTGGCCGACGAGCACCCGGCGGACGAAGACGTGAAGGACTCCGGAGCGACCCGCGCCCGGGTCCACTACCGGCCGCTCGGCGTCGTCCTCGCCGTGATGCCGTGGAACTTCCCGCTCTGGCAGGTGGTCCGCTTCGCGGCGCCCGCGCTGATGGCGGGCAACGTCGGGCTCCTCAAGCACGCGTCGAACGTCCCGCAGACCGCCCTCTACCTGGGCGACCTGTTCCGCCGGGCCGGCTTCCCCGTAGGGGTCTTCCAGACGCTGCTGATCGGCTCCGGCGCCGTCGAGGCGATCCTGCGCGACGACCGGGTCGCCGCGGCCACCCTCACCGGCAGCGAACCCGCCGGCCGCTCCGTCGCCGCGACCGCCGGGGACTCGGTGAAGAAGACCGTCCTCGAACTCGGCGGCAGCGACCCCTACCTCGTGCTGCCTTCGGCCGACGTCGAGCGGGCCGCGAAGACCGCCGTCACCGCCCGGGTCCAGAACAACGGGCAGTCCTGCATCGCCGCCAAACGGTTCATCGTCCACACCGACGTCTACGACGCCTTCGCCGAACGCTTCACCACCGCCATGAAGGCCCTCACGGTCGGCGACCCGCTCCAGGAGTCCACCGACGTCGGCCCGCTCTCCAGCGAACAGGGCCGCACCGACCTGGAGGAACTGGTCGACGACGCCCTCGGCAAGGGGGCTCGGGCGCTCTGCGGCGGGGGACGGCCCGAGGGGCTCGGCGGCGAACTGGAACACGGCTGGTTCTACGCGCCCACCGTCCTCGCCGGCATCACCCCGCAGATGCGGATCCACCGCGAGGAGACCTTCGGCCCGGTGGCGACCCTCTACCGGGTCTCCGGGCTTGACGAGGCCCTGGAGATCGCCAACGACACCCCCTTCGGTCTGAGTTCCAACGTATGGACCCGGGACCCCGACGAGATGGAGGCCTGCGTCCGGGACCTGGAGGCCGGCGGAGTCTTCTTCAACGGCATGACCGCCTCCCACCCCGCACTGCCCTTCGGCGGGGTGAAGCGCTCCGGCTACGGCAGGGAGCTCGCCGGCCACGGCATCCGGGAGTTCTGCAACGCGACCACCGTCTGGTACGGCCCCACGGGGGACGGCGGGGCATGACCCGGCCCCCGAAGCCCCGCCGGTCACCGTCCGGCCGCCGCACCCGCGCCCGGGCCGTGCCCACCCCCGCGCCGCTTCCATCCGCGCCCCGTCCACCCCAGCCGCGTTTCCGCCTCCAGGAGGAGATCCCCTCGTGACCAGCACCGCCGGGCAGCCGGCCCCCTCGTCCACCGCGCTCGACGCCGACGAACTCGCCGCTCTCGACGCCCACTGGCGGGCCGCCAACTACCTCGCGGCGGGCCAGATCTACCTCATGGCGAACCCGCTCCTCGAGCAGCCCCTCGCCCGCGAGCACATCAAGCCGAGGCTGCTGGGCCACTGGGGCACCTCGCCGGGGCTCAACCTGGTCCACACCCACCTCAACCGGGTGATCAAGGCACGGAGCCGGCCGACGCTCTGTATCTGGGGACCCGGACACGGCGGCCCCGCCGTGCTCGCCAACTCCTGGCTGGAAGGCAGCTACTCGGAGACGTACCCCGACATCGGCCGGGACGCCGAAGGGATGGGGGCGCTGTTCAAGCAGTTCTCCTTCCCCGGTGGAGTGCCCAGCCACGTGGCACCCGAGACTCCCGGCTCCATCCACGAGGGCGGTGAGCTGGGGTACGCCCTCACCCACGCCTACGGCGCCGCCTTCGACCACCCCGACCTGCTCGTCGCCTGCGTCATCGGGGACGGGGAGGCCGAGACCGGACCGCTCGCGGCCTCCTGGCACTCCAACAAGTTCCTCGACCCGGTGCACGACGGGGCCGTCCTGCCGATCCTCCACCTCAACGGCTACAAGATCGCCAACCCGACGGTGCTGGCCCGCCTCCCCGAGGACGAACTCGACCAACTGCTGCGCGGATACGGCCACGACCCCATCCACGTCAGCGGCGACGATCCCGCAGAGGTCCACCGCGCACTGGCCGCCGCGCTGGACGTCGCGCTGGACCGCATCGGGGAGCACCAGCGCGCGGCCCGGGGCGGCCGGTCGACCGAACGTCCCCGCTGGCCGATGATCGTCCTGCGTACGCCCAAGGGCTGGACCGGGCCCGAAGAGGTCGACGGGCTGCCCGTCGAAGGGACCTGGCGCGCCCACCAGGTCCCGCTCTCCGGAGTCCGCGACAACGCCGACCACCTGCGGCAACTCGAAGCGTGGCTGCGCTCCTACCAGCCCGAGGAACTCTTCGACGACGCCGGACGCCCCACCGCACAGGTGCTCTCGGTGATCCCCGAGGGCGACCTGCGCCTCGGCGCGACCCCGTACGCCAACGGCGGACTGCTGCTGCGCGACCTCCCGGTACCCCCGCTGGACGAGCACGCGGTCACCGTCGACAAGCCCGGCGCAGCCTCCCACGAACCCACCCGGGTACTCGGCCGACTCCTCGAAGGCGTCATGGCCGCCACCGCCGGACGCCGGGACTTCCGGCTCGTCGGCCCGGACGAGACCGCGTCCAACCGGCTCGACGCCGTCTACGGAGCGACCGGCAAGGCATGGCAGCAGAAGATCCTGCCGACCGACGAGAACCTCGCCCGCGACGGGCGGGTCATGGAGATCCTCTCCGAACACCTCTGCCAGGGATGGCTGGAGGGCTACCTGCTCACCGGGCGCCACGGGCTCTTCTCCAGCTACGAGGCGTTCGCCCACATCGTGGACTCGATGGTCAACCAGCACATCAAGTGGCTGCGCACCTCGCGCCGTCTTCCCTGGCGCCGCCCCATCGCCTCACTGAACTACCTGCTCAGCTCGCACGTCTGGCGCCAGGACCACAACGGCTTCTCGCACCAGGACCCGGGGTTCGTCGACCACATCCTCAACAAGAGCCCCGAAGTCGTCCGCGTCTACCTGCCGCCGGACACCAACACCCTGCTCTCCACCGCCGACCACGTGCTGCGCAGCCGCGACTACGTCAACGTGATCGTCTGCGGGAAGCAGCCGACCTTCGACTGGCTGACGATGGACCAGGCCCGCGCCCACTGCGCCCGGGGCGCCGGGGTGTGGGAGTGGGCGGGAACCGAGGACGGCAGCCGCGAACCCGACGTGGTGCTGGCCTGCGCGGGAGACGTACCCACCCTGGAGACGCTCGCCGCCGCCGACCTGCTCCGGCGCCACCTGCCCGACCTCGCCGTACGCGTGGTGAACGTCGTGGACATGACCCGGCTGCTGCCGCACGGCGAACACCCGCACGGCATGCCCGACTCCGAGTACGACGCCCTCTTCACCCGCGACAAGCCGGTCATCTTCGCCTACCACGGCTATCCGTGGCTGATCCACCGCCTCGCCTACCGCCGGGCCGGCCACGCCAACCTCCACGTACGCGGCTACAAGGAGGAGGGCACGACCACCACCCCCTTCGACATGGTGGTCCGCAACGACCTCGACCGGTACCGGCTCGTCATGGACGTGGTCGACCGGGTGCCCGGACTCGGCGTCCGCGCCGTCGCGGTACGCCAGGCCATGACCGACGCACGGACCCGCCACCACGCCTACATCCGCGAGTTCGGCGAGGACATGCCGGAGGTGGCCGACTGGACCTGGACCGGCTGACCGGCGGCTTCTTCCGGGACCGCCCCGCGCCGGGGCGGTCCCGGCCGGGTCTCCGCACGCTCCTCCCGATGAGCGATCATGGTCGGGCCGAACGCCCGCCCGAGGAGAGCCGAACCGATGACACTGCGCTGCGCCGTACTCGACGACTTCCAGTCCGTCGCGACCACCGCCGCCGACTGGTCGCCCCTGGCGGGCCGGGTGGACGTCGCCTCCTTCCCGGAGCACTTCGCCACCGAGGACGAGACCGCCGAGGCGCTCGCGTCCTTCGACGTCGTGGTGACCCTGCGCGAGCGGGTCCCCTTCCCCGCCACCCTGCTCGACCGGCTGCCGCGCCTGCGCCTCCTCGTCGCCTCCGGCATGCGGAACTCCGTCATCGACTACGCGGCCGCCGCGCGCAACGGCGTCACCGTGTGCGGGACCGCCAGCGCCGGCACCCCGCCGGTGGAACTCACCTGGGCCCTGCTCCTCGGCCTCGCCCGCAACATCGTCCCGGAGGCCACCGCGCTGCGCACCGGGGGGCCCTGGCAGTCGACGGTCGGCGCCGACCTGCACGGCCGGCGCCTCGGCCTGCTCGGGCTCGGCAGGATCGGCAGCCGGGTCGCCGCGGTCGGCCTGGCCTTCGGCATGGACGTGGTCGCGTGGAGCCCCAACCTGACCGCCGAGCGGGCCGGCGAGGTGGGCACCCGGCTCGCCGCCTCCAAGGAGGAGCTCCTCGCCACCAGTGACTTCGTCTCCGTCCACCTGGCTCTCGGCGACCGCAGCCGGGGTCTGATCGGCGCCCCGGAGCTGGCGCTGATGGGCCCGGACGCCTACCTCGTCAACACGTCGAGGGCCGCCATCGTCGACCAGGACGCCCTGCTCGCCGCGCTCCACGCCGGGACCATCGCCGGCGCGGCCGTCGACGTCTTCGACACCGAGCCCCTCCCGGCGGACCACCCGATGCGCACCGCACCGCGCCTGCTGGCCACCCCGCACCTCGGGTACGTCTCCCGCGCCAACTACGCGGCCTACTACGGCGACGCGGTCGAGGACATCGAGGCGTATCTCGCGGGCTCACCGGTCCGCCTCCTGGGAGCGTGAACCGGACCGGGCGGTCTATGGACGTCACCGCTCAGTAGCGCAGTACCGCCGCGATCCGGTGGTGCTCGTTCAGGGTGTCGTCCGGGAGGAACACGACCTCGGCGCCGCTGTCGAGGGCCGCTTCCACCAGCTCGTCCACCACGTCCTCGCGTACCGACGCGTCGCCCGGCTCCACCTCCTCGTCGCCCACCGGCACGAGGTGGTCCTCGGCCGTGCGCGCGGTCTCCTGGTAGTGCTCCTCCACCACGACCAGCCCCGCGCGCCCCTCCCGCACGGCGGTCCACACCTCGTCGAGCCCGCCCGCGAAGGCCTTGGCCCCGCGTGCGCCGTCGAGCCGGGCGCGTACCTCGCCGGCGCGGCGCTCCGCGTGCTCCGCCATCGCCACGCCGAGCTCCGCCAGCAGTGCGGCCGGCGCGATGTCGGCGGGAGCGCCCTTGGCGACCCGGCCGACCGCCGCGTGGGCGCCCTCGCCGGCGTCGTCCAGCAGCGAGAGCGCGGGCGGCAGCCCGACCAGGTACAACGGCCGCGGGTCGGCGGCGAGCACGGCCCGCAGCTTCTCGTCGACCGTACGGAGGAACTGGCGGGTCTCCTCGTCGGTGTACGTGCTCGGGGTGTCACCGATCCGCTCCATCCGCTGAGGGTTCGGCGCCTCGCTCGGGGCGGTCAGCGGGAACCCGCCCTTCTCCTCCAGGTGCACGGAGTCCGCGGTGCCGCCCCAGAGGGCCGCATGGTCGGCGGCGACAGTCAGAGCCCAGTACGGCTGGGACTGCGCCCTGGCCGCCACCAGGTTGCGGGTCAGGTACGTGTCGCTCAGCACCACCCGCTCGGGAGCGGTGCGCGGCAGCTGCCAGATCTGGTACTCCTCCGTGCTCACCAGGAGCACCAGCGACTCCAGGGCCCTGCGCGCGTCCACCTCGGCGACCGCGCGGTCCAGCTGCGCCCGCAGCGCGGCAGCGGTCTCGCGCGGCACCCCCGGATCGGCTTCCAGCCGGCTCGCGGCCTCGGCGACCAGATTGCGCAGCCGTACGGCGTCCTGGGCGTTGTCCGGGGCGCGGCGGTGGGTGGGCATCGTCAGGGACAGGACCGGATAGGTGCGGGTCGCCCGCAGTTCCTTGAGTACTCCGGTGGTAAGGGCGTCCGTGTCCATCGTTCCCTCCCAGGGGTTCGATTCCGGTGGAGGGCCCGGCGCGGTGTCCCGCGGGGCCCGGGCCGTTCCCCGTACCTGGGACGGATGGCCCGACGAGTCAATTCATACCTTTTGATCCTAATATGAGCCAATTAGCCGGAGGTCGTGCTCGGGGGTTCGGGAGGTAGCGGTATGTCCACCCTCGCCGCGTGGAAGATCCGGACCGCGGACGCGGCGGAGCACGCCGAGGCGTCGCTCACGTCCCTGCAGAAGCAGGGGCTGATCAAGATCATCGACGCGGCGGTGGCCGGCCGGCCCATCGACCGCGCGAAGCCCCGCACCCGGCAGCTCCGCAGCCTGGTCGGCGCCGGAGCCCTCGGCGGCACGTTCTGGGGACCGCTCTTCGGGCTGCTCCTCCTGATGCCGCTGCTCGGCGCGGCCATCGGCGCCGCCGCCGGGGCGCTCGGCGGCAGGCTCGCCGACGCGGGGATCGACGACGACTTCATCACCGAGGTCAAGGAGCAGGTCACGCCAGGGACTTCGGCGCTCCTCCGGCTCACCCGGGACGAGATCACCGATCGCATCGGCGCGGCCCTCCCCGGCGGGGGTGCCGAACTGCTCCACAGCAACCTGGACACCGCGAGCGAGAAGAGGCTCCGCAGCGTCTTCGCCGAAGACGCCCTGGACGCCGAGGGTGCCGAGGACGCCGAGGGTGGGGGCCCCGGTGACGGCGGGGGCCGGTGAGACCCGCCGGCGCGGAGCCGCCCGGGGGGCCGCCGACCTCCGGTGCGTCCTTGCCCTCCGACGTGCCGCTTCCCTCCGGAGCGCCGTTTCCCTCCGGCGGCGCCGGTGCGGGGGCGGCCGGTGCGGTGACTGCCGCGCTCGGTGAACTGCGCGCGCGGTTCGCCGGGATCCGGCACGGGGAAGTAGCCTCGTACATCCCCGAGTTGACCCGTGCCGACCCGGACGCCTTCGGTCTCGCGCTGGTCAGCATGGACGGGCATCTCTACAGTGCGGGCGACGCGCGCACACCGTTCACCGTGCAGTCCGTCTCCAAGCCTTTCGTCTACGCCCTCGCGCTGGCCGAACTGGGGCTTGACGAAGTGTCCGCCTGGGTCAGCGCGGAGCCCAGCGGCGAGGCGTTCAATGCCATCAATCTGGAGCACGGGACCGGCCGGCCGGCCAACGCCATGGTCAACGCGGGCGCCCTGGTGGCCTCTTCACTGGTCCCCGACACCCCCGACCGCCCGCGGTTCGAGCGCATCCTGGCGTTCCTGGGCCGGTTCGCCGGACGAGCGCTGGACGTCGACGAAGCGGTGTACCGCTCCGAGTCCGGGACGGGCGACCGTAACCGGGCGCTCGCCTACCTCATCCGCAGCGCCGGCCGGCTCCCCGCCGACCCCGTCACCGCCACCGAGACGTACTTCCGCCAGTGCGCGGTACGGGTGACCGCGGTGGACCTCGCGGTCATGGCGGCCACCCTGGCCCACGGCGGGGTCAACCCCGTGACCGGCGACCGGGTGGTGACCGACGAGGTCGCGGCCCGGGTGCTGGCCGTCATGGCGACCTGCGGGATGTACGACGCGTCGGGCGAGTGGCTGCTACGGGTGGGGCTCCCGGCCAAGAGCGGGGTGTCGGGCGGCCTGATCGCCGCAGGGCCCGCGCGGTTCGGGCTCGCCTCCTACAGCCCGCCGCTCGACGCCGCCGGGACCTCCGTACGCGGGCGGTCCGCCTTCGCCGCCCTCTCGGAACGCCTCGGACTCCACCTCATGCTCAACCCCGCGCTGCCCGGCTCCACCGTCACGCTCGTCACCACGGGGGAGGACCCGCCGCCCGGCAGCGGCGCGGGGGAGAGGGGGCGGGTGGCGGTCGTGGCCGCGCAGGGGGCGCTGGACTTCACCGCGGCCGAACGCGTGCTGTACGGACTCGACGAGGCCGGCTCCGGGGGCGCCCCGTCCGTGGTGCTGGACCTGCGGCAGGTGAACGGGATCGAGCCGGTGGCCTACGCGATGCTCCGCCAGGGGCTGGCCCGGCTGGAGAGGGCGGGTCACCACGTAGCCCTCGCCGACCCGGCCGGCAGGCTGGGTGCCCCGCCCGGCGGCGAAGGCGTACCGCCGGGCGGTGAAGGCGCCCCGGCCGGTGGCGGCGGTCCGTCCAGCGGCGACGCCCTGCCGGACGGCGGCCCGCCCGTGGATCCGCCGCTCGTCGGCCCGCCGAACTTCGCCTCGCGCGACGAGGCCGTCGCGCGGTGCGCCCGGGAGGGCGACGGACAGCGGTCCTGAACGACGACGGCCCGGGTCCGGGCGTGCTCCGGGGCCGCCGGACCGACGGGCCTACCAGATCGACTCGACCCACTCCGGGTGGTCGATGAACGGGTTGCGGTTGTGCTGGTACTGGGTGTAGATGACCTCGTTGCGGTTCTTCTCGAAGGCGCTCGGCGGGTCCTCCTGGCTCCATTCCTTCAGTACGGAGAGCTTGCCGATGTACGGTGCCGAGCCGTTGTCGACCTTCTCGTTGGGCTCCAGGTCGGCCCACGCGTCGTCGCCCTCGTAGCGCACCGCCATGTAGAGGATCATCCGCGCGACGTCGCCCTTGTCCGCGTCGCGGGGTTCGAAGGAGTCGGCGTCGGTGTAGTTGCCCGGAGCGCCCGACACCTGGCTGCCGCCGTTGTCGAAGTCCTTGTTGTCCCGGATGGAGTTGACCTGGACGTCGGCCGGCCGCAGGTGGTGCAGATCGGTACCGGGGCCCGTCGCCGTACCGAAGTCGCCGTGCGACTTGGCCCAGACGTGCTCGCGGTTCCACTGGCCGACGTTTCCGCCGTTGTCGTCCTCGGGCCGGGACTCACCGGTGTACAGCAGGATGACGTTGCCGGGGTTGGCGGGGTCCTCGTCGGTGTCCTTGAGGGCCTCCCAGACCTGGCTGTACGAGACCTTGGTCTGGCTCTTGATGACCGTGTGCAGCGCCGCCTTGAGGGCGGTGCCGGACTTGCCCACCGCGCTCGCGTAGTAGGTGTCGTCCAGAGTGGCGGACGCGGTGGCCGCGGCGGCGGGTGCCGGGGCGTCCTTGCCGGGAGTGGCCGCGGCGGTAGCGGTGAGAACGGTGACGGCGGCGAGGGCGGCCAAGAGTGGACGCGCGTAGATTATGGGGCGACGGGACATGTGGGGTGTCCTCTCCGGGACGCGAAAGGACTGCGGCCACCCTCTGATTCGTGGGGGAGGAGAGGGGCGCGGCAGTCATGCGAAGGGCGATCTGCCCGGCAGCCTTCCATACGCGCCGTGCTTCATGCATGAACAGAAAGTGATGGCCATGTGCAGGTCAAGTGGGGGTTGGTCCCACCGGTCACTCCCGCCTCCACCGCCCCGGCGCGGCCTCGGACGCGAGTGCCGCGTCGCGGCCGGATGCGCGGGCCGCGTCCCGGCGTGAGAATTGGCCGAAAGGACGAGGAGGCGGCATGAGCCAAGATCCCGAATCCATATACCTCACGCGTGACGCACGGGCGATCACGCCGGAAGAGGTCACGCCGGACCGGCTGCTCCACACCGGAGCGAGCGACCGTCCCAGTGCGGAGGACCTGGTCCTCGCCTCGGGCCGGGACGTGACACCGGAGAGTCTCGAATGGGCCCGGCGCAAAATCGCCGAGGAAGGGCGTTCGGCCATCGACAAGCGACTTCCCTGAGACCCTCGGGCTCCGGGGCGGGAAGCGCTCGGCACGGCGGGTGCTCCCGCCCGGGTTAGCCTGAACGCACAATGAACTGTTTGACGACGTCACAGGGCCCCGTCGACCTGGCCCGTTTTCCCGAGCACCCGCGCGACCCCTTCCGCGCCTGGGACGCGGCCGACGAGTACCTCCTCTCCCGACTGGAGGGACCAGCCGAGCCCGGTGCCGCCGGACCCGCCGGGCCGGTGGACCTCTCCGGCTCCGTCGTGGTGGTGGGCGACCGCTGGGGCGCCCTCTCCACGGTGCTGGCCGGGCACCGGCCCGTACAGATCTCCGACTCCTACCTGGCGCAGTGCGCCACCCGCGCGAACCTCGCGCGCAACGGCATCGACCCCGACGCGGTGCGGCTGCTCTCGTCGCGCGACACCCCGCCGGACCGGATCGACGTCCTGCTCGTACGCGTGCCCAAGAGCCTCGCGTACCTGGAGGACCAGCTCCACCGCCTCGCGCCCTCCCTCCACGAGGGCACCGTGGTGATCGGCGCGGGCATGGTCAAGGAGATCCACACCTCCACGCTCAAGCTCTTCGAGCGCATCGTCGGCCCGACCCGCACCTCGCTCGCGGTCCGCAAGGCCCGGCTGATCTTCTCGACCCCCGACCCGACCCTCGTCCGTACGCCCAGCCCCTGGCCGCTGCGGTACGAGCTCCCCACCGACATCGGGACGGCCGCCGGCCGCACGGTCGTCAACCACGCCGGCATCTTCTGCGCCGAACGGCTCGACATCGGCACCCGCTTCTTCCTGAAGCACCTGCCCACGCGCACGGGCCCCGACCGGGTCGTCGACCTCGGGTGCGGCAACGGCGTCGTCGGCCTCGCGGCGGCCCTCGCCAACCCGGACGCCTCCGTCACCTTCACCGACGAGTCGTACCAGGCCGTCGCCTCCGCCGAGGAGACCTTCCGGGCCGGTACGGACCCCGGCCGCGAGGCGTCGTTCCTCGTCGGTGACACCCTGACGGACGTCGAACCCGGCAGCGTGGACCTGGTTCTCACCAACCCGCCGTTCCACTCCCACCTGGCCACCACCGACGCCACCGCCAGGAACATGTTCCACGCCGCGCGCACCGCACTGCGGCAGGGCGGCGAGCTGTGGGCCGTCGGCAACCGGCACCTCGGGTACCACACGCAGTTGCGCAGGATCTTCGGCAACTGCACCACCGTCGCGGGCGACCCGAAGTTCGTGGTCCTGCGGGCCGTCAAGCGCTGATCCGCCGGTCCCGGCTCCGGGAGAACCGGCGGCGGGTCACGTGGGGGGGGGCCGGACCACGCCCTTGCGGTGGGCCGGGGCGACGAGCTGCGCCCCCGGTCGCGGGAGTGCGTCTTCGCGAGCGTGGGTCACGTGGTGGGTTCTTCCGTGGATCCGGCCCCACGGCCCTCACCCGACGAGCGTGTCCCGCCACGGAACACCGCTCCGACCCCCGGAACCGTAAGCCCGGAAAAGGGCCACCGGGCCGTCGGTCATGCGGAGCTTTCGGGCCGGCCCGATGGTTCCTGGTCGTGCGGGTAGTCGCGGTGCTCGATGTAGGGCGCGGCGAGGAGCCGGAGCTGGTACTCGGCGTTCCGGCCGGCCGGCCCGGCGGTCCCCAGATACGGCACCACGGTGTCCTCCAGCAGCGCGAGACGGACCTCGGCCGTGGCGGCGGTGAAGCGAGCGTGCTTGGCGGCGTCCTCGGGTTCGACGCCGAAGCGATCGGGCTGCTTGGTCACCACATCACCGGCGTAGCGGGCCTTCTCCAGCTCCTCGGCGAAGCGGGCGCGGACGAAGGCGGTCAGGACGTCGGTCATGAGAGGCCTCCGGCCGCGGTCTCGACGCCGACGACGGTTCGTTCGCGCAGCGGCGGGATGCCGGCCGCCTCGTGGACGGCTCCGAGCTCGGCGAGCCCCGCGCGCGCCGCTTGGCATTTCTTCTCGGTCGTGGCCATGCTCCGATGATGTCACGACCAGCCGCGTCCCTGGTGGGTGGCCGCGGGACGCCTCCCGGGGACGCCGGACCATGATGTACCCCGCTCGTACGCTTTCGTGGTGGTCGCCGAAGAGCCCGGCAGAGGAGACCCGTGAACGCCGTGACCCCGTGTCTCACCGCATACGCGGCGGGCCGGCAACCGCCGTCCCGCCGCACCGTGACGGCGATCTCCCGACTCGACCCCGGGAGCGGTCCGGACCCGCGCCCTCTTTTGTGACGGGCCGCCATACTGGAACGGCCGGGGGAGGGCGCGGATGCAGCGGAGCGACGGGGGCGACGGCGGACCATGGCGGAGACCAGGCTGATCCAGGGCCGGTACCAGCTGCTCGACTTGATCGGGCGCGGCGGAATGGGCGAGGTGTGGCGGGCCCGCGACGAGTCGTTGGGCCGTCAGGTCGCCGTCAAGTGCCTCAAGCCCTCGGGCCCTCCCCACGACCGCTCCTTCGCCCGCGTCCTGCGGGAACGGTTCCGCCGTGAAGCCCGGGTGGCCGCCGCCCTCCAGCACCGGGGCGTGACCGTCGTCCACGACTTCGGTGAACACGAGGGCGTCCTCTACCTGGTGATGGAGCTCCTCGAAGGGCGCAACCTCGGTCAGCTCCTGGAGGACAACGGCCGGCGGGCTCTGCCCGTCGACGACGTGATCGACATCGCCGAACAGATGGCCGACGCCCTCGGCTACACCCACCGGCAGGGCATCGTGCACCGCGACCTCAAGCCCGCCAACATCATGCGGCTCACCGACGGCACGGTGAAGATCTGCGACTTCGGTATCGCGCGCCTCGCCCAGGACACTGCCTTCACCTCCAAGCTGACCGGCACCGGCATCTCCATGGGCACCCCTCACTACATGTCACCCGAGCAGATCGGCGGAGTCGGTGTCGACCACCGCAGCGATCTCTACTCGCTGGGCTGCGTGCTCTACGAAATCGCCACCGGAGTACCACCGTTCGACCTGGACGACGCCTGGGGCATCCTCGTCGCCCACCGCGACACACCGCCGTGCCCCCTGCGCGCCCACCGTGCCGAAATCCCCGAGTTCTTCGAGCGGGCCGTCCTCGACCTGCTCGCCAAATCCCCCGGACAGCGCCCGGAGGACGCCGGCTCACTCCGGCGTCGGATCGCCCTCGCGCGCACCGGGAACGTAACGGAGACCGGGCCCGCCGGGCACCCGTACCCCGCCCCGGCCCCACGCCCTGAGCTCCCGCCCGCCCGCGCAGAGCTGCTTCCGCCCGCCCGTGCTGAGCTGCTTCCGCCCGCCCGTGCTGAGCTTCTCCCGCCCGCCCGTCCCGAGCGTCACCCGTCCGCCGGCTTCGAGCTGCCTCCGCCCTCCCTCCCCGCGCCGCCTGACGCCGGTCCGCGCGAACTGCCCGAGTGGACCCGCTCGATGACCACCGGCCGCCGGGCCACCGGCACTCGGCGCCGGGTCGCCGGACCGGGCGACCACGCCGCCGCCCTCACTGGCGCATGGACGACCGGCTTCCCCGCCGCCGCGACACCGCAGGCCGCACCAGGAGCTCCGGCCGCCGACGTGCTGCGGTCCCTGGCCGGACGCCACGAGTCCGGCCTCGCCCTCGCACGCCTCGGACGCTGGGCGGAGGCGGAGGAGATCCACCGCTCGGTCGCGACCGAACGCTCCCGGCTGCTCGGGGCCGCCCACCCGGAGGCGCTCGCCAGCCGGTACGAACGAGGCGTCTGCCTCAGCCGCACCGGGTACGACACGGAGGCGCTGGCGGAGTTCGGCCACGTCTCCGAGGGCCGGTCCACGGCCTTCGGGCCGGACCACCCCGAGACCCTGGCGGCCCGCCAGGAGACGGCGTACGTACTGGGACGGCTCGGGCGGCACGCCGAAGCCCACCGCGTGTACGCGACGGTGCTCGCCGCCCGGGAACGAACGGCCGGCCCCGGCCACCCGGACACCCTGAGCTGCCGCCACGACATGGCGTTCAACCTCGGCCGGCTGGGCCGCGCGGAGGAGTCGTACCGGATGTCCCGCGAGGTGGCCGACGCGCGCGCCCGGGTGCTCGGCGCCGACCACCCGGACACCCTGGCGACCCTCTTCGAAGTGGGATACGCCCTCGGCCGGACGGGGCGTTGGCAGGAGGCGCTGGACACGTACACGCGGGTCGCCCGGGGCCGGGTCCTCGCACTGGGGACCACTCACCCGGACACCCTCTCCACCCGCCACGAGATCGGCGTCTGCCTCGGCCGCCTCGGACGGGGCGCGGAAGCAGCGGAGCTCTACCGAGCCCTCGTCCACGACCGGACGAGGGTGAGCGGGCCCGACGACCCGGAGACGCTCCGGGCCCGGCACGGCCTGGGCGTCAACCTCGGCCGCGTCGGCCAGTGGGAAGAGGCGCTCGCCGAGGCGCGCACGGTGTGCGCCGCGCGGGATCGCACCCTGGGCCCCGATCATCCCGACACCCTCGTCAGCTGCCGCGAGATCGCTGTCTCGCTCGGATGGCTCGGCCGCTGGGCGGAGGCGCTCGTCCTCTACCGGAGGGTCGCAGAGGCCAGGACCCGAGTGCTCGGACCCGTCCACCCCGACGCGGTGGCGAGCCGCGACGACGAGGTCCGCTGCCGCCGGCAGCTGGACGCCGGCGCCCCGTTCGCCGAACCCCACCGGCCCCCCGACCCTCCCGCGACACCCCTCCCCGAGGAGCCGTACCCCCGGTGAAAGGACGCCTCCGGGGGTACGGGTCCGGCCTGCCCCGGTGATACCGGTGAGCAGCGGTGCGCCTCGTCGGACGACTCGGGCCGCACCCGTGCACTCCTTCCCCCTCCGGCACGGCCGGATCGCGTCCTACCGCGGGCGACGGCCCGTCCGGACCCTGGATACATGGGGGATACCGGAAATACCGCGCCAGGACCGGACAGTGCCGACCACATCTACCAGGCTCTCCTCGAAGGTGCCACCGCCCCGCGCCCGCCCGACCCGCCCGACTGCCCCTTCTGCGACCTCCGCCAGGACCGCTATCCCACGCACTACGACGGCCACTGGGTTCTCCTCGAACCGCGCGTGATCGTCCCCGCCCACACGGTCCCCCCGCACGACCGCTGGACCATCGGGCCGGACCGCAGGGCCATGAACCTCTGGGACGCCGAACCCTTCCCGGGCGCCCGGTGCCGCATCCCGCACCGCCTCGTCTGCCCGTACCTCCGGCCCGGGGACTTCGGGCTCTGGATCACTCTGCGCCGGCAGACGAACAGAGACAGGATGGGCCGGCTCTTCGACCTGCCGGAAGACGGACCCTCGGCGGTCGAGCACTGACGGAGCGTCATCGCCGCCTGGAGTGCGGCGCCCCGGGGGACGCCGGCCCGGTCCAGGACGGTGGCCGTGCCGTCCTCGCGAAGCACGCTCCCCCCGCGCTGAAGGCCGGTTCAGGCACCTGGCTCAGCGGCCGGGAATGCGGCACCGCGCACGGTGGCCGCGGGAAGTGCCGGTGATGTGCGCGGCGTTGCCCGCCCGCGGTCGCGCCTCGCGCCCGGGGGCTGCTCACTCCGTGTCCCGGGGCCTCGGCCGTGGCGGCCGTTGCCGTCGGACAGCTCGGTGCCGCCGGGTACGCCCCCGCCGGGTGTCAGCCCGGATGATCCGGGCCGACGACCCCACCGGCCTGGGCATGGGGGTCCGGTACGTACTGATCAAGACCTGCCACTGGCAGGTGTCGCGACGCGGAGGCATCCATCGGGCATCCCGTCCAGGAAGCGGTCCTCCCGCATCGGACGCGCATGACGGCGTACACCGACTGGAACGCCTGGAACCAGACGGGGGAGTACTCCGACCCCGACCCGGTCCTCGTGCCCTGTGCCCCGCCCGGGAGCCCCGCCCACCTCGCGTGCTCTGGCCGGGCCCGGTCGTCCTGTGCTACCAAGACGGATGACCGCACCGGGGAACCTGACGCAGAAGAGCTACGACGCCGTGATCGTGGGCGGCGGCCACAACGGCCTGGTGGCCGCGGCCTACCTCGCCAGGGCAGGGCAGTCCGTCCTCGTGCTGGAACGGCTGGGGACGACAGGCGGCGCGGCCGTTTCGACCCGCCCGTTCGCCGGGATCGACGCCAGGCTGTCCCGGTACTCGTACCTCGTGTCCCTGCTGCCGGACAAGGTCGTCCGCGACCTCGGGCTCCGCTTCACCACCCGGCGGCGCACCGTCTCCTCGTACACCCCCACCGTGCGCGGCGGGGCGGCCACCGGGCTGCTCGTCGGCGAGGGCCGGACCAGGGAGAGCTTTGCCGCGCTCACCGGCGGGGACCGCGAGTACGAAGCCTGGCAGCGGTTCTACGGCATGACGCGGCGGGTGGCCGAGCGCGTCTTCCCCACGCTCACCGAACCCCTGCCCGAGCGGGCCGAGTTGCGGGCTCGGATCGGCGACGACATCGCCTGGCGGACGCTGTTCGAGGAACCGCTCGGCGTCGCCGTGGAGCAGAGGTTCGCCGATGACCTGGTGCGCGGGGTCGTGCTGACCGACGCGTTGATCGGGACGTTCGCCGACGCCCACGACCCGGAACTGCGCCAGAACCGCTGCTTCCTCTACCACGTCATCGGCAACGGTACGGGCGACTGGGACGTCCCCGTCGGCGGCATGGGAGCCCTCACCGACGCGCTCGCCGACGCGGCGCGGTCGGCCGGTGCCGAGATCCGCACCCGCCACGAGGCGGTCCGGATCGAGACGGACGGTACCGTCGCGGAGGTCACCGTCCGCGACGGCCGGGGCGAGCACACCGTCGCCGCCCGCCGGGTCCTCGTCAACGCCTCGCCCCAGGCGCTCGCCGCCCTCACCGGGGAACCGGGCGACGGGCCGCCCGCCCCGGCCGAGGGTGCCCAGCTCAAGGTGAACATGCTGCTCACCCGGCTGCCCCGGCTGCGTGACCGGTCCGTCGACCCCCGTACGGCCTTCGGCGGCACGTTCCACATCGCGGAGGGCTACGACGCGCTGGCGTCGGCCCATCGCGAGGCGGCGGGAGGGCGGCTGCCCAGCGCACCGCCGTCCGAGATCTACTGCCACTCGCTGACCGATCCGTCGATCCTCGGCCCCGGTCTCGCGGAGCGCGGCTTCCACACCCTCACCCTCTTCGGGCTGCACACCCCGGCCCGGCTGTTCGCCGCCGACAACGCGGGTGCCCGTGGGACCCTCCTCGCCGCCACCCTGGCGCAGCTGGACGCCCACCTGGAGGAGCCGATCGCGGACTGCCTCGCCCGCGACGAGGACGGCGCTCCCTGCATCGAGGCGAAGACCCCGCTCGACCTGGAGCGCGAACTGGGCCTGCCCGGCGGCCACATCTTTCACCGGGACCTCTCGTTCCCGTACGCCACCGGGCACACCGGCCGCTGGGGCGTCGAGACGGCGCACGCCAACGTCCTCCTGTGCGGCGCGGGTGCGGTGCGCGGCGGCGGGGTCTCCGGGGTTCCCGGCCACAACGCGGCGATGGCCGCGCTGGGGCGCTGACATGGGGTGACCGGGAGCGCCGGACACCGCGCACGCGCACGGCGCCGCCCGGTCGCCGCTCAGTCCGCCGAAGGGGCCCAGCCGATCGCCGCGACGCGGGCCGCGTCGGCCGGACGGGCCTCGTCGAACAGCACCCGGCCCGCGTCCCTCACCCGGATCGCGTCGGTGTACACCCCGCGCCCCACGTAGAGCTTGTCCGTCGTGTACCGCCAGCGCAGCAGGATCTCCTGACCGCGCCAGGCGCCGAGACCGGCGCTGACGGCGTGCCAGACCCGCCCGGACCAGCCCGACACCGCCCCCGTCGGATGTGCGGCCGGCGTGCCGGGCGTCCCGGGGGCCGCGGGCACGGTGGAGAACGGAACAGGCTGCCATCCGGCGCCCGCATCGGTCGACACCTCCAGGTACAGCGCGTCCGAGTCGGGCTCGGTGTCCCACCAGAGCGAGCACTCCAGCCGGGCCCGGTCGGAGACGGGGCGCAGGGCGGGCAGCGTCAGCAGGGCGCTGGCGGAACTCGCCATTCCCGAGAACCACGCCGTGCGCCCGTGCGCCGGGCGGACCGCGACGGCACGCGCCATCCGGTCGGCGGTGGCGACGCGCGGAGCGCTGCCCGAGCGCCAACTGCGCACGGGGTGGACGGAGTTGCCGAGCACGATCAGGAAGGAGTCGGTCGTCGGGTCGATCACCAGGCTGGTCCCGGTGAACCCGGTGTGGCCCGCCGTGCGGGGGGTGGCCATCGCGCCCATGTACCAGTGCTGGTGGAGTTCGAATCCCAGCCCGTGCGCGTCGCCGGGGAACGCGGTGTTGAAGTCGGTGAACATCAGCCCGACCGACTCCTCGGAGAGGATGCGGGCCCGCCCGTAGCTTCCGCCGTTGAGCAGCGTACGGGCGAGGATCGCCAGGTCCCAGGCGCGGGAGAAGACGCCCGCGTGCCCGGCGACCCCGCCCAGGGAGTACGCGTTCTCGTCGTGCACCTCGCCCCGGACGAGCCCCCGGTCCAGCCCTGACCACGGCAGCCGGGCGTCCTCGGTGGCCGCGATGTCCGGCAGCCAGGACGCGGGCGGGTTGTAGCGGGTACGACGCATCCCGAGAGGCCCGGTGATCTCGTCCCGGAGCAGCACGTCGAGCGTCCGGCCGGTGATCTTCTCCAGGATCAGCTGGAGCGAGATCAGGTTGAGGTCGGAGTAGAGGTATGCCGTACCCGGGGCGTCGAGGAGCGTTTCGTCCCAGAGGAGCTGGAGCTTTCCCTCCCGGGTCGGTGCCTTGTAGAGGGGGATCCAGGACCGGAAGCCCGAGGTGTGGGTCAGCAGTTGACGCACGGTCACGTCACCCTTGCCGCCGCCTGCGAACTCGGGAAGGTACGAGGCGACCGGGGCCTCCAGCGTGAGCCGGCCGCGCTCGATCTGCTGCACCGCCAGGATCGAGGTGAAGAGCTTGGACACGGAGGCCAGGTCGAAGACGGTGTCCTCGGTCATCGGTACCTGCTGGTCGGCCGGGAACTCCACGCCGGTGTCGGTCTTCTCGTCGTACGCCGCGTAGCGGACCGCCATTCCGATCGGACGGTGCAGCGCGACCGTGCCGCCGCGCGCCGCGAGCAGGACCGCCCCGGCGTACCACGGGTGGCTGGGTGAGTCCTCCAGATAGGTCCTGGCCACGTCGACGAGCGCGCTCAGCTCCTCCTCGATCAGCCCGGCCCGCCCGGCGGAGCCGCGGCGCAGAGTGGGCCGCTCCGTCGCTGCCGCCATACCGGCTCCCGTTCCCGCCCGTGGGCCCCGGGCCTCCGCGCCGGAGGCCCCCGTTCCGGGCTCGGCGCCCACGGCCACACCCGCGAGGGGGAGCGGCGCCAGGACGAGTGCCCCGCCGAGGGCGAGTATCCCGCCGCCCAGCCTCCGCCGGCCGATCCCGAAATCCTTCATGTCCCCGGTCATGCGTGACCCCTCTCGGTCCCTGTCCGACACTCGCGTGAAAGTAACTTCCGAAAATGCGTCCGATCATGAAACTTGTTGCCGAGGGAGAGGGTACTGTCGCCGCCGCCGTTCCGTACGGGGTTGCGCACAGCCGTCATTGACGTGCTGTCAGGACGTGGGGCGGCAACGTCCTCTCCCGGTATCCGCGCCACCCTTGACCGGCGGCTCCGGCGCGCACAGGATTCCGGCCATGACAGGTGTACGCAGCAGTACGGTCGACGGCGTCCTGACCCGCAGCGCCCGGCGCACTCCCGGGCGCATCGCGCTCCGGTACGCCGACCGGTCGTGGACCTACGCGGAGCTGGACGCCGCCGTCAGTACCGCCGCCGCCGTCCTGACCGGCGAGCACGGACTGCGGCGCGGCGACCGGGTCGCCACCTACGCGCACAACTCCGACGTCTACCCGATCGCCTATCTCGCCTGCGCCCGCGCCGGTCTCGTCCACGTACCGGTCAACCAGAACCTCACGGGCGACGACCTGAGCCACGTGCTCGGCGACTGCGGAAGCTCCCTCGTCCTCGCCGACCCGGACCTGGTGGACCGCGTCCCCGCCGGACACGAAGTGCGGACGCTGCGCGACGCCACGGGTTCCCTGCTCGACGCCCTCGCCGCCCCCCGCCCGTTCACTCCCGAGCGTGCCGTGGGCGCCGACGACCTCGTGCAGCTGCTCTACACCTCGGGGACCACCGCCCTGCCGAAGGGCGCGATGATGACGCACGGGGCGCTCGTGCACGAGTACGTCAGCGCCGTCACCGCACTCGGCCTCGGCGCGGCCGACCGGCCCCTGCACTCACTGCCGCTCTACCACTCCGCGCAGATGCACGTCTTCCTGCTGCCCTACCTCGCGGTCGGAGCGGAGAACACCGTCCTGGACGCCCCGGACCCGGGCCGGATCTTCGACCTCGTCGAGGCGGGCCGGGCCGACAGCCTCTTCGCCCCGCCCACCGTGTGGATCTCTCTCGCCAACCATCCGGAGTTCGCCACCCGGGACCTCGGCGCCCTGCGCAAGGCGTTCTACGGGGCGTCGATCATGCCGGTGCCCGTACTGGAACGGCTCCGCGCGAGGCTGCCCGGCCTCGCTTTCCACAACTGTTTCGGCCAGAGCGAGATCGGGCCGCTCGCCCTCGTCCTCGGCCCCGACGAGCACGAGGGCCGGATGGACTCCTGCGGCCGGCCCGTCCTCTTCGTGGAGGCGCGGGTGGTCGACGAGGGCGGTGCGGAGGTTCCGGACGGCACCGCCGGTGAAATCGTCTACCGCTCACCGCAGTTGTGCCAGGGCTACTGGGGGCGGCCGAAGGAGACCGAAGAGACGTTCCGGGACGGCTGGTTCCACTCCGGCGACCTCGCGGTGCGCGACACGGACGGCTACTTCACCGTCGTCGACCGGCTGAAGGACGTCATCAACTCCGGCGGAGTCCTCATCGCCTCCCGCCAGGTGGAGGACGCCCTCTACACCCGTCCCGAGGTGGCCGAGACCGCCGTCGTCGGACTGCCCGACGAGCGCTGGATCGAGGCCGTCACGGCCGTGGTCGTGCTGCGCGACGGCGCCGACGCCTCGGAAGCGACCGCCGCCGCGCTGATCGCCCACGTCCGCGAGGAACTCGCTCCCTTCAAGGCCCCGAAGAGAGTCGTCTTCGTGAAGGACCTGCCGCGCAACGCCAGTGGCAAGATCCTCAAGAGGGAGCTCCGCGAACGGTACGCGCGGGGCGCGGAATGAGCGTGCGGCGGGCATGCGCCGCGCACCTCCGCCGACGGGTGCATTGAACCCAAATGTCCTTGGATCAGGGGTGGTTAGGCATCGAACGGGCCACGGTCCGGCGTCAGGTGTGTGTACCTTTTCGCTGAGCCCGGAACTGCCTTGACCCGCACCTCGCCCGTGGCCTACTTTTCGGCCTGCTCGGCTGAAAAGTAGGGGCCTCCACGGGGGGCCAGGGGAGGGATCGTTGTGAACTGGTACCTGGACGTACTCAAGAACTACGTGGGCTTCAGCGGACGTGCGCGCCGCAAGGAGTTCTGGATGTTCGTGCTCTTCAACTTCATCGTCGCCGTCGTGCTGTCCATCATCGGCCAGGTCATCGGCTCGCAGTTCCTGTACTACATATACGTGCTCGCGGTGATCCTCCCGAGCCTGGCGGTCGGCGTGCGCCGCCTGCACGACACCGGCCGTTCGGGCTGGTGGTACTTCATCGGCCTCGTGCCGCTGGTCGGCGGGATCATCCTGCTCGTCTTCTTCGCGTCCGAGGGCAAGGCCGAGGCCAACGAGCACGGTCCCAACCCGAAGTACGCGGCCTGACCGCTCGCTCCGCACACCGGAGCGGCACCGACATCCCGGAGGCCGGGACGGCAGCGCATGCCGTCCCGGCCTCCGGCCGTGCGACGGTCCCGAGCGGGGCGGCGGCCCCGCCACCGCCGACCTACCATGACCCCATGACCGGCGAGCGAGACCTCCGCACCCTCCTGAAGACCCTGCGCCCCGAGCTGAACGAAGGCCGGTACGTCTTCACCAGCGTCCGCCGGGACGCCGTACCCGTCGGCGTCTCGCCCGTCGTCACGGTCATGGAGCCGGAGGGGCTGACCCTCGTCCTGTCCGAGTACGAGGCCAGACGGGCCGGCCTCAGCCACGTTTTCGTGGCGGGCTGGATCACTCTGCGGGTCCACTCCGCGCTCGACGCGGTGGGGCTCACCGCCGCCGTCAGCCTGGCGTTGACGGACGCGGGCATCAGCTGCAACGTGGTCGCCGGATACCACCACGACCACCTCTTCGTCCCGTACGAGCGGGCCGCCGAAGCCGTCACCGTACTGGAGACGCTCGCGGCCGAATAACCGCCCGGGGCGCCCTCCGGGGCCCCGACGGCGGAGCCCCGGCCGTGGTGTCCACGCCCGCCCGGGCCCGGCTCCGCGGCGTGAGCCGGGCCACGTAACATGGCTCCATGTCCTTCCTCCGCCGTCGCAGCGCCGCCACTCCCGCCGGCCCGGACTTCGATGTCCTCGCCATGGACCCGGGGGACTGGCCCGGGAACCTCGGAGCCGGTCTGCTGCCCGCGCCCGACGGCACCTGCCAGGGCGTCTTCCTCCGGTACGACCTCTACGGAGGCCGCGGTCCGGCCATGATCATCGGGAACCTCCCGGAGGGCTCGCCCGCCCGCGAGACCGAAGAGGGCCAGGTCCCCTTCGAGGTCGCGCAGCTGCTCCTCGCCCTGGAGAACGACGAACCGGTGGAGGTCACCTCCACCGAGGACGTCCCCGTGATGCAGGGCGACAACCTGCTGATCGTGCGCCGTGTCAAGCTCTCCGAGACCCGCGTCGCCTGCGTGCAGTTCGACCGCAGCGACGGCGTCCTCGTCACGATCGCCAGCTGGGACCGTCCGATCACCGACGACCTCTACGCGCTCCTCAAGCCGCTGCCCGCGGAACTCTTCCAGCAGGGCTGACCGCGCTCTCCCCAGCGGGCTGAAACGTCCCTGCGGCCCACGGAGAAGTCCGTGGGCCGCAGGGACGTCCAGTTTGTCGGAGGAGTCCCGCGATGAGCCGGCGTGAGGGCCGTGCGGCGCGTCGGACGGCCCTCACGGCCGTGCGGGTGCGTCGGACGGCTCAAGCGCAGCCAGAAGTGCCCTGAAGACCTTGCAATCACGCCCGGCTCGCGCCGGCTCATGGTGATTGGCGTGGACCGGCACATCGGGTGATCCGGGTGGCCCGAGCAAGACTCTCAGCGGTCTTCTGAGGGGTGTCCCGCAATGCGTGGTGGATCAGTGTGCGGCGTCGGATGCGGTGCATCGCACGGCGGAGGGGCGTCCGCATACTGATGTATGCGGACGTTCCGACAACGCGGCGAAGTGCCGTAGCTGTCGTCGCGCACCCGCCAGGAATCGCGGGACGACCTTGGGATCGACGACTTCGAGCTCTTCTACGCCCGCCGCGCCGTGGACCGCTTCCGGACGCTGCTGGGCCGCCAAGGCCTCCTCGACCTCCTGGCCGCGGACATCGAGGAGGGAAACGCCGTCCTGCGCGAGAGCGCACGCACCTCCGGCGGCGCCTTCAAGGGGGGTACCACCGTGCTCGCGACGAAGGGGCTGACCTCGGGTGAGTTCCTGTCCTGGATGGACAAGGCGTTCGCGGGGGACGAGCGCGTGCTCCTCGCGGCGCACCCCGAGCACTACGTGATGGGCACCGACGAGACCGGCGCGCGCGTGGTGGAGAACATCGGGCCGTACGTCGCCGACTTCTCCATGGGCGGCTGGGGCACCGACGCGCTGGCCTGGGCCAAGGATGCGGACGAGCTCCTCCCGGAGTCGGAGTTTCCGCGCAAGATGTCCTCGAACCTCTTCCTGGCCGACGGCACGGTCGTCGGGCGGGCGCTGATCCAGTTCGGCGACACGGCCGACGGCTTCACCGCGAACCTGACGGTCTACTTCCCCGTCACGTGCACGGACGAGGTCCTCGACCACCACCTGCGGCACTACGCCGTGGAGTTCCGGAACTGGATCGTCGCCGCCGCGGCCGCGCGCGCCTGACACCCCGGGCGGTCAGGCCTGGTGCCCGGCCTTCTCCCGCAGAGCGCGGTCCACCGCCTCGCGCACCCGCTCGTCCGCCAGCCGCTCGCGGCGGGCCCGCCGGCGCCGGGTCAGGACGACCGTCGCGGCGCCTCCGGCCAGGACCAGGACCACGAGCAGGGTCAGGGTCCACGGGACCGCCCAGCTGTGGGCCGTGGCCCGGACCGGCTTGAGCGCGGTGGTCGAGCCGGCCGCGTCGGTGAGGACCGGGGTGACGGTGACGGTGGCGGCGAGCCGGTACGCGGGAGTGACGCCGTGAACCGGGACCGTCACCTTCCAGCGTTCGCCCGGCAGCAGCTCCGGCGGCGCGGCGACGGCGCCGGCATCGGTGCTGAACGTGCCGAACGGGCCCGTGACGGCGACCTTCTGGGTCCCGGAGAGCACCGCGTTGCCCGTGTTGTGGAGGCTGTACGTCACCGTTGCGTCGCCCTGGGCGAACCCGGCGGAGCCGTCGTACGAGAGGTGCACGTCCTCGACCGCGAGCGCCGGTCGCAGGGCCCCGCTGACCCGCAGCCCGACACGGATGCCCAGGCGCCGGTCCACGGCGATGCCCTCCGCCTCGTCGGGCTGCTTCAGCGAGGTGAGGATGCCGCCCACGTAGTCGCCCGGAGTGGCGTCCGCCGGGACCGTGACCGTGAACGGGATCTCGGCGCTCCTGCCCGGGGCCACCGTGACGGTCTCGCGCGCGGCACGCACCCAGGCACCGATGGAACGGGACTTCTTCTCCCGGGTCAGCAGGTCCAGCTGTCCCTTCTCGGTGGTGAAGCCGTCTGCGGTGTAGACCGCGAGCGTCAGCGCGGTGGTGCCGTGGTTGGCGACGACCATCGCGTCCTTCGTCCTCCCGCCCGGGTTCACGCTGTAGCCGAAGCTCGACCGGTCGGATCCGAAGGCGTTGGCTGCCGTCCGGACCGTCCAGGTGACGTCGCCGTCGTCGGCCGCCCGGGCCGGAGCGGTGGAGACAGCCGCCAGTGCCAGCACCGTGAACAGGACGAGGGCGCCGGCACGGACCAGGCCGGCGGGGAGGGTACGGCGGGATGGTGCCACTGCGTGCATCTCGGGGTCTCTCTCGGATGAGGAGGTGGGGCAGTATCCGGCGGACCGGAGCCTGCCCCACCGGTGGAGCGGGATCGGTCAGCTGCTCAGCGCGGTGATCGTGAGGGTCGCGCGGTAGCCGCCCTTCTGCACGCTGTCCGGGATCTTGAGATCCAGGTCGGCGCCCAGCTTGGAGGTGCCGCGCGCGTGGCCCTGCTCCGCGGAGCCGAGACCGCGGGAGACGGCCAGACCGTCACCCTGGTCGTCGTACCCGGAGGCGACCGGCGAACCGGCCTGGGCGCCCGCGCCCTGGTCGAGCACGTACGGCGTCCAGCCGAGGTAGGAGCCTGCGAACGTCTTGCCGGCGTCCTTGAACGCGCTCACGTTGGCCGAGACCGACCACGGGGAGAGCGAGCGGCGGGTGTCCGACACGAGGATCGGGTTGATCTTGCCGGAGGCGGTGAAGTGGTCACCGTTCTCCTCCTTGGCAGTGCCGAGGTCCACCAGGCCGTTGTAGCCGTCGATGGTCCAGCCGAACTCGCCCGGCGCCGCGTTGGGCACGTTGACCTGGAGCGACTGGCCGTCACCGTTGTACGGGTGGACGCTCACCTTGTCGACGACCGAGCCGACCGGCTGCGCGGCGTCGGTGTTGTTGCACCAGTCGCCGTGCGAGACCTCGGAGTTGGGAGCGGCGCAGGTGCCGCTGCGGATGTTCTCCACGACGAGCTTCTCGTCCCGCACCTGGACCTTGACGTAACTGCGGACGTGCTCCTGGTTCTGCACCGAGTTGTACCAGTAGTTGTCCGGGTCCAGCGGGTCGGCGCCGTTGCCCGCGCCGCTGGTGCCGCTCTTGTCGGGCGCGGAGATGTCGTAGTACTTCGACCCCGAGGCGGAGTTGGCGGTGACGTACAGGACGCCGCCGGGACCCGGGTAGACGTCGGCCGCGCCCGGCTGCTCCTTCGGATCGGCCTTCTGGCCGTTCTTGATGAGGTAGCTGCGGGAGTAACTGTGGTCGTGGCCCTGGAGGACCAGGTCGACGCCGAGCTTGGAGAACGTGGTCGGGAAGTCGACCCGACGGGCCTTGTTGTCCCCGTCCTTGGCGTGCGAGGCCGGCGAGTAGATCGAGTGGTGGTAGACGAGCACCTTCCACTTGGCCTCGGAGCCGTGCTGGTCGATGACGTCCGTGACGTACTTGGTGTGCGCCTCGTCGCCGCCGCCGCCCTGCGAGGTGGCGTAGCTGTTGCTGTTCAGGTCGATGAACAGCACGTCCTTGTAGATGTACCAGTAGTCACCGCCCGAGGTGTTGGACGCGGGGTTGCCGTTGGCGTACTTCGAGGCCGAGTTGTCCGTGTTCGGCGTCGAGAAGTGCTGCTCGTACGCCTTTCCGCCGACGTCGTGGTTACCGATGGTGGCGGCGTACGGGACCTGGCGCAGCTGGTCGGGGGCGAGGAAGGACTTCCACTGGTCCTCGTTGTTGGCGCTCTCGATCTGGTCGCCGCCGGAGACGAGGAGTTCGGCGTCCGGGTTGGCCTTGGTGGCCACGTCCAGCGTGTCCGTCCACCCGGCCTGGTCCTGCGCCAGGTCGCCGGAGGAGCCGATCTGCGGGTCGCCGAGGAAGAGGAAGTCGTACGCGCCCTCGAAGTCCTGCGTCCTGAAGGAGTACGCCGTCGACCAGTTGCCCTCGCTGCCGACCCGGTAGGAGTAAGAGGTGTTCTCCTTCAGGCCGGTGATGGTGGCGTGGCGGTTGTAGCCGCCGCTGGTGGCGATGTTCGCCGCGCCCAGCGCGTCGAAGGTGACAGCCCCGGCGGGGAACTCGCCGCCGGTGAGCTCTGCCGTGGGGGCGAGCTGCACCTTCTGGGCGGTGTCGCCGGAGGAGTACCAGCTGACCGTGCGCTGGGTCTCGTTGGCGCCGACGCCCAGGACGATGCCGGTGAGGGCGGAGGCGTCGGCCGCGGAAGCGGGCGAGCCGACTCCACCCGCGAGGGCCACGGTCAGGCCGAGGAAGGCGGCGGTGGCACCGGTGGCCACGCGGGTCCGCACGGGGCCCCGGGCCTGGTGGGAAGCGTTCGATCTCATGAAGTGTCGTTTCTTCTGTGTGCATACGGTGCGTATGCAAGGGCGATCGACAAGGTGTCCGTGCCAGATGAACCAGAACTGAATGCGAGCTTGGTGAGGGTTGAACATCACCGCCCACGTGCGGTTTTCACGCACCGGCCACGCGTTGGACGAACCAGATGAGCCCCATGGCCGCCACGCCCGCGGAGATCACGCCGGTGGTCCACGCGGCGGCCCGCGGCGAGCGGCGCACGAGGAGCAGGAGCAGCGGGAACACCACGGCGATGATGCCGAGCTGGACCGCCTCGATGCCGATGTTGAACACCAGCAGGGACCACAGCAGGGTCCACGACCAGGCGGCCTCGATACCGAGTGCGCCCGCGAACCCCAGGCCGTGCACGAGACCGAAACAGAACACGACGCCGAGACGGGTCCAGCCCGCGCGGTCCAGGGCGAACCGGCCCTGGTCGGGCGTTCGGAGCTCCGAGAATCGGGCGCCGCGCCCCCTGACCCGCCACAGGTGCCAGCCGGCGACCACCGCGATGGAGAGCGCGATGACGGGCTCCACCAGACCGGCCGGTACGTGCACCAGCCCCAGCGCGGCCAGCAGGAACGTCACCGAGTGGGCCAGGGTGAAACTGGTTGCGGCGAGGACGACTTCGCGCGGACGCCGGGATCCGGCGATGAGCGCGAGCAGGAACAGGATGTGGTCGGTACCGGTCAGCAGATGCTCGGCGCCGAGCCGGAAGAACTCCCAGAAGCGCTGGGTCCAGGACTGGCTGATGGAGAAGGACGGATGCCCGGAGTCGAGCGCGGCGCTCCCGGAGCGGCCCTCGACGTCGTAGGTGACGATCGTCTTGGTGCCCTTGACGTACCCCTCGGAGTCGGGGAAGAGCGTGCCGCGCACCTCGTGCTCGCCACCCCCGTCGTCGACGCAGCTCCAGTCGAGATCCAGCAGGGCGTACGGCACACCCTCTTCGGTGCCCATCCGGAACGCGCTCCCCGGCGTGGGCGTACAGGCTTCGGGGCCGGCGCTGACTGAGAAGTGCCGGGTGACGTAGGCGAGCACGGTCGTGCGGTGGGCTTCGAGCGCGGCGGCCTCGGCGCCGGGGCTCCCCGCTTCGAAGGCGTCGGTGCCCGCCCGGAAGAGGGGGTCGTCGTCACCGGCGTCGGCGGCCGAGACGACCAGCAGGTCGTACTCCAGTTTCAGTTCGGTGCGCAGCGGTCCGTCGCCGTCGGCGGTGACATGCGCGTACACGGTCGACGAGAAGCCGTGGGCGGCTGCGGGCCGGGTGAAGCAGAGCAGGAAGAGAACCGCCGTGGCGAGAGCGAGCAGCGGGCGGCGTACACGGTGGGGCATGGGGCTCCTTGAGGTTGCCCGTGCACCGTGCAGGCCGTGAATGAACCGAAAGCGGCCGGTCAGCGAAGTATGGGAAAACAAACGTTCGACGACGGTCGGTTTCATGGAGATCGGGTGTGCCGACGGCGCAGGATGAGGGAAAGCCGCCCCGAACCGGCCTGCCCGCACGCGCGTGCCCGCACAGTCACGCCGGCGTGCCGCCGGGGGAGGGCTCCCTACCGGAGGACGATCGTCTTGTACCGCCCGCTCCAGGCCGCCGCCGTGACCACCGCGGCCGCCCTCGCCCTGCTCGCCGGATGCGCCTCGGAAGCCGACTGGTCGCAGCCGCACCCGCGCCCCTCCGCGGTCGGCGCGCTCGGCGCGGGATTCATCGGCCCGGACGAGTCGCCCGCCCCGGAATCAACCGTCACGCCCGATCCCGGCTCGTGGTCCGGGGTGCGCCCCTCGGGCGGCGCCCGTGTGGTGCTTCTGACCGCGGGGCACGACCGGCCCACCAGTACTTTGGTGACCGCCGTCAAGAAGTGGGCGAAGGACGAGGACGTCGACCTGCGGACCGTGACCGCAGCCGGCACCGCCGACCTCCTCGCCGCCGTCCTCAGGGCGATGGACCTCCACCCCGACCTCGTCATCAGCGCGGGGAACAGCCTCGTCGACCCCCTTGCCACAGTCACCCCGAGCCACCTCGACCAGGAGTTCCTGGTCGTGGGTGCCGAACTCGCCGAACCCACCCACAACGTCACGGCGGTCGACTGGACGGGCGCGTCCTTCCGGGGCGAAGGGCTCGGCATGTCCTCGGAGTACGACGCCGCCTCCTTCACCGCCGCCCGATGTGCGGCGGCCGTCCGCGCCGGAACGGCGGCGGTGCTGTCGGGGCACACCGGCATCGTGGTGTGGCTCGACGAGTTCTGAGCTGACGTCCGCCGCTCCGGGCCGGGCAGGCCGGGGCGGCCGAGACCACCGGACACCGCACCGACGACGCGTCAGAACACGTGCCGGAACAGGCGGTTGCGAAGGTTCGAAGCGGCCTGCGTGACGGTGGCCTCGGCGCCGGCCCCGCATCCGAGTGCTCCGGCGAGCCGCCCGAACGCGTGCCGCTCGGACGGCCTTTCCCTCGCGCGGTGCCGCCGTCCGGCACTGCGCGGCGGACCTCCGCAGGACAGGCGAGGGCTGCCCCTCGGTGAGGATGCCTGCCCGGTGGTGCGTGGCCGAAAAGCGGAGATGAGATCCGACTCCCCGGCGGGCAGGGGAAAGTTCACGTAAAGGAAGTGTGCATGTCGGGCCATGGGAGGGGATTTGGTAAAGACCGACGAGGGTGTTTGGTCCGATTGATCTTACTGGCCGTGAACTTCGCCGCGTTCGGTCTCAAGAGCAGGCAAAGAACGTGCCGGAAGATGTGATCTTGCTCATAGCGGATGCGTGCAACGATCCAGCTTCCCCGCCCGCTGAGGGTGGGGCACGTTCATGAGCCGAAGGACCTTGATGAGACACCACCACCGGCCCCGTGCCGGTCTGTTCGGCGTGCGCTCTTCCGCCCCACCGAAGCGGACGTGGCTGCGCCCGACCGCAGTCACCGCGTCCGCGCTGCTCGCCCTGCAAGCGGCGACCCTGGTTTCACTGAGCTCCGGCAACGCCTTCGCCGTACAGCCGGCCTCCGCGTCCCCGTCGGCCGGCACGGAATCCGCGCAGGAGCCCGCGGCCGCGACCGGCGCCGACTCGGAGGCGTCGGCCCTGCTGACGGCCCGTCTGCGGGGGCACAGGATCGAGGTGCTGTCCGAGCGCACGGACAGGTCCACGACCTGGGCGTTGCCCTCCGGTCAGCTCCAGACCGAGACCTACGCCGGACCGACGCGCGTCCAGCGGGACGGTCAGTGGCGTGACATCGACACGTCCCTGACGGACACGGGTGCCGATCTCGCGCCGAAGACCGCGGCGGCCGACGTCACGGTCTCCGACGGCGGCGACACGAACCTCGCCTCCGTCTCCAAGGGCCCCGCGACCTTCGGCCTCGGCTGGCAGGACCGGCTGCCGGCACCGGACGTCAAGGACGACACCGCCTCGTACGACTTGGGGTCCGGGCAGACGTTGAGGGTCTCCGCCCTCGCCCAGGGCTTCTCCGAGGACATCGTCCTCGACAAGCGCCCCGCCACCGCCGACGAGGCGGTCTCCTACCGGATTCCGCTGCGTCTGGACGGCCTCAAGCTCTCACAGGCGACTTCCGGCCACCTGTTGCTCAAGAGCGACGACGGCAAACTGGTGGCCGAGGCGCCGGCACCGATGATGTGGGACTCCAGCAAGAACTCCGCTTCCGGAGAGTCGGACAACGTCCACAGGGTCGCGTCGAAGATCGAGACGGCCGCCGACGGATCGCAGTCGCTGGTGCTGACCCCCGACGCCGGCTTCCTGGCCGACGCGGAGTACCCCGTCACCGTCGACCCGACATCCACGCTCGCGGTGACCACGGACACCTGGGTGCAGAACCCGGACTACACCGACTCCCAGGTCTCCTCCGAGGAGCTGAAGTCGGGGACGTACGACGGCGGCACGGACACGGCCCGCTCGTACCTCCAGTTCGACGTGTCCCGCTTCAAGGGCAAGCACATCACCGACACCAACCTCGCGCTGTACTCGTACTACTCCGCGTCCTGTTCCACAGCGGGCGCCGGTACGCAGGTGCGCCAGGTGACGTCCTCCTGGAGCTCGTCGAGCGTCACCTGGGGAGCCCAGCCCTCGACCACGACCACGGGCGCGGTGACCAACAAGGCGGCGCTGGGCTGGTCCTCCGACTGCCCCGGCGGCACGATGAACTTCGACATCGACGCCATCGTGCAGTCCTGGGCGGCCGGCAGCGCCAACTACGGCCTGCAGATCCGCGGCGCGGACGAGAAGGACTCGCTGACCTGGCGGCGCTTCCGGTCGGCGAACTACGTTTCGGGTGACAACACGGTCGAGCCGCACCTGACCGTCACCTACAACTCGTACCCGGCCGTGCCGACCGCGACGGCCATCACGCCGTCGCAGGTCAACGCCTACAACGGCAGCCGCTACGTGACCTCGCTGACCCCCACCCTGTCGGCGACCGTGACCGACCCGGACGGCTCCGCCACCAAGGCCCAGTTCGAGATCACGGCGGACCCTGCCTCCGCGGACACCACCTACACCTACACCGGTACCAGCGCCTCGGTGGCCTCGGGCTCGACCGCGAAGCTGGCCGTCCCGGCGGCGAACGCCTTCCCGGCCGGTACGCACCTGCGCTACCGGGTCCGCGCGTACGACGGCACCGACTACGGTTCGTGGACCGGCTACACCGCGTTCGTGCTCAACACGGCCAAGCCCGTGGCCCCGACCATCTCCTGCGACACCTACGCGCAGAACGGCTGGACGGCGCGCGCGGCGTCGGCGGTGTCCTGCACGATCGACACCACCTCGACCGACGGGGCGGGCTACGACTGGGGCCTGGACGACGCCTCGGCTCCGAACAAGAAGCTCGACACCACCAACGGATCCGGCGGGGACGCACAGACCGTCAGCATCGCTCCGGCGGACGGCTGGCACACGCTGTACGCCCGGACGTTCGACTCCGGCGGCAACTTCTCCACGGCCACCACGGCGTACAGCTTCGGTGTCGGTACGGACGGTGCCGCAATCCTGTCCCCGCGCGACGGTGACACCACCGCACGGCGCCTGACTCTGGCGACCCGTGGCCTGACTTCGTACACCGGGGCCACGTGGCAGTACCGCCGCGGTGAGACGGACGCGTGGCACACCGTGCCGGCCGCCGACGTCGCCGCCTCCGGCAACGCGGTGGCCGGCTGGCCGGTGCCCGTGACCGGCGGCACCGCCGCCGAGCTCGTCTGGAACGTGGTGAAAACCCTCCCCGAGGATGGTGTGATCCAGCTGCGGGCCGCTCTGACCGACGGCTCCACCACCGGTTACTCGCAGACCGTCGAAGCCACTCTGGACCGTGACGCCGGCACCGCGCCGACCGCCGCGGTCGGCCCCGGCACGGTCAACGAACTCACCGGCGACTACACGCTGACCGCCACGGACGCCGCGGCGTTCGCGGTCGATGCCGAACGCACCTTCTCCTCACGCGCCAACGGCAACGACACCGAGGGACAGGCCCAGATATTCGGACCGGGCTGGGTCTCCTCGGTCTCGGCCGAGTCGAGCGCGTACACACAGCTGCGCAAGACGTCCGCCACCTCGGTCGAACTGCTGTCGGGCGATGGCGGCTCGGTCGCCTTCACGGCGACCTCCGGCGGCGGATGGAAGCCGCAGGACGACTCAGCCGACCTGAAGCTGACCGGTAGCACGACCGGAACGTCGTTCACCCTCACCGACACCGACGCCAACACCACGGTGTTCGCGAAGGCCGCCGGCCAGGTGCCGACCTGGTCCCTCTCGTCCTCCGCCTCGGCGGTCGTCGACAGCACCGTCACCGTTGCCTCGGAGACGGTCGCGTCCGGCAGCACCACGCTGGCACGTCCGAAGTACGTCATCTCGCCGACCGGTGCGGTCAAGGCCGCCACCTGCCAGGCGGCCCCGGCGACGAAGGGCTGCCGGGTACTGGAATTCGTCTACGCGAGCTCCACCACCGCCACGTCGAGCGCACCGGGCGACCGCGCGGGCCAGGTCTCGGCGCTGCGGTTGTGGGCCACCGGCCCGGGTGCGTCCGCCGCCACGGCGGAGACCGTCGCCTCGTACGCGTACGACGCGAACGGGCGCCTGGCGCAGGTCTGGGACCCGCGGGTCAGCCCCGCGCTGAAGACCGCATACACCTACGACACCGACGGTCGCGTCAGCACCCTCACCCCGCCGGGTGAACTGCCCTGGAGGTTCACCTACGGCAGCGCCGGCTCCGCGTCCACCGCGGGTGCGGGCATGCTGCTGAAGGCGTCCCGCGCGGCTCTGACCGAGGGCAGCGCGCACACCACGTCCGGCACGGCGACCACCACGGTCGTCTACGACGTGCCGCTGTCCGGCGCCAATGCTCCGCACCAGATGGGCGCCGCCACGGTCGCGACCTGGGGACAGAGCGAGGCACCGACGGACGCCACGGCCGTCTTCCCGGCCGACTCCGTCCCGTCCTCCAGCGTCGGTGGCGAGCTGACCTCGTCCTCCTACGACCGGGCGGCCGTCACGTACATCGACGCCGCCGGGGCGGAGATCGACTCCGCGAGCCCGGGCGGGGCCATCACCACCACCGAGCACGACGTGTTCGGCAACGTCACGTTCCAGCTCTCCGCGGCCAACCGTGAGCTGGCCCTGAGCAGTTCCTCCGACGAACTGACCGGGTTGGGTCTCGCGGACCTGTCCACCGCCGACCGCGCCGGCCGGCTGGCCACCGTCGCCGAGTACTCGGCCGACGGCACCCACGTCGACGCGATCGACGGGCCGCTGCACCAGGTCACCCTCGTCAAGGAGCTCACCGGCTCCACCAGCGAGTCGACCCTGGCCGCAGGCTCGGTCGTCCCCGCCCGTACCCGCACCACCTTCACCTACGACGAGAACCGGCCGGCCGGCGCGGCCGTCTCCGGCCTGCTCACCTCCAAGGTGACCGGCGCCGCCATCGCCGGCTACGCCGGTGCCGGTGCCGACAGCAGCACGGCGACCTATGTCTACGACTGGGCGACCGGTCAGCAGAAGTCCGCCACCGGCGACCCGGACACCGACGTGGTCTCCACCTACGACAGCGTCGGCCGGGTGGCCACCACCCGCACGGCGGGCTCGACGGGCTCCGACGCGGACGCGCTGAACTACACCTACTACAGCGCCACCGCGACCGGCACGTGCGCGTCCGCGCAGTGGGACGGGCTGCTCTGCCGCACGGCTCCCGCCGCGGCGATCACCGCCGGCGCCGGAAACCCGTCCGAAGCGGTCACCACCGTCTACACCTACGACCGCTGGGGCCGGACCGCCACGAAGACCGAGACCGCGAACGGCGTGAGCCGTACGACCACCACCACGGTGGACGGCGCGGGCCGCGTCGTGGGCACCGCCGTCACCGGCGGCACGGGCACGGCCGTCGCGCCCACGACCCTGACGTACGACCAGGGAACGGGCCGTGTCGTGAAGCAGACGTCCGACGGGAAGGCGACGGTCCAGGGCTACGACGACCTGGGCCGGCAGATCTCCTACGACGACGGTTCGGGCAACGTCGCGACCACCAGGTACGACATCCTCGACCGCCCCGCCGGGCGCACCGACTCGGCCCCCTCCTCGGTGTCGTACGCCTACGACACCGCCGGTGACCTGTCGGCGCTGACCGACTCCGTCGCGGGCTCGTTCTCCGGCACCTACGACGCGGACGGCACCCTGACCTCGGAGGCCCTGCCCGGCGGCTACACGCTGACCGTGGACACGGACCCGACGGGCCAGACCACGGCCCGCACGTACACGACGTCGGACGGGACCACGGTCGCGTCCGACACCGCCGGATACACGGTGGACGGCCGCCGCGCCGGCCACACGCAGACCGACGGCACCACCGTCCGGTCGGACTACGCCTACGACGGTTCCGGGCGTCTGGTCCGCGCCTCGGACACGGCCGCGACCGGGTGCACGACCCGTGCGTACACCTTCGACGCGAACAGCAACCGCACGGCCCTCACGACGTCCTCGGACGCCTGCGACGGCAGCGACGCCTCCACGGCGACCGCGACCTACTCCTACGACTCGTCCGATCGCCTCGTGAACAGCGGCTACGCCTACGACGCATTCGGCCGGACCTCCACCAGCGGCAGCACGGCGCTGACCTACTACACCGACGACCTGGTCGCTTCCACGACCGACGGCGCCGGCCGCACCACCTGGTCGCGGGACGCCCTCGGACGCCTCGCCGTCCAGACCGCCTCGTCCCAGGCATCCGACGGCACGTGGAGCGCCGGCACCACGACGACCAGCCACTACGGCGACGCCTCGGACAGCCCGTCCTGGAGCGTCTCGGGGTCCACGGTCGCCCGTTACGTGCACGACCTCACCGGGGCGTTCGCGGCGGCCACCACCGCATCGGGCGACGTGGTCCTCCAGGCGTCCGACCTGCACGGCAACGTCACCGTGCAGCAGCCGCTGGACACCTCCGCGGCCTCGACCGTGCGGCACTACGACGAGTACGGCAACGTCCTCGCGGACTCGTCGCGCGGCGAAGGGTACGGCTGGCTCGGCGCCCAGCAGCGAGCGAGCACCGGCGGCCTCACTCTGATGGGCGTCCGGCTGTACGACGCCACCACCGGTCGCTTCCTGAGCCGGGACGGTGTGTACGGCGGCAGTTCCAACGCCTACGACTACTGTTCCGGCAATCCGGTCACCTGCCTCGACCTCGGCGGTCTCAGCAAGCACAACTACAACAAGCACGGCTGGCACTGGTGGGGTTATGAGATGGACATGACCAACGCCCGCGGCTGGAAGGTGGTCAACCGGTTCAACCAGCGCGCGGCGACGACCGCCGTGATCGCCGCGATGATCGGCCTCTACGCCTGGGCGACGGGCGTGGGGGCGCTGGCGGCCGCACTCGGTGGCGTCGTCTCCGCGTACTACTGGTGGCTCAGCTCCAAGCTGCAGACGACGCTGTACAACCACCCCCACCGAGGAGTGAAGCTCAAGATCAAGTTCGGCTACCCCAACGTGACCAAGGAGTGACCATGGACAAAGCTGTGGACTACGCCGTCTTCGCGCTGGGCTGCCTCCTCGTCGTGACCGGAGCCGTCTCGACCGCCCTCGGCTGGGCGCCCTCGTGGCTGCGGCACATCGACCGGCCCCGGCTGTTCGGCGCATGGGCGCTGCTTCTGGGAGCGTTCTGCGTCACCCAGCTGCCGGCGCTGCGCGACGGGCTGACGCGCATCGGCTCCGCCGCGGCCGACGCCCGTGGCCTGCTGCTGCTCGCCTCCGCGGCGGCGCTTCTGCTCGGGCTCCGGAGAGCCTCGGGCCGGTAGCCGGTAGCGAAAAGCTAGAAGCGGATCAGGGTGCCCCTCCGTCCGGAGGGGCACCCTTCCGCGTTCCACGTGCGGTCCGGACAGCCGCTATGCCCGCACGCCCATCGCCCCCGCCGCCAGCGACGCCAGCCGCGCCGCCGAGGTGCCGAGCCCGGTCGGACCCGTCAGCAGGCCCTGCGGCGGGCGGGCGGCGTTCTCCCGGCGCAGGTCCTCCTCGCGGTAGCGGCGGCAGCCCCGGTGCCAGATCAGAATGCCCGCCAACCAGTGCCGGAGCTCCTGAACATAGCCCGCGAGCACCTCCCGGGACTCCGCGTCCAGAGCGAAGTCGTCGTACAGAAGCGGCAGTTCCACCTCGGCGACATGCTCGAACTGCCGCAGGCGTCCGTTCATCAGGTCGTGGACGACCGCCACCCCGGTCGGATAGTCGACGCCGAAGAAGTTCTGCACGACCAGGACCCCGTTGTGCACCTCGCCCTCGTACTCGATCTCCTTCTGGTACGAGAACAGGTCGTTGAGGAGGGCCGCGTAGTCCGCGGCCGCGTTCTCCAGCGACCGCATCGGACCGCTCCGGTAGATCTCCGGCGGCACCTTCTTCCCGTGCGCCAGCCGGCACAGGGCCATCGTGAGGTCCGACCCGAAGGTCATGCGGCGCATCTCGATGTAGTCCACCGGGTCGGGAATGCGGTTCTGCGCCTGGTTCGCCAGCTCCCACAGCCAGCTCTCCGTCATCGACACGACCGCGTACCGGAAGGACCGCCGCCCCTCCTCGTCCAGCGGCCCGGCGGTCCGCCGCCACAAGTCCCCGAGTCCGCGCTCCAGCGCGTTCACCGGCTCCGGCACGCCCGTGGCCGAGCAGTCCAGCGGCATGAAGAGCGACAGCCGCTCGTTGGCCAGCCGCGCCCCGGCCAGGTCGCGGGTGCGCCCGTGCACCACCGGGAACCAGTCGTCGCCGTACGTGCCCCACGCCAGCCAGGCCGAGGAGAGGTCCAACTCCTCGGGTGAGGCGTCCGGATGGATGCCGGCCGCGCAGAGCGGGAGGTCGATCGCGAGGATCCGGTCCTCGTCCCAGATGTGCGAGCCGGGCACCCCCGGCTGCTCCTCCAGGATCCCCATCCGGCGCGCCCAGTCGACGACCCGCACCCGCGCCCCGTCCAGATGGGGGCTGAGCGTGGTTCCGAACGGCAGTCGGATGTCGGGCAGCAGGGAGGGGCCGACCCGCTGGTGCGGCACATGGCTGTGCCCCCGCAGCCGGGCCGCCTCCGAGCGGGGGGTGAAGCGGATCGACGCGGCCGCCATGCCGAACGAGCCCGTCATCCCCAGACGGCCCGAAGTCGCCACGCCGCCACCGTCGTTCATGTAGCGGCTGGAGCGCAGATGCCACTCGTGGCCCCCGGACTGCCAGTCCTGGAGCCCCTTCACGTAGGCGAGGACGGCGGCGGCCTCCGCCGGATCCAGCCCCTTGCTCGCGCAGAGCGGGCCGAGTTCGGTCAGGGCCGTGTTCTCGAACTGCTGGAGCCGGGAGGTGAGCAGGTCGTTGACGGCCTCGGCCGCCTCCTGCGTCGAGCAGCCGAGAAACTTCTCCAGCACCAGCACCCCGTTGCTGTTCTCGCCCTCGTCCTCCACCTCGCGCTGGTAGGAGAAGAGATCGTTGCGCAGATGGACGCCGTCGGAGAAGGCGTCGCGCAGGACCCGCAGGGCCCGGGCATCGGCCACCGCCTCGGGAACCTCGGCGTTCGCCGCGTACTCCACGAGCCCGGCCGACCAGGGGGCTCCTCCCACCTTGCGGCGCATCTCGATGTACTCGACCGGGTTGGCGATCCGGCCCTCGTTGATGTTGGCGAGCTCCCACAAGGACTCGTTGAGCAGGTTCTCCGTCGCCTCGGCGAACCGCGCCCGCCACGCGTCCGACATGCTCGGCACCGTCCGCGCCCACAGATCCGCAAGCCCCGCCTCGACCGGGTTGACCGGCTCCGGAGTCGGGGCCCCCCGCTCCATCGGCATGAAGGCGGGCAACCGTTCGAGGTAACGTTTCGCGCCCTCCCGGTCCGGGGTGCGCTTGAACAGCTCCAGGAAGTGGTCGTCGAAGAAGAAGACCCACACGTACCAGTCGGTGACCAGGGACAGGGCCTCGGACGAGCAGTCGGGGTGGGTGTACGCGCACAGCAGCGCGTAGTCGTGCGCGGCGAGGTCCTCCTCGTCCCAGATGCCGGAGCCCTCCAGCATCCCCATGCCGCGCGCCCACTCCTTGGTGTGGCGCCGCGCCTCCTCCAGGTGCGGGCTGAGCCGTGCCGGATACGGGACGTAGAAGTCCGGCAACGAGAAGGGCTGTGCCATGTGCGTCGGGCCTTTCCAGGAGACTCCGCGCGCCGTTCGCGCGGACCCGTTGTGCGCGCCAGCACTACCCTTCGACCATCTGGGCTACGCACGGCGGTCATAAGTCGCATAATCACGTCGGACTCTCCCCGGTGGAGTAAAACTCCGGTAACGGAACCCGTCACCCGCCCCGGGCGTTCCTGCCCGTCGCAGGTCACAGCGGCTGTCAGTGGTCTGCACCACTGGCTCGTCCGCCGCCCGGAAGAACGCTCTTGACGTGCCGTCACCTGCGGCCGGAGAGTGTGCCGCCACGACGGTACGAGAGATCGCCCCGCCCCACGGCACAGGAAGTCCCGCTCCCAGAAGGGTTGTCATGACGTCGAAGAAGAGGTCCAGGCTCGCGCTCGCGCTGGCCGCGGCCGGTACGCTGTGCGCCGCCCTGCTCGCCCCGGCCGCCCAGGCCGACGACGTGCGCCCCGAGTGCCCGCGCAGCCTCGCCTGCGACTGGGTACCGGCGGCCTACCAGCAGACCGGCGACCCGGCCGACAAGGCCGCGTACGGCAACTACGACACCGCGGACCGGCCGAAGAGCAATGCGATCAAGTTCATCGTGCTGCACGACACCGAAGTCGACTTCGACGGAACTCTCAGGATCTTCCAGAACCCGCTCAACAAGACGTCCGCCCACTACGTCGTCCGCTCCTCGGACGGGCACGTCACCCAGATGGTCAAGACCAAGGACATCGCCTGGCAGGCCGGCAACTGGTACGTCAACACCCACTCCATCGGCATCGAACAGGAGGGCTTCGCCGCCGACGGGGCCGCCTGGTACACCGACGCGATGTACCGCTCCACCGCCAGACTGGTCACTCACCTCGCCGAGCAGTACGACATCCCGCTCGACCGGCAGCACATCCTCGGCCACGACGGCGTCCCGCCCACCAGCGCCGCCGGGACGGCGAGCATGCACTGGGACCCGGGCCCCTACTGGGACTGGAACCGCTTCATGGCCCTCCTCGGCGTGAAGAGCCGGCCCTCCGGCCCGAAGAAGAGCGAACTCGTCACCGTCGCACCGGACTTCGAACAGAATCAACAGCAGTTCCGGGACTGCGAGAAGGGCGTGGACCTGCCGTTGCAGGGCAGCAGCGCCGTCCCGCTGCGGACCGCGCCCTCCGCCGACGCACCGCTATTCTCCGACCCCGGACTGCACCCGGACGGTGCGGCGGGCACCGACTGCGCCGCCGACTGGGGCAGCAAGATCAGCGCCGGCCAGCAGGCCGTCGTCGCCGAGCGGGTACCCGGCTGGACGGCGATCTGGTGGTACGGCCGGAAGGCATGGCTCAGCACTCCCGCCGGTACACGTGTCACCGTTCCCACGAAGGGCACCGTCGTCCGGCCGAAGGCGGGCCGGACCGAGGTCCCCGTCTACGGCGTCGCCTACCCGGACGCGGCCGACTACCCGGCCGGCTTCACGCCCCGCACCGGCTCCCCGCTCGTCTACACCATCAAGGCGGGGCAGGCGTTCCCGGGCGGCGGCGAGGCCCCGACGGGCTACTACTACGCGCCGACCATCGACGCCTCGACCCCGTACGACCACACGTACTTCGCCGGCGGACAGAAGTACCTGACCGTCCAGATCGGGCACCGGGTCGGGTTCGTGAAGGCGACCGACGTGGACGTGGTCCGCGCCGACTGACGGCGCGCTCCGGTCCGGGCGGACGTCCCGTCCGGACCGGAGCGCGCGCCCGCGGGCCGGTGTGTCGGCACCTCCCGCGAGCGCGCCCCCGCCTTGAGGCGTCCGGCGGATCAGGGCCGGGCGTCCCCCGGGCCCGCCCCGCGGTCAGCGCGTGCCGACGGCCGCCCGTACGGCCCGGCGGGCCATGGCGCAGTCGTCGTGCAGCCGGCGCAGCAGCAGCCGCTGCTCCTCGCCGGACGACAGGGTGCCCGGGCGGTCGTGCGACGCCCCCGCCGGGCCGGGCTCCCGCATGGTCCGCTGGACGGCGGTCTCGTAGGTACGGATCTCTCGTGTCAGCACCAGCATCAGATTGACCAGGAACGCGTCCCTCGCGTCCGCGCCGCGCGCCTGCGCCAGCTTGCTGATCTCACGGCGCGCCACCACCGCGTCCTGGCCCAGCACCGTCCAGAGCGTCGCCAGGTCGTACCCCGGGAGGTACCAGCCCGCGTGCTCCCAGTCCAGGAGAACCGGGCCGGTGGGCGACAGCAGGATGTTGGAGAGCAGCGCGTCCCCGTGGCAGAACTGGCCCATGCCCTGCCGGCCGCCCGCGACCGCGAGACCGTGCAGCAGCTTCTGCAGGTCGCCCAGGTCGCGATCGGTGAAGAGCCCCAGCTCGTGGTAGCGGGAGATCCGCGACGCGTAATCCAGCGGGGCGTCGAAGAGACCGGCCGGAGGCCGCCATTCGTTGACCCGGCGGATCGCACCGAGCACCTGGCGGACATCCGTGCGGGGAGGTGCCTCCAGGGGGTGGCGCGTCAGCGCCGCGACCCGTCCGGGCATCCGCTCGATCACCAGGGTGCAGTTCTCCGGGTCGGCCGCGATCAGCCGGGGCACCCTGACGGGAGGGCGGTGCCGGACGAACGAGCGGTAGGTCGCTATCTCGTGCCTGAACCGTTCGGTCCAGGCCGGTGAGTGGTCGAGTAAACACTTCGCCACCGCGGTCGTCCGTCCGGTCATGCCCACGATCAGCACGGAGCGACCGCTGCGCCGGAGAACCTGGACCGGGTTGAATTCGGGGCAGATGCGCTGCACGGAGGCGATGGCCATGCGGACCTGCGCACCCTGGGGACCCGACAAGTCGATTCTCCCGCTGAGCGGTTGGGTGCCCGGGCCCGCCGTCCGCCGAGCCCGGCCCAGGCCCGGTGCCGGGGAGCCGGAGAGGGGGGCGAGGTACGGTCCGCCTCCGGATCCCCTCGGTCGGAGCGGCCGGGGCGGAGCGGACACGGAGGACGATGCTGTGTACATGGGCGGGACAGATCCCTTCGTGCGCCGACAAGTTGCGTGCACCACCCCGGCCGGCGGCCGTCCGGCACCCTGGGGAGTACCGAGGGCTGCCGGGCGGGGTGGCGCACTCCTACCTGACACCGCAGGGCCCGTGGCAGTGCAGATAGCGTGCCCTGGCGAAGGGTGGCGAATATGCGCGCCGCATCTGACTCGGGGTTAGTGTGCAACTCAGCCGAGAACCTGGGGGCTTGACGTGACCGGAGAACCCAACACCCGTCTTTCCGATCTGTTCGGCATGGCCGGATGGTCGAAGGGCGAGCTCGCGAGGATGGTGAACCGGAAGGCAGCGGCCATGGGCCACTCCCAACTGGCGACCGACACCTCGCGCGTCAGGCGCTGGATCGACATGGGGGAGTCCCCGCGCGATCCCGTGCCGGAGGTGCTGGCGGCTCTGTTCACCGAGCGGCTCGGCCGTGTCGTGACCATCGAGGACCTCGGGTTCGGCCGACGCGGGCGCATGGGAAAACGGCGGGTCACAGGGAAGGAAGAGCATCCCGACGACGTTCCGTGGGCGCCCGAACGGACGGCGGCGGTCCTCACCGAATTCACGGGAATGGACCTCATGCTCAACCGACGCGGCCTGGTGAGCGCGGGCGTCGCGCTCGCCGCCGGCCCCACCCTCACCAGTGCTCTGAGCGACTGGCTGCACTCCGATCCCACCCCGGCGGCCGACGCGCCCCGGACCGGCACCCCCTTCCACGCGGACCCCGCGGGGTTCGACCGGTACGACAACGCCCCCATCGGCTCCGCCGAGGTCACCGCCCTGGAGAACGCGGTCGACATCTTCCGCAAGTGGGACGCCCAGCGTGGCGGCGGACTCCAGCGCAAGGCGGTGGTGGGCCAACTCAACGAGGTTGGAGGCCTGTTGGCGTACCGTCACCCCGCAGACCTCCAGCAACGTCTTTGGGGCGTCGCGGCCAACCTCGCCGTACTCGCCGGCTGGATGTCCCACGACGTCGGCCTCGAACCCACCGCCCAGAAGTACTTCGTCATCGCCGCGCACGCGGCACGCGAGGGCGGCGACCGGCCACGCGCCGGCGAGGCCCTGTCGCGGGCGGCACGCCAGATGGTCCACCTCGGGCGTCCGGACGAGGCACTCGATCTGATGAAGCTCGCCCACTCCGGGGCGGGTGAGGAGGCGCTGCCGCGCACCCGCGCCATGCTCCACACCATCGACGCCTGGGCGTACGCGTCGATGGGCCGCGGGCAGGCGATGCGCCGCTCCCTCGGTGAGGCCGAGGACCTGTTCGTCTCCGACCGGAACGACGAGGAGGCGCCGGGCTGGATGCAGATGTTCGACGAGGCCGATCTCTACGGCATGCAGGCGCTCGCGTTCCGCACGCTGGCCGACCACGACCCCTCGGCGGCAGCCCTCGCGCAGCAGCACGCCAAGAAGGCCCTCGGGATGCGTAACGACGGGCGTCAGCGTTCCAAGCTGTTCGACTTCATCTCGCTCGCGTCGGCGTGCTTCATCGCCGGTGACCCGGAGCAGGGGAACACCTACGCCCGGCGGGCCATGGTGTCGATGGGGGAGACCTCCTCGCACCGCACCTGGGACCGGCTGCAGCAGATGTACCGGCTCACCGCTCCGTACGCCGAGGACCCCGCGATCCGCGATCTGCGCGAGGAACTCGAACTCGTGATGCCCCGCGCCCCCGAGAAGGAGAAGGGAACCGAGGCCTGAAGCCGCACCGACCGGCCCGAACGCCTCGAAGGGTTTCGTCCCGCGCGGCACCACGCTGTCCCGCGAGGCGCAGGGTGCCACGTGTCGGGTACGTGCCGGGTTTCCGGTGTCAGCCGGCGATGCGGGCGACCAGCACGGATCCCTCGACCGGGCGATCCTCCCCGCCGAACCCCTCGGCGACGGTTTGTACGCATTCGGCTGCCGTAAGGGACCGGGAGAAGCGTGGCGCCAGCCCGAGCAGCTTCTCGGGGGCCGCGCCACGGGCCGCGGCCGGGTCCGGTCCGTCGGTGCGCAACAGGAGTACGTCGCCGGGAAGCAACCGTACGGTCTCCTGCCCGTAGGCGATTCCCGGCACGGCGCCCAGGAGCACCCCGTCGGGAGGGAGCAGCGGGGCACCGGAGCCCCCGCGGAACAGCAGAGGGGCGGGGTGTCCCGCCTGCGCCCAGGTCAGGAGGTTGGCGGAGGGATCGAAGAGCCCGCACAGGGCGCTGCCCAGGGTCGGCTGGACCGAGGCCTGGAGCAGCTGGTTCAGATGGGTCAGCAGTGCCCGGGGCTCGACGCCCGCCACCGCCATGCCCCGCAGCGCGCCCAGCACCATGGCCATGGAGGAAGCCGCCGGAATGCCGCGCCCGCTGAGGCTGCCGATGGTGAGCAGGGTTCTGCCGTCCGGCAGGGCCATGGCGTCGTACCAGTCCGTGCCGGTGGTCGGGCCGCATGCCCGTGACGGCAGCAGACGGGCGGCGACGTCCATGACGGCGCCGGATCCGCCACGCACCGGTCCCAGCGAGTCGTGCGGGGAGGGCAGCACGGCCTGATGCAGTTCGACCGCGATCCGGCGCTCGGTCCTCGCGATGTCGTCCTGCCGGTGCAGGGAGTCCCTGGTGCGGACTTCGAGCTGCCGGCTGTCGCTCAGCGCGCTGACGTCGCGCAGGACCGCCCACAGGGAGACGGTGCGGCCCTCGGGGTCCAGCACCGGCTCGCCCATGGCGTGGAGGGTCCGCGTCCTGCCGTCCGGACGGCGGATGCGGAACTCGCCGTCCATCGGCTTTCCGTCGATCAGGCAGTTGGTCACCATGGAGGTGAGCAGGGGCTGGTCCTCGGGGACGAGGACGGTGGGCAGCTCGTCCAGGGAGAGCGGACCCGCGTCCACGTCCCGGCCGAAGATCTCGTAGAGCTCGGCGGACCATTCGACGCCGTCGTCGAGGAGGTTCCACTCGGCACTGCCCGCCCTGCCGGACAGTGGGCCGCCCTGCTCCTCTTCGGCAGGACCGGTGTCCGGGGCCGGCGCGGGCGACCCCTCCCTGAGCTGTCCGAGGCGGGCGCCGAGGTCGTCGAGGTGGTGGGCGGCGAGCTCGCAGAGTGCGCGCTGCCAGCGCTGGTGGGGGTCGTCCTCGTCGATGACCACGGCGGCTCGGCACACCGAGTCCAGGTCTCCGCGCAGTCGGCGTGCGCGGTTGATCATCGCGTCGACGGCGTCCCGCTCGGACGGTCGTACCGCCGGGCGGTCCGCGAAGAGGGGGGACGGCATCTCGAACTCCGATACAGACGCTGCTGCCGGTTCTCGGGGAGGAACGGGAGAGGAACCGAGGATGACTGTGACACAGGGGAGTGGAGCCCGTAAGGGGTTTGGCGACACTCGTGGCGTTCTTGCGCGTGGCATATGTCAGCGGCTGACGCGAAGAAGTGTACTTCGAACGTCCCTTCGGGGGTGGGGAGTTGGTCTGAGGTGAAATGGTCCGTCGAGGGGCATCGGGGAGGATCCGCGCCTGCGGACTGCGATTCCGGCGGGTTCCGGAGACGTCCCGGGGGACGGGCCCAAGGGGTGATCCGCAGGGTGATCCGTGGGGTATCCAGGGGCGGGAATGCCGCCCGGGTTGCTCGTGTTATCCGACCAGAATGAAAACGACACCCATCCCGGACAAGGGAAAGGGCGTCGTCCAGCGGAGGAGGCATTCATGGCACGCAGCGAATCCAGGCCGGTCGTCACCCTCCGGTCCACGGCGGGGACCGGGCAGAGCTACGTCACGCGGAAGAACCGGCGCAACGACCCGGACCGGCTGGAACTGCGGAAGTTCGACCCGGTGGCCGGCCACCACGTGGTCTTCCGCGAAGCCCGCTGAGCCGGGGGCCCGCTGGGCCCCTGAACCGCAGGACCCTTCGAACCGCACCGTCCGCCGTACCGCACGGGAAGGAACACCTCCATGCAGCAGCACATCCACCCCACCACCCGTTCCGTCGTCTTCCGTGACCGCGCCGCAGGCGTCGCCTTCCTCACCCGCTCGACCGCCGACGCGACCGAGCGCGTGGAGTGGGAGGACGGCCGGACCTATCCGGTGATCGACGTCGAGACCTCGTCGGCGAGCCACCCGTTCTACACGGGCACGCGTCGGGTGCTGGACACGGCGGGGCGGATCGACCGCTTCCGTCGCCGCTACGGTGACGTCGCGGCCGGACGCTGACGGGCGGGGCCGGGACAGCGGGTCCCGGCCGCTCCGGGCCGGTCGCGGTCGGCCGGGCCCGTGCCCCGGGTCACACCGGGGAGGCCGGCGTCCGGGAACACCCACGAACGGTTTATCGTTCACCTATACGTGGTGCGAGGGGGACAGTGTCCCCGGGCCTCACCTTTCGCCCATGGGGAAGATCGTTCGGCTGAAGCCCCATGGAGCAACCCGCCGAGAGGCGACCGCCCCTCGCACCTCATGAACGGCCCCGGCCGGATTCCCCCGATCCGGCCGGGGCTTTCCCTTGCCCGGGGGAGCCCGTGCCGGCGGTTGCGGCAGACCAGCAGCCACCCTGCCCGGGCCGTCTGCGGCCACCGCCTGATCTTCGTTTGCCGACACGACTCACGATGATCACCGGTGGCCGCGGCCGTCTCCCCGCCGGCCTGGGGCAGGGCGAGAAGCCCTTCAGCGGGCATGACGCGATGGCTCACCCCGAGGCGCGTCGGAGCTGTCGCGCACGGTACGGGGCGCGCACCAGGGCGATCTCGGTTCCGTGGTGCAGCAGTTCCTGGTTGACCCACCGGACGGCGGCGAGGCGCTTGTACGCAAAGTCGAACTGCTCCAGCAACGGGATCGGGCGCGGTGGCGTAGTCATCTCACGTTCCTGTGATGAGCGAGCTCGTAGGTGGGTCTGCTGCTCCTCGCCCTGAGCCGTAGATCGTGATGTCGCCGGTCGAGGCGGCGCTCAGCACTGCCTGGTGGGGCCGCGGGTGGTTAGCTGCTGATCTCTCGGTCCGCCAGAAGTTCCTTGATGCGTGCGTCAACCTGTTGGCGGTCATAGCCCCGCCCCACGATCTGGAACGGCGGCGGGCCGACCGGCGAGTCAACTTCGGACAGGGTTCCGAGACAGCGGTCGACCTGATGGCGGTCGTAGCCCCGCCACATCAGATCGAAGCCACGGAACTCGGACGATGTCGACACTTCGCACCCGCTCCAACCCGTTAGAAGACGAGTGCAACCACTGTTGATCATCGGTGTGTGAACACTCAAGACCATGCGGTGGCCGCGGGACACAGCGTAGACCCTGCCCGGTGGAGGAGGCATTTGAGGACCTGATGGGCCGGTTCGCAGGCCGGTTCGCCAGGGCTGAACCCCGGCGTCGACAGGGAGGTTGGTACTTGGGCTGTTTTTGGACCTGCCGCGCAAGACCTGTTGGACAACCGCCGAGTGGGCGGGGGGAGGCCACTCCGGACGGCATGCAACACCTGCTCGACCGGGCCGGGCCGGGTGGGAGGCTCAAGCTGTCCGTCGGCGCCAAGGGGCGCCGCTTCTACGGCTGGGCCTGAAGTGCGCAGTGGCCCACTGTGACGCTCAGCTACCTCAGGAATGAAGATCACGGTCTACGGCTGGAGTACCAGCGGTGTCCGGCCGCCTCCAGGACCAGTGCCCCCAGGACCGGGAACACCGCCACGGAAGCGGCACCCGGCGGCCACCACCGTGTCGCCGCGGCGGCCAGCGCGGCACCGGCCACCACGGCGGCCAGCCGCCCGAACACCCGGATGTCGTCCCGGACCGGTCGACCGAGCGCCAGCCGTCCCGTCAGCGAGGTCAGCGTGCCGGTGAAGTAGTTGGTCGGGGTCGCCCGGACCATCCCCTGGACTCCCATGGCCACCGCCACGGCGGCGACCAGCCCGTTCCGTTCCGTTCCCGAGGTGACGAGCCCCAGCCCCCACGCCGTGGCCCCGGCGCCCAGCAGGACCACCTCGACCAGGAGCAGAGCCGCCACCGGCCACCCCCACCGCCGCGCCATCAACGCGCCGCACCCGGCCCCGGCCACGTACGACACGAGCGCGGCGCCCACGTGCGTCGCGGAGCCCTCCTCGCCCGCTCCCGTCGCCGAAGCACCCAGCAGTACGAGATTTCCGGTCATCACGCCCGCGAAGACCTGCCCGGCGCAGAGGAAGACGAACGCGTCGGCCGCTCCGGAGGCTCCCGAGAGCAGCAGTTGGGCCCAGGCGACGCGGCCGGCCGGGGCGTCCCCGGCCGGAGGGCCGGGCGGGGGAGGGGAGGAAGAGGCCACCCGGGCATTCTCGGCGCGGCGGCGGCGGGAGACCGCGCACCCTCGCACCCGGGCGTGCCGGAGGACGCGCGCCAACTGCCACCCGCGCGTGCCGGGGCGACGCGCGCCACGCGGCCGTACGCACCCTCCGGCGAGTTGCCGGGGTGCTTACGGCCGTGTGGCCCGGGGGACGGTCAGCCGGCCGCGCGCGGGACCACCGTGGACAGCACGTCGGTCAGTGCGTGCCAGTCCGCCGAGATGATGCTGGCGTGCCGCCCCGCGAGAAGGGTGAGCCGGCCCAGGGCCTCGGCGGGCGTCGGGTCGGTGCCGTCGATGGCGGGGGCCACAGCGTTCGCGTCAGTCATCAGCACCAGGTACTGGTGGCGGGCGTACCAGGAGGTGTCGACGGAGCCGCCTGCGTACGCGGAGGCATCTCCGTCGAATATCACGAACCAGGGGCGGAGGGAGGCGTCGCTGTATCGCGTACGGGGGTCACCGGCCTGCGCCGTGTGCACGGCGGGGAAGGCCGAAGCCTCGCGCAGCCGGCCCGCGGCGGCGAGGTCGCGCAGCCGCGTGGCGTACTCGCGGTCCGTCCAGAGGGTGTCGAGCGGGTTGCCCTCCTCGACCGTTCCGGGGATCAGCTCCACCAGGAAACGGCCCGCCAGCGCGTCGCGCGTGGGCCAGCCCCCGGAGGTGACGGCCTCGTCGAGCGTGGCGTGCGAGCCCGTGAGATCGGCCGGGCGGTAGAGCGCGTCGCCGAGCTTCGCCGTGAGCAGCGCGTCCAGTTCGGCCGGGCCGCGGCCGCTCGTGCCGAGAAACCCGTCCTTGAGCTCGACCTTCAGCACGATGGGCCGGTGCCCCGGGTGGGCGTCGTGCCAGGCGCGGATGTCGGAGAGGCAGCCGGCGAGGTTCTGGTTGCGCGGCCTGCTGCGCAGCTCGGCGGCGCTCGCCGCGTTCTCGCAGTTGTTGTCGTTGCCGAGCGGGTTGCTGTGGGAGACCCGCCACGAACTGCCGAACGCGTTCGTCCACACGTCGAGTTCGAGCATCGCCGCCCCGGAGTCGAGCGCGTCGGCGAAGTAGGTGAACGTCGACTTCTCGTACGCGTTGTGCACCCCGACGCCCGTCGTCGCTCCGTACGAGCTGCCGCCCTGGCCGGTGGCGGACTGTGCGCTGCCGGCCGAGACCGCCACGCAGAACACTCCGGCCGCGGCGGCCGTCACCCACCGGCGCCATCCCTGCTTCATGGACCCTCACCCTCACCCACGGTCTCGAAGTTGATGCGGACGCGTCAACAAGGGGCACGATAGGAGGCGTGGATGACCTTCGGGAGTACGCGAACCGGCCGTTCGGGGAGCACCGGCTGTCCGCGCGGCAGCCCCGGCGACGGCCCGGCGGAAGCGGCGTCCCGCGGGGAGTGCGGAAGCGGCGTTCCGGAAAACCCCTGGGGCCGGGTCACACCGTCCCGTCGAGACCGGTCGCGTAGTGCTCGATGGCGGCGCGGTACTGCCGCACGTACGGGTCCTCGCTGGTCGACGCGACGAGCCGCAGCAGCAGGCCCATCGCCTCGTGGTGTTCACCGGTGTTGTACAACGCCATCGCCAGGAACGTGTGCAGCGCCCCGTCGTCGGGGAACTCCGCCACTCCCTGACGGAGCGTCTCGACGGCCTGCCCGTATCTGCCGAGCACCCGGTAGGTGCTGCCGAGGCCGACGAGCGCGCCGCGCCGGTCCTCCTCGCCGAGGCGACCGACCGACAGGCTGCGCTCGTAGTAGGCCACCGCCTCGGCCTCCAGGCCGAGGGCGTCGTGCGCCCAGGCCGTCTGGTAGGCGACCTCCGCGTCCTGCGGGAACCGCGCCGTCAGGGCGAGCAGGCGTTCCCTGGCCTCTTCCCTGCGGCCCTCCGTACGCAGCCGTACGGCGTCGGCCAGCAGTTCGTCCCTCTTCGATGAACTCATGGGCGCCATCGTCGCAGGCGCCGTGCGGCCGTCGTCGTGCGCCCCGGCGTGTGCGCCCCGGGGTGGGGCGTCGCACGGGGCGAAGTTCCTCGGACCAGGGGCCGGATCGTGGTGTGACCTGGCTTGGCGGGGGCATCCGAGGGCCATGACCGCTGACGCGAACCGCACTGTGCGGAAGAGGAATTGGGCGCACACGCTGCTGCGCGCCGGCATTCTGGTGGTGGCCTTCGTCGGCCTCGTCGCCTTCTCCGTCGTCCTGGCGAAAGTGACGCTCACCCCGTCACCCGCGTCGGCCGGGATCGCCCATTCCAACATGACGCCCGGCCGCTCACTCCGGCAGTACGCCGAGGACTACACCTTCCTCGCGGCCTGCAAGCAGGCGGGCGGAAACATCCTGCTCGGCGCCCCCTTCGGGGTGCTGCTGCCGATTCTCGTACCGCGCCGCCTCCGGATGCTCCGCATGGTCCTCCTCACCGTCGTGGTCATGGTGGTCGTGGAACTGGCCCAGGGGGCGGTCGTGCAGGGGCGCGCCTTCGACATCGACGACGTCATCCTCAACACCACCGGTGCCCTGCTCGGCTATCTGGTCGTGGGGCGTCGGATCAGCCATCACTACCACTCCTTCGTGACCGTCCGGACCGAGCCTGCCCCGGCGTCCGCTCCGGTCGCCGAGGACGCGCCCGGCAGGCCGGCCGCCGCACGCGCGGGTGACGTCAAGGGGTTCAGGGCGAGGGTGGCCGGTGCGTCGGCGAGGGCCGGCGTGTCCCGGACCACACCGAAGGCGCGAGCCGCCGACGGGACCCGGCGCCCGGCGAAGGCTCCGGCCGTCGCCACGGACAAAAGCGCCGGGAAGGCGTCCGTCGCCACGGACAAGAGCTCCGGGAAGGCGTCCGTCGTCGCGGGCAAGCACCCCGGGAAGGCATCGGCCGAGGCCGTCGGGGGCGCCGGGGCGGTGCGGCCCGGGGGCGGGCGCACCCTGCTGGAGAGGCTCCGCAACCGCTGACCGGGGCGGCAGGGCCTCCCGGTCGGCGGAGACCGCGGTCCCCGAGGTACCGCGGAGCCGGGTTGTCGTGGTCACGGGCCGGGCCGGGCCCCTCGCCCGGTCCGGCCCGCGCCGTACCGCTGTGCCGCATCCGTCAACTCCCCGACCCCCACGGGGGCAGTGGGCCGGGCCCTGAGGACGGAGCGCGTGACGGCGGTGCGCGAGGCCCGATGGCGGGCCGCAGGGGCCTGTCGGGCTGTTCGCAGGCGGTGCGCCCACACGTCCGGAGAGGCAGGGCCGGCCAGTGACCGAAGTCCGGGCCGTATCGCCCGGATTCCGTCTTCCGGCATTCTCGTTTCCGTCCGGTGGCGCGCGCGGGGCGCGGCCGACCGGATCGACGGAGCGCCGGCCTCGGCTCCGGCGGTATTCCGCCGCCCGGCGCACGCCGTGGTCTTCGTCCCGCCGGACGCGTTCGTGGACGGCGTCGGCGCAGGGGTTTACGCGTTTCGCGGATCGTTTGTTACGGGTTCGCCAGCAGGCCGGGACGCTCGCGGCCGCCGCGGGCGAATCGTTCCGGTACTCGTCGGTGACGGTCCGGCCGGCGCGCGACCGGGCGTCGGCCCGTCACCGCCCATACTCCCCGGGGGACGAACGCAAGGTCTCAACGAGCCTTCGAGTGAACCGCGTTGCCCAAGGGCTTGCCGGAGAACAACATGTGGGCCAACAGCGCGCTGACCTGCGAGCGCAGGTGGCAGAACCCGCAGATCATTTCCCGGCAGGCCCTTGGTCCGACGCGTGCCCCGAAACCCTCCTTCCGTAGGCCGGTGGCGGAGCGGCCCATCGCGCGGAGGAGGCGTCCCCGAAGGGACGAGCCACGGGAGCGGCGGCGAGGCCGGTCGTGGCGGGAACTGCTCCGAGGAGCAGGCGGAACGCGTACCGCATGTGAACGGAAAGCGGAGGAAGGCGCCTGCCCGGCCCCTGCCGACCGGGCGTGCCCCTACGGCACGCCGACTGATGGAACCCCTCCCACTGGCCGGCCATGACGCCAGAGCGTCAACTGATGTCGGTGGGCAGGGAGGTTCTGGCCTCCGGCAATCGAATTTATTCGACTCTTCGAGTCTCTTGACTCCGAATTTCCCTCTCCGCATGCTGGGAGCGCTCCCACCCGTTCAATTCTTGTGCTCAGTCTCCGCACACCCAGTGCACACCCCCAGGAACATGAGAGTCGCGAGGAGGAAACCGCGCGTGCCACCGGGACGCCCACGAAGTGCGCGGGCATCGATGAGATCCGGGAAACCCCCGAAAAGCGGAGCGCGATCACGCGGGCCGTGGACCGCGCTCGCAACGGATCTCCTCCTCCCCCCGGGGACGACCGCAGTGGCCGGGACCCAGGCCCAGGCGGCCTCCGTCCAGTGCGGTGTGGACCGCAGGACCCACGACTGGGGCTCGGGCTGCGCCCGGACGCCCCCCTACCGTGCCGCCAAGTCCGCCGACGCCGACGCCAGGACGGTCGCCCACGGGCGCTTCGACGGTACGAGGGGCCACTACCAGGACGACGCGGGCATCGCGGTCCCCGGAACCCGTGCCGACTGGCCCGCGTCGACATCCCCGTCTTCACCTGCCACCGGTTCTGGGCTCAGGCCGGCATCGCACTCGCGCCGGGAGCCAATTCCGACCTCCTGGAGTGAGCGATCAAGAGCAGGCGGAGGTGCGGGTTGAACGGGACGCCCCGCACCTCCGCCGTTCCACCCCCCGGCGGGCCCGCCCCTGGCCCGTCGGGGACACCCGTTCGGACCCCGGCGGATTGCTCCGACGGGTGCGCCGCGTCAGGTTGGCGGTGACGTCCACCGCGCCGGAGGCGCGCCGGGTACCCGCCGAGGAGGAGCCGTATGGCCGACGGCCAGTGGAGCCCGGGCCACGTCTCACCCGGAGTGCCGGAGTTCCAGCCCGTCCTGGACGTCGTGGAGCCCGTGCGGCAGCGCCGGCTCACCGTACTGCTCCGGTCCCTGCTTCTCCTCCCGCACTTCGTGGTCCTTTTCTTCCTCTCGATAGCGGCGGCGGTCATGGTCGTCGTCGGCTGGTTCTCGGCGCTCGTCCTCGGCCGCCTGCCCGAGCCCGTCTTCCGCTTCCTCGCCGGGCGACTCGGCTACCAGACACGCGTCCTCGCCAACGAGATGCTGCTGGTGGACCGCTGTCCGCCCTTCTCCTTCAGCCCGCCGGGGGACTACCCCGTACGCGTCGAGGTGCGCCCCACCGATCTCAACCGGCTCGCCGTCCTCTTCCGGCTGCTCCTGATGATTCCCGCGCTGGTCGTCCAGTCCCTCGCCGTCACCGGCTGGTTCGCCCTGGGCTTCGTGTGGTGGCTGGTCACCCTGATCCTCGGCCGCATGCCCAAGCCCCTGTTCGAAGCCACCGCCGCCACCCTGCGCTACCAGATGCGGTTCGAGGCCTACGCGTCGATGCTCACCCCCGCCTACCCCAAGGGCCTCTTCGGCGACGACGGCCTTCAGGTCGTCCCGTACGGCACCGGCTCCGCCACCCGCCCGCTGGTCCTGAGCCGGGCCGACGGGATGTTCGTCGTCCTCTTCCTCGTGGTCGGCCTCGCGAGCAGCGTCACCTGGTCGACCGCCCCCCACGGCGACGAGCCTTCGGGCACCTACCGGTTGCTCCGGTGACCGTCGGAAAACGAGGTCGCGGTCCGGGTCGGCCTCGGGCATGATCTCCCGATGACATGGACAGCACCTGATCCGGAAACCACCCCCGACGCCCTGAACGCCCCGGAGCGCGAGACCCTGACCGCGTTCCTCCATTCCTACCGCGCCGGCCTGCTGCGCAAGTGCGCCGGGCTGACCGGCGAGCAACTGGCGCGGCAGACCACCGAACCCTCCAATCTCAGCCTGCTCGGCCTCGTGCGGCACATGGCCAAGGTGGAACGCATCTGGTTTCGTGAGCGGTTCGCCGGCCAGGACCTGCCTCCGATGTACGACCCGGCCAAGGGCAAGGACGCGGACTTCGAGGACCTCGTTCCCGAGCGCGCCCAGGACGACTACGCACGGCTGCTGGAGGAGATCCGGCTGGCGGACGAGACGGTCGCCGACGCTTCGCTCGACGACACCTTCGTCCATCGTGGGGAGACGTACTCACTTCGGCTGATCCACGTCCACCTCATCGCGGAGTACGCCCGCCACGCCGGCCACGCCGACCTGCTGCGGGAGCGGCTGGACGGTGTGACCGGCGACTGAAGCCCACCCGATTCTTCCCGGAACAGCGCGAGTTGGGGGCGCGTGGGTGGACTGAACCGGCGCGTACGGGTCAGACGAGCGGTATGACGTCCACCGGTACCGAACCAGACAGCTCCGAGCGGCACGGCGACGGGCCCGCCGCCCGCCCGGCCGCGAAGAAGCGGGGATGGGTCAAACCTCTCGGCATCTGCGCCGTGGTGCTGGCCCTCCTCTTCGCCGGCACCCGGCTCAGCCTCGTGCCGGGCCTGGGCGACCTCTTCGGTGAGAAGACCAACGACCGGTCCGGGCCCGCCGTGCTCAAGTCGATCCAGGACATGAGCGCCTACGAAGCGGCCTCCGGCAACTTCCAGGTCGTCGTGGACCTCGAGAAGGACGCCAAGTTCCTCCCCGACGCGATCCGGGGTACACGCACCCTCTATGTCGGCGCCGGTACCGTCGGCGCCTCCGTGAATCTCGGCAAGGTCGCCGAGAACGGGGTCGTCGTCAACGACGACCGTACGGAGGCCACCCTCACCCTGCCGCACGCGGTCCTCGGCAAGCCCGCCCTCGACCCCGACCGTTCCTACTCGGTCTCCAAGCAACGCGGCCTGCTCGACCGCCTCGGCGACTTCTTCTCCGACAACCCGGGCAGCGAGCAGGCGGTCAACAAGCTCGCGGCCCAGCACATCGCGGAGGCGGCGAAGGAGAGCGGCCTCACCGGGAGGGCCGAGAAGAACACCGCCAACATGCTCAAAGGTCTGCTCACCTCGCTCGGGTTCACGAAGGTCACCGTCACCTTCGGCACACCCGGAGCCTCCTGAGGGCCGTACGCCTTCCCGGTCGCCGATCGGTGCGTCGACGTCTTCTGCCGTCAACGCACCGATCGACGGGGTGCCCGCCGTCCTTCCGTTCGACGAGCGGGGCCCGGTGGTGGTGCGGCCGGGCGGCTCGCTTGTCAGAGTGGACGGATGAACACATCAGATCTGCTCACCGATGCCTTCGGCCGGGTGCGGGAAGCGGTGCACGCTGCCGCCGAAGGGCTCTCCGCCGACGAACTCAACGCCCGGACCGATGAGGGGGCCAACTCCATCGCTTGGCTCGTTTGGCACTTGACCCGGGTCCAGGACGACCATGTCGCGGACGCCTCCGGCGGCGAACAGGTCTGGTTCACCGACGGGTGGGCCGACCGGTTCGATCTCCCGTTCGACCGAGCCGAGACGGGGTACGGACACACCGGCAAGGAAGTCGGCGCCGTGCGGGTCGCCTCGGCCGACCTGCTGCTCGGCTACCACGACGCCGTCCACGAACGCACCCTGGCCTTCGTCGGCGGACTCACCGGCAAGGCGCTGGACCGGGTCGTCGACGAGGCGTGGTCCCCGCCCGTGACCCTCGGCGTCCGTCTTGTCAGCGTGGTGGCCGACGACCTCCAGCACGCCGGACAGGCCGCCTTCGTGCGCGGAGCGCTCGCGCGTGCACATCGCGGATGATCGATCGACCGCACGGCATAAAGACCAGGTCAGAGGTGTGCACAGTCCCGGCGTCGCACACCGGTGCGAGCTCGGGATGGCGGTGCCATACTCGAAAGCAGCCAGTAGGCAGGCTTGGCATTGTCGAAAGGCGAGACGTCATGAACTGGGCATCGTGGACAACCAGTGGCGTCTTCGCGGGAGCCGGCGGAGTGAGCACCGCCGAGGTGGGCATCGTGACCGGGGATCTGACCGTGCACACGACGTGGTCGGACGAGCAGGCGGCCGTGGCCGTGCAGTTCAGCGGATCCTCCGATTGGTTCACCATGGCGGGCAGCCCCGTTCCGTGCTTCTCCGAAGAGGAGAGCCGCACCTTCCATCAGAGCGTGGTCGAGGCCGTGCGCGCCGGCGCGGGCGCGATGGTTCCCCCACCGCGGGGCGCGCCCGCCCCCGCGCCACCCTCCATCGCGTAGAAGCGCCCGACCGCCCAGTGCCGCGACCGGCGAGGCCAGTACCGTCGCGGCACTAGAGTCGCTCACGCAACCGTACCGAGCGGGTACGGAGGGTGAGCGTGGTCGAGGAGCGGTGCGATGACAGGGGCGGACGTGTTGCGGAGGAAGCCGGGAAGGCGGGCGGGGCCGGAGAAGCAGCGTCCCCTCTGGGTGGAGATTCCCCTGCTCGTCGTGGTCGCGCTCTGCCTCGCGTTGCTCATCAAGACCTTCCTGGTGCAGGCGTTCTCCATCCCCTCCGCGTCCATGCAGAACACCCTGCAGGAAGGGGACAGGGTCCTTGTCGACAAGCTGACCCCGTGGTTCGGCTCGGAGCCCGAGCGGGGCGAGGTCGTCGTCTTCCACGACCCCGACGGCTGGCTGACGGGCGTCGAAGCCCAGCAGCCCAATGTCGTCCAGCAGGCGCTGACCTTCGTCGGGCTGATGCCGTCGGCAGAGGAGAAGGACCTGATCAAGCGGGTGATCGGGGTGGGCGGAGACACCGTCGAGTGCTCCGGCACCGGCCCGCTCCGGCTCAACGGCACGGCGCTGGACGAGCCGTACGTCTACCCCGGCAACACCGCGTGCAGCCCGGGCGGGGACGGTGAGTTCAAGGTGACGGTCCCCGACGGAAAGATCTGGGTGATGGGCGACCACCGTCAGGCCTCCGCCGACTCCCGCTACCACCAGCACGACAAGAACGGGGGCATGGTCCCCGAGGACGAGGTGGTCGGACGGGCCGTCGTGGTCGCCTGGCCGGTAGGCCGCTGGGCGACCCTGCCGATCCCGGCGACGTTCAGCCGGCCTGGCATCGAATCGGCGGCCGTCCCCGATGCCCTCGCCCTCACCGGCGCGCTCCCGCTCCTGGCGGTGCGACGCCGGTGGAGGGCAGGCGGCACCGACGGCCCTCAGGCGGAGCGGTCCCCGAAGCGCAGGACGTAGCGCCGCTGCCACGGGGTTTCCACCGCGCCCGGGTGGTAGTGCTCCCGCACGAAGCCGACCGCCTCGTCCGGGCGCACCCCGTCAAGCACCGCCAGGCACGCCAGGGCCGTGCCCGTACGCCCCCGGCCGCCCGCGCACGCGACCTCCACCCGCTCACCTGCGGCGCGGGCCCACACCTCGTCCAGCAGGGTCTGGGCCGCCCCGTGGTCGGCCGGGAGGCGGAAGTCGGGCCATCGCAGCCAGCGCGATTCCCACGCCACCGGTTCGGGTTCACGGCCCAGCAGTCGCACCGAGAACTCCGGGACAGGTCCCTCGGGCAGCGGACGACGCAGTCCCCGGCCGCGCACGAGGCGCCCCGAGGGCAGCCGCAGAACACCCGGGGCGGCCGGATCCCATACTTCGCTCATCCCCCCCATTCTCACTCCGCGGGAGGCGCCTCGGAGCTCAGGGGGCGCGCCAGCAGAGGAGCGCCGGGCACCTGGTGGCCGCCGCTGGCCAGCATCCGTACCTCGCCCCTGGCGCTGATCTCGGCGCGGACGATGCCGGTCTCGTCCTCGTACACGGGATGTCCTCCCGCCCCCGCACGCTCGGTCATCCGGACGACGACGACGTCGTCCTCCGCGCCGAGTGTCTGGAAGATCAGCTCAAAACGTTCCGGATAGTCCATGTGGGCCTCCCGATCGGGCACGACGGACGCCGGACCCCTTGGATTCCATTGTTTCCCAGCGTCGCCCTCCGCGCCCGGTCAAGGGAAGGGCAGGTTCGGCCGCGCGGCGGGCGTCCGGCGGCCGACGGCACCGCGACGCCATTGTCCGGGACGACGGCGGACGAGCCCAACGGGCGGAGCGGTCCGGTCGATCGGGTGACTCGGTGCCGGGGCACAACATGACTGATCGCCGCCCGGGCTAGGCATGCGCACATGAGACTAGATCCCCCACAGACGAACCGTGCCTCCTCGCGTGCCCGCACTCTCCGCGCGGTCGGCGCCGTCGTGTGCGCCGTCCTCGCCTCGGCGATGGTCACGGGCTGCGGATCGGACGGTGACTCCGTGTCGGCGTCGGCGACTTCGGAGGCCGCGAAGGTCGTACCGCACCAGGCCACCACCACGCCGGCCTCTCCCAGCCCGTCCGCGACCAAGCTGACGCAGGAGCAGCAGAAGCGCAGGGACGTGCTCGACGCCACGAAGATCACCTTCGACAAGGCGGCCAAGACCGCGGTGGACGCGGTCTCCGGCAGCAAGCTGGTCGACCTGGAGCTCGGCGGGCTCGACGACGACGAGGACGAGGACGCCAGCCCCAGTCCCAGCCCGACCGGGAGCCCGAGCCCGACGAGCAGCCCGAGCCCGACCGGCAGCCCGAGTCCCACGGGCAGCCCGAGCCCTACGGGCAGCGCCGGCGATCCGGAGTGGGTCGCCAAGGTCGCGGAGAAGGACGGTACCGCACACAGCGTCCGGATCAACGCGGTCACCGGCAAGGTCCTCGGCACCACCGAGGACGACGACCAGTCCGCCGACGACAAGAGCCAGCTGGCCGGGATGATCGGCAAGGCCACCCAGACACCGGAGCAGGCGGCGAAGACGGCCACCGACAAGCAGAAGGGCTGGGTGACCTCGCTCGGGCTGGACGAGAACGACGACGACGTCCTCGTCTGGCAGGTCGACGTCGTCGATTCCGACTGGAACCAGACCGACTTCGAGATCGACGCCGCCAAGGGGACGATCGTCGGTGAAGTGACCGAGGAGACCGAGGAGAACTGATTCCCCGGCCGTTACCTCCGATTCGGTGGTGTGCCATCCGTGCACACCACCGAATCGGTGTTTCTCCGCACGGTTCAGGACCGATCGACGCCCCCGGGCGTCGGGGCAGGTCAGGCCTGACGCCGCTCGGGGCGCAGCGCGTGGGCCAAACCGTGCTCCGCGGTGTCCCTGAGCGCCCGGTCGTAGGCCGACTCGTACGCCGAGTGCCCCGCGGCCTCGCGGGCGAGGCGCTCCCACCGGTCACGGATCGCGCCCAGCTCCGGAGTGCCGCGGTGCGGGTGGCCGACCATCCGCCAGAAAGTCTGCCCCGTCCCCAGGGTGCGCGCCGCGCCCACGCCGTCGCCCTGGGCGGCGATGGCACCGGCGAGCAGGTCCAGCGCGAGGGCGATCCCGAGACTGTCCTGGAGCTGGTGCTTGCTGGTGAGCATGGCGCGGGCATGGGTCTCCGCGTCCCGCGGCCGGCCGTGCATCATGTGTATGAGCGCCAGTTGGTGGTCCGCGTAGCCGCGCGCCCAGCGGTCCCCGTACTCCCGACTGATCCGCTGGAGTCCGACGGCGTCCCCGTACGCCTCCTCCAGCCGGCCCTGGGCCGTCAGCGCGAACAGGCGTATCACCCGGCAGCGCAGGACGGACGGCGCGACGGCGGGTTCCACCGGCAGTTCCCGCAGCGCGCCGTCGCTCACCGCCAGCGCCGCCTGCGGACGGCCCGCCATGAGGTGGTTGAAGCTCACCGTGTGCGCGGCGGAGAGGATCGATTCGGCATCCGCGTCCTCCCGAGCGCAACGGGCGCACTCCTCCCCGACCTCGGCCGCCGCCCCGTGGTCCCCCTGGAGAGTGAGAGTGACACCGAGGGCCCACAGGGCCCGGGTCCGGTCCCTGCCACCGCCCGGGTGCAGGGCGAGGACCCGCTCCAGATAGGAGCGCGCCTGGTGGAGATGGCCGCAGCAGCTCCAGAACAGCCCGGCCTGACCCGCCATGCGCAGGGCCAGTGCGGGGGAGGCCACCAGGAGGTGGTCCAGAGCGGCTGACAGATCCGTGTGACTCTCGTCCATACGCCGGTAGTGCGCGAGCTGGCGGGGGCCCAGCCACCCCCGGTGCGACTTGTCCGTGACCTCGGCGAAGTGCGCGGCGTGCCGGTCGGCCAGCACCCCGTCCTCCGCCAGTTCCCGCAGCCACATGGCACCGTACTCGCGCAGCGTGTCGAGCATGCGGTAGCCGGCGCCGTCCCGCTGCAGCACCGACTGCGCGGCGAGCCTCTCCAGGCCGCGCGCCACCTCGTCCGGTGTGAGCGGCCCCCCGGAGCAGATCGCCTGCGCGTCCGCCAGCCGGATCCCCCCGTGGAAGACGGAGAGCCGGGCCCACAGCAGCCGTTCGAGCGGCGCGCACAGTTCGTGGCTCCAGCCGATCGTCGTCCGCAGCGCCCGGTGACGCCGGGGCCAGGTCGTGTCGTCCACGAGCGAGTCGAGCCGGGAGGTGAGCAGCTCGAGAAGATCCTCCGCCTCGGACTCCCGCAACCGGGCACAGGCGAGTTCCACGGCGAGCGGAATGCCCTCCAGGCGCCGGCAGATCTCTGCCACGGCCGCCGCCGGCCGCGGCGCGTCGAGTTGCCGGGCCGGGGCGGTGAGCGCGGCCCGCTCACGGAAGAGGCGCTGGGCGTCGCTTCCGGTGGCCAGCGGCGGCACCGCCACGACGTACTCGCCCGCCACGTCCAAGGGCTCCCGGCTGGTGGCGAGCACGGTGAGCCCGGGTGCCGCGGCGAGCAGCCGCTCCACCAGATCCCGGCAGGCCGTCAGGACCCTTTCGCAGCAGTCCAGGACGAGCAGCAGCCGCTGATCCGCCAGCCATTCGCTCAGCGCCTCCACCGGACGGCGCCGACTGTGGTCCAGCAGACCGACCGCGTCGCAGACGGCGGTCGTCAGCGACGCGTCACCGTGCAGGTGCGAGAGATCGGCCCAGCAGACACCGCCGGAGAAACGAGCAGCTATTCGGTCCGCGACATGGAGCGCGAGCCGGCTCTTGCCTATGCCGCCGGGGCCCGTGAGAGTGACCAGCCGGTGTTCGTCCAGTGCCCGCTCGGTCCGGGCCAGCTCACCGCTTCTGCCGATGAAACTGGTCGTGACGGCGGGTGGGTTGCCCATCACGGGGTCATCCTGCCTCCCCCGGGGGCGCGCCTTCTCCTCTTGTGCGGAAGCAATCAAAAACGGCCGACATGTGATGCTCGGGGAGCCAGGAATTGGCGTGAATCCCCGTGGCGCCGACGGGCCGGAGGAGCCTCGCCCGCAGCCGGTACGGCACCGACCCCCGGGCCGTACGCGTCCCGTACGCCGGGTCGCGTACGCCGGGGCCCGCGTGCGCTCCGGCTCAGGGCCGCAGTACCAGTTTTCCCACGGTGCGGCGTGCGAGCAGGTCCTCGTGCGCCCGCCCGGCCTCGGCCAGCGGACGGACGCCCCCGGTGAGGGGAGTCAGCCGACCCCGCAGCGTCAGGTCGAGAAGCTCGCCGAGCGCCGTCGAGAAGGCGCCCGGACGGGAGAGCGACCTGCCCAGCTGAAACCCGGTCACCGACGCGTTCAGCATCAGGAGCCGGCCCGTGTCCAACGCCGCCGGCGCGGACCTGGAGGCGTTGCCGTAGGTGACGATCCTGCCGTGTTCCGCGAGCGAGGCCAGCCCCTGGTCGAAGAGCGCGCCCCCGGAGGCGTCCAGCACGATGTCCGCCTTCCCGGCGAGCGGGTACTCGACCGCCTCGTCCGCACCCGCCTTCAGGGCGGCGGCACGTTTCTCGGACGTCGAGGCCACCGCCACCACACGGCCGGCGCCGAACTCCCGGGCCAGCTGCACCAGCAGATTGCCCACGCCGCCGGCGGCCGCGTGCACCACCACGCTCTCGCCCGGCACCAGCCGTGCGGCCGACTTCAGCAGGTGCCAGGCGGTGAGTCCCTGTGTCAGCAGCGCCAGCGCCTGCCCGGCGTCGAGTTCCTCGGGAAGGCCGATCATGGTGGCCGGATCCGCGCTCACGCGCTCCGCGTAGCCGGACCGCACCTTCGCCAGAACCCGCCGGCCGTCCTCGGCGCGTCCGACGACCTCCGTACCGGGGATGAACGGGTGGCCGCCCGGGGCCGGGTACGTGCCGTCGGTGACCATGGTGTCCACGAAGTTCACACCGGCCGCCTCGACGTCGAGCAGCACCCGTCCCTCCGCGGGGACGGGGTCGGGCACCTCCGCGTACTCCAGCACCTCGGGGCCACCGGATCTGTGGACGTGGATCGCGTGCATGCGTGTCACCGTTTCGACGGGGGAACAGAAGCGCCCATCCGCCCGGTCAGCGCCGGGAACGAGGCACCTGGCACGTTATCGAACGTCACCGAGAGGTCCCAGCTGGGCCGCCCCAGCTCGTCGAACACGTGGTGGGCGCGGTCCGGATCGGTGGACAGCACCCGCAGCACTCCCGGCACCGCGATGCCGGGCAGGACCAGCCGATAGAGGTCGGAGGCGAGGAGGAGCAGGCTGTCCGGCCTGTCCACGGTGGTGGAGACGAGCTGTAATCCGGTGAACGCGCCCACCAGCACGTTCGCGGTCTCCATCGGGTCGATGTGCTCGAACACCTCGCCCTGGGAGCGGCCTTCGGTCAGCAGGGTCGCGATGACGTCCCGCCACTGCGGCCACGGTCCGCCGAAGAACGGCCGGGCGTTCTGGTCGGCGGCCAGTCGTGCCGCACCCTGGAGTAACGGCTCGCGGGGCAGCCGGTACGCGAGGAGCAGGCCCAGATCCACGATGGCCTGCATCTTCACCGGGTTGTCCGGCTTGATGATGACCGCGTGCTGGAGCACCGCGTGCGCCAGCGCCTCCTTGCCGGAGAAGTGGAAGTACAGGGCGCCTTTGGTGACTCCGGCCAGGGACATGATCTCGCTGATGGTGGACGCTTCGTACCCGTTCGACGCGAACACCGCCGCAGCGGCCTCCAGCACGGTGTAGCGCGTTCTGATGGCCCGCTCCTGCTGCGCCATGCCCGACTCCTTCGGTCCGTCCGCCCGGTCCCCCTGCCGCGCGGCGCGTCTCGTGAGGAGGGCCGGCGCGAAACAGGCGCGCCGGTATGTTACCCCTGCTCGCGGGCCCTGACTCCCGTGACCGGTGGGGCATGTGACGGACCGGCACCTGCCGTCCGAAGGCGGGTTCGACGCCCGCCGCCGTCGGGTCCTCGCCACCCCTTCCGCTCAGCCGTTCCACCTCGGTGATCACCCTTCCGAGGCTCCCTGTACGGTTCCAGGAACCGGCGGACCGGCCGCCGGGTGGACGGAGCTGGGCGCGCATGGGATCCCTCAAGGGCAGGACGGCGCTGGTGACCGGCGCGAGCCGCGGCATCGGACGCGGGATCGCCAGGCGCCTCGCCGCGGACGGCGCACTCGTCGCCGTCCACTACGCGAGCAACGAGGAGGCCGCCGCGCGGACCGTCGCCGGCATCCGCGACGACGGTGGACACTGCTTCCCGGTACGCGCCGAGCTCGGCGCCGACGGAGACGTCCGGGCCCTGTTCGACGCCTTCGACGCCGGCGCCCGCGAGCAGGGGGCCGGGCCGGGGATCGACATCCTGGTCAACAACGCCGCCGTCAGCATCTCCGCGCGCATCGAGGATCTGCGGGCCGAGGACTTCGACCGGCTGATCGCGGTCAACACCCGGGCTCCCCTCTTCGTCATCCAGGAGACGCTGAAGCGGATGGGGGAGGGCGGCCGCATCGTCAACATCTCCTCCGCCGCGAGCAGGAGGGCGCTGCCGCGGACCCTCGCGTACTCGATGAGCAAGGGGGCGGTCGACTCCCTGACCCGCACCCTGGCGGAGGAACTGGGCCCCCGCGGCATCACGGTGAACGCCGTGGCACCGGGGTTCGTCGAGACGGAGATGAACGCCTCCCGGCGCGCCACCGAGGAGGCGCGGAACGCGATCGCCGCACTCTCGGCCTTCGACCGGATCGGCCGCCCCGACGACATCGCCGACATCGTCGCGTTTCTGGCGTCCGACGACTCCCGGTGGATCACCGGTCAGTACATCGACGCCACCGGCGGCAGCAAACTCTGACGACCCGGGCCGTGCCCGGCCGTCCCCGTCGGGCGGACGGTGTCCGGTGATCCGATGCGCGGGGCCGGCCACGGCCCCGACACCGAGTGCCCTCCCCCTCTCCGGCCGGAGAGGGAAAGGGCACCGTGGCGGTTCTGGCGAGGCCGCTCAGACACGCGCCAGACGCAGGTCCACACCGCCGGCTCGGATCCCCTCTGCTGCGGCCGTGGCCAGCGCGTCGTCCGTGACGACGGTGTCGAACGAGCCGAGCGGGGCCACCCTGAACTTGCCGAAGGTGCCGAACTTCGAGGATCCGGCGACCAGCACGGAGATCCCCGTGCACTCCATCGCGGCCTGCTTGACCTCCACCTTGGCGGCCGACGGAGTGGTGACCCCGCGCAGCAGGTCCCAGGAGCTGGTGCTGATGAAGGCGATGTCCAGGGCGAGCTGCCGCAGCGTGGTGGCGGCCAGGCGGCCGACGCTCGACCGGTTGGACGGGTCCACCTGTCCACCGATGTGTATGACGTCGAGGTGGGTGAAGGACATCAGCCGGTCCACGGTCGTGAAGTCGTTGGTGACGACCGTCAGCGACTCGTGACGCGCCAGCAGCGGGACCATCGCCAGCAGGGTCGTGCCGGCGTCCAGATAGACCGTCATGCCCTCCCGTACGAGCTCCACCGCGTTCGCCGCCATGGCTTTCTTCTCCGGCTGCTCCACGAGCGACTTCGCCTGGAAGCTGGGCTCGCTCTGGAGATGGCTGGCGATCCGGACACCGCCGGGCACGGAGAACACGAGGCCCTGCCGCTCCAGTTCGGCGATGTCGCGGCGGACCGTCATGTGCGAGACGCCGAAGATCTGCGTGATCTGCTGCACGCTGAGCACTCCGTCACGGCGCAAGTGCCTCACCAGCAGTTCACGCCGCTGATCGGGGATCAGCGGCAGGGGCTCTTCGTCGGCCATCTACGGAACACCTTTCTTCCCACGACCACCACAGGTCGCTGCTCGATTGTGCCGTTCCCGGTGCTGTGGGCCCAAAAGGACTCGATGTTCAGGAACCGACGAACGTGCTGAGCAGCAGGACTCCGCCGAGGCTGAGCAGCGACTGCAGCGACAGCATGAGCGTCCAGGTACGGAACGTCTGCGCCACCGACAGCTGGTAGTACTCCTTGAAGAGCCAGAAGCCGGAGTCGTTGACGTGCGAGAGCATCACCGCGCCGGAGGCGGTCGCGAGGACCAGCAGTTCCGGCGAGAGGCCGGGGTACGCGCCGATGAGGGGCGCCACGATCCCGGTGGCCGCGGCGGTGGCCACCGTCGCCGATCCCAGGCAGATCCGCAGCAGGGCCGCGACCAGCCAGGCGAGCAGCAGCGGCGGGATCGACCAGTGGACGGCGTAGTCGGAGATCAGCTTGTCGATGCCCGTCGCGGTGAGCATCGCCTTGAGGCCGCCCCCGGCGCCCAGGATCAGCACGATCCCGCCGACCGGGCCGAGGCCCTTGCCCGCCATCTTCTGGAGCTGGCCGAGACCGAAGCCGGAGCGGAGGCCCAGGGCGAAGAAGGCGAACACCACGGCGGCGAGGAGCGAGATCACCGAGGAGTCGCAGGCCTCGAAGAACGCGTAGGGAAGAGAGCCCTCGGCCGTGTTGGAGGTGCCCACGGTTCCGATGAGCATGAGCACCGGCGGCAGCAGCACGGTGACCAGCGCCAGGGTGAAGGACGCGGGCCGGCGCTGGTTCTCCGGCGCGGGTCCCGGCTCGGGGACCGGCCCGTTGTCCAGGTCGGGGGCGGGGCCGAACCACCGGGAGGCGAACCTGGTGAGCAGCGGACCACTGATCACGGCGATCGGGATGCCGATGATCAGGCCGTACATGATGGTGAGGCCGGTGTTCGCGCCGTACGCGGAGACCGCCAGCGTGGGGGAGGGGTGCGGGGGCAGCAGGCCGTGCGAGATGTACAGGCCCGCCGCCATCGGAAGCCCCACGTACAGCAGGTGCGTCCCGGTGCGCTTGGCCACCGCGTAGACGAGCGGCACCAGCATCACGAAGCTGACGTCGAACAGGTGCGGCATGCCGATGAGGAGCGCCGCGGCGGTGATCGCTGTGGGGATCCACTTCACGGGACGGGCGCCGATGAAGACGGTGGCTATTCGGTCGGCGCCGCCCGAGCCCAACAGGATGCCGCCGAGGATGGTGCCCAGGCCGATGGTCGGGCCGGTGCTCTTCAGGGCGTCGCCGAAGCCGTCCTGGAAGTGCGAGACGGTGTCGCCGGGGCCGATGCCGGCCGCGAGCCCGAGGCCGAGGGCGGCGAGGGCGAGCGCCAGGAACGGGTGGAGCTTGGCCTTCGTGATCAGAAGGATGAGGACGACGACGGCGGCGACGCCCAGCAGCAGGTGCTGGAGATCGGTGCTCATCGACCGCTCGCAGGGGCGGGGGAGGAGCCGGTGGCGCGGGAGGTGCGTCCGGCGGTCCAGGCGTGCAGCAGGTCTGCGTCGGCGTCGGCGAGATCCGCGAGCGTGATCAGCTCACCGGCCCCGACGTCGCGGCTGAGGGTTGCGTGGGCCGCCAGGTAGAGCGGGGCGGTGTCGACGGGGGCGTCCTCGTCGCGCAGCAGTACGGCCTGCACGCCGGTGACGTCGTGGTGGTGGCCGCCCATGTCCAGCACGGTGCCGGCCGGCAGGTCGTGCCGGGCGCGGCCGGCCAGTACGGCGTGTCCGCGCGGGTCGGTGCCGCCCGAGGGCCGGCCGTGCAGCACCGCGGAGAGCAGCGAGACGGGGGTCTCGACTCCCATGAGGTGGTACGGGAGGTAGATGGCGGCGTACCGGCCGTCGCGGCTGACGACGTGCCCCTTGCCCCGCAGCGTCTCCCAGGTCACCGGGTCGCCGGTGCGTACGACGACGAACACACCGCCTGCGAACGACGCCTCGTCCGGCAGCCGCAGTGCGCTGAAGACGTCGACGGCGCCCGGGCGGCGCAGCACGCCGCCGTCCTCGCGGAGGGCGTAGACGTCGGCGAGTTCGGCGATCCGGGCGACCGGGTAGTGGAGGCGCTCGGTGTCGGGCCGGAAGCCGGTGTTGGTGGCGACGACGGCCATCTCGCAGTAGTCGGCGGTGGCGCCGACCGGGAGCGCGGACACCGCTGCGGCACGTGCCGCCAGGGTGGAACGCGGGTCGCCGCCGAGGGAGAGCAGTCCGGCGAGCTCCGGCGCGGGGACGGTGGTGTCGAGCTGGGTGACCGTACCGGCGTCCGGGTCGAGGACCAGGTCGTACTCGCTGGACTTGCCGATGGCCACGATGTCGAGGCCCAGCAGTTCGGCCCAGGTCACCAGCGCGATGAGGTTGGCCGGCTGGTCGCCGTCGGCCGTGGTGTAGACGACACCGTTTTCCTGGGCGAGGTCGGCGAGGTGCAGACCCGCGACGGAATCGACCTCCTTGCTCACCATGGCGACGTGGCGCCCGGCGGTCAGCGCGGCGCGCGCCATGGCGAAGCCGTCGGCGGGGCTGCCGGTCGCCTCCACCAGGATGTCCCAGGCACCCGCCGACAGCAGGGCGCCCTCGCGCACCAGGGCGATCCGGCCTTCTTCGCCGGCCCGGGCGACCTCGTCCGCGTCCGCACAGACACACAGGGCGTCCGGGGCGTACCCGAGTTCGAGAAGCATCTCCGTCAGGCGCTCCACGTCCCGGTCGCAGAGGACGGAAGGTGCCAGCCGGTCGATCCGCAGGGTCTGGGCGAGCAGGGTCCGGGCGAAGCCGCCGCCGGCTCCGGACAGCGCGTACCGCACGGTCCGGTCGCCGGTGCCGGCGAAAGGGTGGTGCACGTTCATGGGTGGCTCTCCTAGACGGGCGCAGGACGCGGTGGTACGGCTCCGAACGGGGGCGGTCTCGGTCTGTGACGCGAGCGCACCGGGGAGCTTGTTAACAAGATGTATCAGCAGATCCCGTATGCGTAAAGTCTGTTAACATAATTTCACATGCCGGATCATGGATCACCCTCCCGGCACCGCACCCAACGCAAGGGGGTCCGTCCGATGCCGACGCTCGGGGCCATCGCCGACGACTTCACCGGAGCAACCGATCTCGCCACGATGCTCGTCGCGCGCGGCTACCGGACGGTGGTGACCGTCGGCCCCGACGGCATCACGGACAGCCGGAGCGGACCGGCGGTCCGCGAGGCGGACGCGCTGGTCGTCGCTCTCAAATCACGAACCGCCCCCGTCGGCGAGGCGGTCGCCGACTCGCTCGCGTCCCTCCGTGCGCTGCGCGACGCGGGCTGCCGGCGGTTCTACTTCAAGTACTGCTCGACCTTCGACTCCACGCCGCACGGCAACATCGGCCCGGTCGCGGACGCGCTCCTGGCCGAGCTCGGTGAGCGGCGCAGCATCGTCGTCCCGTCCTTCCCCGCCACCGGGCGGACGGTCCGGAACGGACTGCTCTCCGTCCACGGCGAGCTGCTGGAGGACAGCCCGATGCGCCACCACCCGCTCACCCCGATGCGGGACTCGCACGTCGGACGTCTCCTCGCCCCCCAGACCGGCCACCCGGTACGGCTCGTCGGCCTCGACACCGTACGGACCGGGATCGCCGCTCTGCGGGCGGCGCTGGACGAGCCGGATTCGGCCGACGCACTGACCGTCGTCGACGCGGTCACCGACGACGATCTGCGCACCGTCTCCGCAGCGGCGGAAGACCTCACCCTGGTCACCGGTGCCGCCGGGCTGGCGCTGGGCCTCACCGGCCCGCGCCCGGACGCGGACACCGCACGCGCCACACCCGCCTCCGCGCCCGGGGCCCCCGGCGTCGTGCTCTCCGGCAGCGCCTCGTCCGCCACCCGCGCCCAGGTGGCCCACGGGCGGACCCTCCTGCCGCACCGCAAGCTCGACCTCGCCGCACTGCGGGCGGATTTCAGCGGCACCGTCGACGCTCTCGTCGCCTTCGCACGGGCCTGCTGGCAGGACGACCCGCGGCGGCCACCACTCATCTACGCGGTCGACGACCTGAGAGACCTCCGACAGCCCGCGCCTCCCGGCGCCGAATCCGCCGCCGAGCTCGTCGAACGCACCCTCGCGACCTGCGCCGCGCGGCTCGTCGACGCGGGCGCCCGCCGGCTTCTGGTCGCGGGCGGGGAGACCTCCGGCGCCGTGGTCACAGCGCTCGGCGTACGGACTTTGAGCATCGGAGCACCCATCGCCCCGGGCGTCGCCTGGGCGCGGGCCGAAGGCCGGGTCAACGACCGCGATCACACCGTGGACCTCGCGCTCAAGTCCGGGAATTTCGGCGACACGACCATCTTCACCGAAGCCTGGAGCGCCCTGGTATGAGTACCCCCCGAGCCGACCTCGCGGCCGCCGGAGCACACCTCGCGGCCCTCGGACTCAGCCCCGGCTCCTCCGGCAACCTCAGCGTCCGCGACGGTGAGCACATCCTCATCACCCCGACCGGCGCCGACCTCGCCCGTATCGACCCCGGAGCACTGAGTGTCCTCGACCCCGACGGGCAGCACGTCGACGGGCCCCGCCCCTCGAAGGAATTCCCGCTCCACACGGCCCTCTACCGCAGGAATCCCGAGACCGGGGCCGTGGTGCACCTGCATTCCCGCCACGCCACCGCGGTGTCCTGCCTTACGCCCTGGTCGCCGCGGAGCGCCGTCCCCCCACTGACGCCGTACTTCGTCATGCGGGTCGGCCAGACGCCCCTCCTCCCGTACGCCCCGCCGGGCGACGCCGCACAGGCGGAGCATCTCGCCGGCCTCGACTTCCCGCTGCGGGCGGCGCTGCTGCAGAACCACGGGCCGGTGGTGGCGGGCACCGACATGGGGGCGGCCGTCGAATCGGCGGTCGAACTGGAAGAGGTCTGCGCGCTCCTCCTGGCCCTCGGCGACCGCCCCGCCCGCCTCCTCGGCCCGGAAGAATCGGCGCTGCTCGCCGCCAAGTACGCGTCACCCTGGGGCACCGGCGACCGCGTCTGAGAATCCCGCCCCGGAGCCGGACAGCGCGTGCCCGTCTACCGCGGTTTGAGCGGGACGATCAGGCAGGTGCTGGTCGCGTGCGCGAGGAGGCGGTCCTCCGCGTCGAGGAGCTCCGCCTGCGCCAGGCAGGTGGTGCGGCCGCTCTTGAGGACCGTGCCCACCGCCCGCACGGTGCCGGTGTCCGCCGTGATCGTCCGGAGGAACTTCACGCTGAGGTCGAGGGAGGTGTACCCCACCCCGGCGGGCAGCACCGAGTGGACGGCGCAGCCGGCCGCCGAGTCGAGCAGCGTCGCGTACACACCGCCGTGGACGCTGCCGATCGGGTTGTAGTGCTCTTCGCCCGGTTCCAGGGTGAACACCGCCCGCCCGGCGTCCACTTCGGTGATCCGGAATCCCATCATCCGGCTGATCGGCGGACTGGGGAGGCGGCCGGCCACGAGGTCGCGCAGCATCTCCAGCCCGGTCGCCGTGCCGACGGCACCGGCAGAGACCGAAGGGTCTTCCCAGTCGTACGTGCGTGTCCGGCCCATCTGCCGCGCTCCCGCCGTTCGTGTCCACCCGACGCTGCCCCGTACTCCCCGGCGGGTGTGCGACGGCAGCTGCGGCACCTCGCCGCGATGCACCGTATCCGACGCCGCGCGGGCGGCCCCCACGGATCACGGGACAGCCCTTCGCCTCACTTCCGCCTGAGCCGCGCCGGAACGTCCCCGAGCAGCTGGACGGCGACCGCGATCACCGCTGGAGCGCGGCCCTGCACGCCGGGCGGCCCCACGGATGTGCTGCCGGTAGTCGATGCCCTCCTCGGGAGCGCTCTGTGCGGTGAACACGACGTCGGCCCGGCCGGGACCCAGCGCCACCCCGGAGCGACGGGGCAACAGGGCGGCGACGCGGGCCACGTCCTGAGCCTCCCGCACGGGGTGACGCTCCGGCTCACCGCTCCTCGCCCTCCTGATCGGCGGCCTCGTTGGCGCGGTCGATCTCGGCCATGTGCTCCTCCGCCCAGGTCCGGAGCCCCGCAAGCGCGGCTTCCAGGGACAGCCCGAGTCCGGTGAGCCGGTAGAAGACCCGCGGCGGCACGGTCGGCTCGACCCGCCGAGACACCAGCCCGTCGCGGGTCAGGCTGCGCAGCGTCACGGACAGCATCTTCTGCGAGATGCCGGGCATCCGGCGTCTCAGCTCCGCGAAACGCACCTCGTCCGGTGCGGCATCGGCGAGCGTCCTGACGGCCATGGACGTCCACTTCGTGCCGATGCGGTCGAGCAACTGCCGCGTCGGACACTGGGGATCGAACAGATCGCCGCGTACCCCGCGACCGGTCGCCCGGGCTCCTCGGGCGGTCACCTACAGCTCACCACCTTCCCTGGAAGTGCCGTCTAGGAAGCGGCCGCGCCGTTACCTATCGTTCTGTGGTCACCCATGGTAACCACCTGGAGGAGCCGTCATGCCTGCGACCACCCCACTCCGGCTACACCGCATCACGACCAACGGCGTCCAACTCAACGTCGCAGTCGCCGGGGACGGGCCTGCGGTTCTCCTGTTGCACGGCTTCCCGCACACGTGGCAACTCTGGAGCGGCATCATGGGCCGACTGGTCGCGCGGCACCGGGTGATCGCCCCGGACCTTCGCGGCTTCGGCGCCAGTGCGCGTGCCGTCGAGGGCTACGACGCGGGGACTCTCGCCGCCGACGCCGAGGGGCTGCTCGACGTCCTCGACGAGCCCTCGGCGGCGGTGGTCGGCATCGACGCGGGCACCGCCCCCGCCGTACTGCTCGCACTGCGCCGACCCGACCTCGTCCGGCGCCTGGTCGTGATGGAAGCACTGCTCGGCCCCCTGCCCGGAGCAGGACACGGCATCGAGGGCGGCACCCCGTGGTGGTTCGGCTTCCACGCCGTTCCCGGCCTCGCCGAGACCGTCCTGGCCGGCAACGAGGCCCCGTACATCGACTGGTTCCTCGACTCGGGGACGCTCGGCCGAGGAGTACCCGACGACATCCGGGCGGCCTTCGTCCACGCGTACACCGGAAAAGAAGCCTTGCGCTGCGCGTTCTCCTACTACCGGGCCCTCCCCACCAGTGCACAGCAGATCAGGGAAGCCGTCGCGACAACGCGGCTGACCATGCCCACCATGGCCATCGGCTCACATCCTGTCGGCACCGGGCTCGAACGCCAACTCCGCCCCATCGCCGACGATCTGGTCGGACACCACCTCCAGGACTGCGGCCACATCATCCCCCTCGACCGGACCGACGACCTGTTCGCGCTCCTTGCGCCCTTTCTCTCCGCCGGTCTGCCGCAGTGAGCGGTGGTGTGCTGCGGTGCGGGCCAGGTGGCGATCTCGGCCGGTCCGTGGCCTTGGCCGGGGCAAACCCGCCGCCCCGGGAGGGCGTCCATGGCCAGGGACCGACTTCGGCCCGGGTCAGCGAGCGCGACAACGGGACCCATCGGTAACGCGCGACGGCGGAGGGTTTCTGACGGGGCGTCCTTCCTTTCCTCCGCCCCTCCGCCCCTCCGCCCCTCCGCCCCTCCGCCCCTCCGCCCCTCCGCCCCTCCGCCCCTCCGCCCCTCCGCCCCTTCGTCTCCTCGTGGCGGACTGACCGCGAGCCGCGTACCTCACCCTCGGGGATGAGGCACGCGGCTCCGGCCCGACGCGCCTGGCCGGACACGGCTCACCCGTCGACGGCCACCGGGGACGCGGACGGGCCGACCGCCGTGGCCTGCTCCACCGGTGCCGACCGTGACCAGCGGCCGGCGAGCCCCGCACAGACCATCAACTGCATCTGGTGGTAGAGCATCAGGGGGAGTACGGCCAGGGCGGCCCTGCCGCCGAAGAGCACCGCGGCCATGGGCAGTCCGTTCGCCAGGCTCTTCTGCGAGCCGCACATCACCATCGCGATCCGCGACGGACGGTCCAGCCCGGCGAACCGGGCCGCGGCCTGTGTGAAGGCCAGAGCCACCGCGAGCAGCACCGCGAGGACTGCCAGCAGCCCCAGCAGCCGGAGCGGGGTGACACGGCTCCAGACGCCCTGGTTCATCCCCGCGCTGAACGCCACGTAGACCACCAGCAGGATGGAGGCGCGGTCCACGGGGCCGAGGACGCGCTTGTTCCTGGTGACGAATCCTCCGATCCGCCGGCGGAGCAGTTGCCCGGCGACGAACGGGGCGAACAACTGGCCGCCGATGCGGAGCAGTCCGTCCGCCGAGAGGCTCACCTCCGAGCCGATCAGCCAGGCGGCGAGCAGTGGGGTGGCCGCGAGCCCGATCAGACTGGAGTAGGTGCCGGCGCAGATGGCCGCCGCGATGTCGCCCCCTGCGGTCGAGGTCAGCGCCACCGACGACTGGACGGTGGACGGCACGACGCTCAGGAAGAGTAATCCGGCGCCGAGTTGACCGGCCAGCAGATCGGGCGCAAGCCGGAGCGCCACCAGCCCGAGCAGCGGGAACAGTGCGAAGGTGGAGATCAGGATCAGTGAGTGGAGGCGGATGCGGCGCAGACCCGCCAGCGTCTCGCGGGTGGAGAGCCGCACGCCGTAGAGGAAGAAGAGAAGGACGATCGCGATCTCCGACGCGGTCCGGGTGGCCGCCTCGGCCCCGCCGGAGGCGGGCAGCAGCGCCGCCAGCGCCACGGTCGCGACGAGCGCCGTCACATAGGGATCGAGGAACTTCGGCCACCGGAGCGGGCGTTGCGGCGTCGGGACCGTCGGGACCGTCGGGACCGTCGGGACCGTCTGGGCTGCTGGGGTCGCTGGGCGCGGTCCGGCAGGAGAGGCGCCCGGTGGGCGGTCGTCGGTGCTCTGCCGCCCGGCGCCGGTCATCCGCCGTCCTCGGAATCGTCGTCGGTGCGGTCGGGGTTGATCAGGGTGTCCATGAGGTCCACCGCACTGCCGTCGTGGTCGCTGCCCGAGGTACCGCTGCCGTGATTGGTGTTCGCCGTGCGGTCGATCTCCAGCCAGGAGTCCGCGTTCGAGTTGTCGATCAGCTTCAGGCCGCCGATCAGCGTCAGGTCCCCGGCCGCTGCGGGAGAGCCGACGGCGGTGAGAACCGCGGCGACCAGCGTCACCGCGGCGGCGGAGCCCCGGCCGGAGTGCGGACGCCTGTGCGGCCCCCGGCCGGGGCGGTAGGAAGCCGCCCCGGCCGGAAGCTTGCGTACGGTCATGCGGAGATGGCCTCTCGCGTGTCGTGGTGGCGGCTGATGTTTTGCGCCAGCAGCTCGGTCGACTCGCGGACACCGACCTCACCGGTGCCGCCGGCCTCCGGCAGCCGCCCGTCCGCGTACTGCAGCTCCGCCAGCGCCGTGTCCATCGCCCGGTGTGCGGCGAACAGGCAGGGGGTGCTGTAGATCGCCACGTCCACGCCGAGTTCCGTCAGCTCCGTGAGCGAAAGGCGGGGAGACTTGCCGCCCGCGATCTGGTTGAACAGCAGCGGCTTGTCGCCGACGACCCGGCGGATCCGCTTGATCCACTCGACGCTGCGTACCCCGTCCACGAGGACCACGTCGGCATCGGTCTCGGCGAGCGCCTCCGCCCGCCGCAGGATGTCGGCCTCCTCCGTGGCGTCCGTACGCGCGACCACCACCAGGTCCTTACGGGTGGCCAGCACCAGCTCCAGCTTCTCCAGGTACTCGTCGAGGGGGAGTACCTGCTTCCCGTCCGCGTGGCCGCACCTGCGGGGCCGCTTCTGGTCCTCCAGGATCACCCCGGAAGCGCCGATGCGTTCCAGGCGCTGCACCACGTGGCAGGCGACCTCAAGGTCGACGTAACCGTCGTCGATGTCCACGAGGAGGTGCTGGCGGGGGAAAGCGCCGCGCAGCCGCTCGACGAATGCCACCATGTCGGGCCAGGCGATGAACCCGATGTCCGGGAGGCCGTAATAGGATGCCGCGAATCCGAATCCGGAGACGAAGAAGCCGTTGTAGTGCTGGGCCGCCACCGATGCGGAGTACATGTCGTAGATTCCGATGAGCGGCGTCGTGCCGGACTCCTCGATTTCTTGGCGCAGGGCATTTCCGTACGTCATTGCTATTTCTCCGTGGCTGTTGATGGCCCTGGGGTTCCGGGCCAGGGGGGTGCGGCTGTCTGCGGGGGAGCCCCCGACGATGTGTTGACTTCGCATAGTCGGATGATGAGTCAAATATGGATTGACTTTGCCGACGAGCGCGGAAGGGGTGATCCAAAAGGATTCGTCCGCCCTTCTGGGAAAACCATAGCTTTGCCTGCTGTTTGCCTGCAAGGTGAAGTTTCGGCTCTGGCGAGAAAGTGCCGTCTGTAATCTCGATAAAACAATTGAATACCGATGGCACGAGCACGTGATCGGGGATCCGGATGTTGATGTGCTTTCCTTCCGGTAATCCGGTAATCCGGCGGGGGGTGAGGGGGCGTGAGGTGTCGGACGGGGTCGTGGGGCGTCAGGCGAGCACCGGGTAGGAGGCCTGGAAGGCGAGCCGCTGGTCGGCCACCTCGCCGACGCGTTCCAGCACCTCGTCGAGTGCGAGGTACTCCTCCCACTGCGGTCTGCCCGTCGCTCGGACGAGGCGCGCGACGACGAGGTCTTCCAGCTCAGGGACGCGCTTGTTCTTCCAGGCCTTGTCGGCAGTGCTCACCAAGAGGTCTTCCAACGTCACCCCGGGGGCCGTCCATGTTCCGTGAGTTCCGGCGAAGCGCGCCAGACCGGCGCTGAACCCGTGCGCCAACAGCAGTTCCCTGCCGGCCTCTTCGTGGCGGGAGCCGGGCCCGGAGAGTTCGGCGGGGTGTTCCGTCTTGCCGATGTCATGGGTCGCCGCTCCGAAGAGGACGGCCGTGCGGTCCACGGTGAGGCCGGGAGCCCGGCACTCGGTCCAGACGACCAGTTGGTGCGCCACGTCATGGACGGCGCGCAGATGGGCGGCCAGGCGCGGAGGTGCGTTCAGCGAAAGGAGAAGGTCCGCGACGGACCGGGGCAACGGCCGCAGCGGTGGGTCTGCGGGGTCGAACAGTGCACGGGACAGGGCGTCGGGCGAAGTCATCGGGGCAGGCTACGGCCTGCCGCCCCCGTACGTGTGGGGAAAGGCAGATGCGACAGGGCCCGTGAGGCGCGCGTCAGGTCGCGCCTCACGGGCGGTCGAGGGGGTCGGCCGTCGGCTCCGGGTCCGGGCGGGCGGGGGAGAGCTACCGGTGGTCCGCGGTGAGCCGGCCGACCGCCTCGCGCGTCAGCGCGCGCGGGTGGGGCTCGTGGTCCAGGGCGCGGTGCAGCGTCATGCCCTCGATCAGCGCGTCGACCTGGCGTGCGGTCTCCGGGTCGAAGTACCGCTCCAGGAGGGCGCGGCTGCGGAGCATCCACGCCTGGGTCAGCTCGCGGTACTCGGGTCGGCGGGCGGCGAGGGTGTAGAGCTCCTGGCCGAGGATCAGGTCGCGGCGGGGGCCTTCGGACAGCGTGTGGATGAGGTCGGTGACCGCGTCCCGGGCCTGCTCGACGGTCTCCACGCCGGTGAGATGGCGCTCGAAGACGGCCACGATATGACTCGCGAAGAGAGTGAACGCCTCGCGCAGCAGCTCGTCCATGCCGTCGAAGTGATACGTCATCGAACCGAGCGGGACCTTCGCACGCACCGCGATCTTGCGGTGGGAGACGCCGGGCACACCGTCGTCCGCGATCAGATCGAGAGTCGCGGCGAGGATGCGCTCGCGCCGCTGCGGATCCGCCTGCCCGGTCGCCATCAGACGCTGCGCACCGGGCGGGCGGGGTTGCCGACCGCGACGACGTCGGCGGGGATGTCCTTGGTGACCACGGAGCCGGCGCCGATGACGGAGTTGTCGCCGATCGAGACACCCGGGCAGACGATGACGCCGCCGCCGAGCCAGACGTTGTCGCCGATGGTGATGGGGAGCGCCGCTTCGAGTTTGTCCCGGCGGGGTTGCGGTTCCACGGGGTGGGTGGGGGTGAGGAGCTGGACGTTCGGACCGATCTGGCAGTCCTCGCCGATGGTGATCCGCGCGACGTCCAGGGCGGTCAGATGGTAGTTGACGAAGGTCCGTGCCCCGATGGAGATGTTGCTGCCGTAGTCGACGAAGAGCGGAGGGCGCAGGTCCACGCCCTCGCCCACCGAGCCGAGCAATTCGGCCAGGACGGCACCGGGCCGGCCGCCCTCAGCGAGGTAGGCCTCCTGGTATGCGGCCGTCAGCCGCATCGCGTTCTTCTGGCGCTGCCAGATCTCGGGGTCGTCGGCGATGTAGAGATCCCCGGCGAGCATGCGCTCCAGCTGGGTGCGCGGGTCGTCGGCGAAGTAGTCCGTCGTCGTCATGCGTACGATCGTACGCCTCGAATGCGTGGACGTACATCGGCTCCGTCGCGTGTCCGGGCGTCGAGAGGCCCGATCGCTGTCACTTCGCTGTCGCTGTCGAACGGCTGGAGGACTCGGTGGAGGGGCGGGAGCGCCGATGGGCGGCGACCCGTTCGCGGGTCGCACACCGGCGGGAGCAGTAGCGGCGTTCGGGTCCGCTGCCCCGGGCGAGGAAGACGTAGCGGCAGCCGACGGAGGAGCACACCCCGCCGGGCGGCCGTTGGGAGTCCCAGAGGAGCACCGTGAGAGCCATGCACGACGAGGCGAGGAACCACTCGTCCCACGGGGCCTCGTCGTCGTGGTCGAGATGCGGATGCCAGGGGCCGGTGCCGTCGTGGGAGGTGAGCCGGAGTCGTCCGGCGCGCTCCCGCAGGAGCCGGTCGAGCGCCTCGGCGGCGGTGTGGGTGTGCTCGGCGGCGAACACCGCCCGCAGCAGTCCGGCGGCCTCGCGCATCGCGGCGATGTCGTCGGCGGTGAGGGCGATGGGCTCCGCCTCGCCGAAGTCGCTCAGCACGGAGGCGACGTCGCGTGCGTCGGGGTATTCCGCGACGAGGGCGTTGACCAGCGCGACGGTCCGCCGTGCGGTGGCCAGTACGGAGTGCCGGGTGGACCAGTCGTCGGATGTGGAGGCCATCCGGCGAATGTAACGCATAGTGCGCGGTTTTGAGTTACCCGCGTAACGTTCCGAGGATGAGAAGGCGTTACCCCCTTCCGATGTACCTCGCCGGGGCGCTGGCCGCCCGGACCGGCGACGAGATGTCCGGCCCCGCGCTGCTGCTGGCCGGTTACGCCCTGACCGGGTCCGCCGCCGGGGCGTCCTCACTGCTCGCGGGGATCACCGTTGCCGCCGTGGTGGGCGGGCCGGTGCTGGGAGCTCTGCTCGACCGGGCGAGGCACCCCGGGCGCGTGCTGGCCGGAGCCCTGATCGTGTACGCCGCGGGTCTCGGGGCGATCCTGGTGGGCCTGGTCCGGTTGCCGTTCGCGGTCACCCTTCTGATCGCGGTGTCGGCGGGGCCGGTGGCGCCCGCCCTCTCGGCCGGCTGGTCGGCTCAGCTGCCCGGGGTGGTGCCCCCCGACCGCTTGCCGCGCGCCGGAGCCTTCGACGCCATGACGTTCAACGCCGCGAGTCTGGCCGGCCCGGCGCTCGCCGGGAGCATCGCCGGGGCGCTGGGCGCGCCTGCCGCGCTCGTCGTCTCCGCGGTACTCGTCGGAGCCGCCGTTCCCGCCGCGTGGACGCTGTCCGCCCCCTCCGGTCCGGGCCCCCGCGTACGGGCGGCCCCGCTCCGGGCCGACCTCGCCGCCGGAGCCCGGATCATCGTCGACAGACCCGCGCTGACCCGCGCGACGCTCACCCCGGCCCTGTCCTCCACGGCACAGGGCATGCTGGCGGCCTGCTCCGTGTCTCTCGGCGAACGAGTTCTGGGCGGAGCCGGCCGGGCAGCCCTCCTTCTCGCCTGCGCGTCGATCGCCGCCCTGACGGCCAACGCCGTTCTCGCGAGATTCCCGCCTCCCCTCGCCCCCGACACGATCGTCTGGGCCGGCGCACTCGTCCAGGCCGCTGCCTTGGCCCTCGCCGCCCACGCGGGTCCCGCCTTGCTCCTCGGGGCCGTACTCCTTGCAGGGGCGGGCGAAGGCCCCCAGCTCACGGCCGTGTTCGCGATCCGGCAACGCGAATCCCCGCCCCGTCTGCGCGGCCGGATCTCCACCGCCTGCGCGGGAGCGAAGCTGACCGGGTACGCCCTGGGAGCGGCCGCCGCCGGACCGGCGACGGCCTGGTCCCTGCCTGGCACGCTTCTCCTCGCGGCGAGCGTGTCGGCCCTGGCGGTGGCCGCGTTCTTCGCGGTTCCGTCGACGGCGACCCCCGCGTGGGAGGACGTACGGAGCGCGCGAAGGAGCCGGACACGGGGCGGGGGTGTTGTCCGCCGACCGGACGACGGCAGTTCGACGCCGCGCCCAGCGGTCACCTCGCGACGAGGGCGCACTCCCTCCCCGGGCGGTCGGGCGCGTCGGACACGCCCGCCACCGTGATGCCGAGCGAGGTCAGGTCCTTCTCCACCTCCGCGCGTCCCCGGAAGCGCAGCGTCGCATCCGACTCAGGACCTCGCCGCCGCCGCGAAGACGTGGGTCCGTCAGAAGCCCGCGAACCGCGTTCGGAGCGAGCGGGTCGGGGTCCGGCTCCCGGTCAGCCTGCCGCGAGGAGTTCGAGGGTGTCGATCACGCGGTTGGAGAAGCCCCACTCGTTGTCGTACCAGGCGACCACCTTGACGTGGCGGCCGTCGACACGGGTCAGGGCCGAGTCGAAGATCGACGAGGCCGGGTTGCCGGTGATGTCGGACGACACCAGCGCGTCCTCCGAGTATTCGAGCACCCCGGCGAGCGGACCAGCCGCCGCCGCGCGGTACGCCTCCAGCACGTCCTCGCGGCTCACGTCACGGGCGACGGTCGTGTTGAGTTCGACGATCGAGCCCACCGGCACCGGTACGCGGATCGAGTCGCCCGACAGCTTTCCGGCCAGGTTCGGCAGCACGAGGCCGATCGCCTTGGCGGCACCCGTGGTGGTCGGCACGATGTTGACGCCCGCCGCGCGCGCCCGGCGGGCGTCGCGGTGCGGACCGTCCTGCAGGTTCTGCTCCTGCGTGTAGGCGTGCACCGTGGTCATGAAGCCGTGCTCGATACCGGCGAGTTCGTCGAGTACGGCGGCGAGCGGCGCGAGCGCGTTGGTCGTGCAGGAGGCGTTCGAGACGATGGTGTGCGCCGCGGGGTCGTAGGCGTCGTTGTTGACGCCGTACGCGAGGGTGATGTCGGCACCGTCCGCCGGGGCGCTGACGAGTACCCTCTTCGCCCCCGCGTCGAGGTGGGCACGGGCGGCCCCGGCCGAGGTGAAGCGGCCGGTCGCCTCCAGCACGATGTCGATGCCGAGCTCGGCCCACGGCAGCCGCGCCGGCTCTCGCTCGGCGAGCACGGCGATGCGACGACCGTCCACGACCAGGGTGTCGCCGTCGGCGGAGACCGGGCGGCCCAGCCGTCCCGAGGTCGAGTCGAAGGCGAGCAGCCGCGCCAGGGCAGCGGGCTCGGTGAGGTCGTTGACCGCGACGATCTCCAGCTTGCTGTCGCGTTCCAGGAGCGCGCGCAGCACGTTGCGTCCGATGCGGCCGAATCCGTTGATGGCGATGCGAGTCATGAGCGGTGTCCCTTGTCCCTCGGTGCTGTCCGTCGTGCGGTTCACCTCCAGGTTCGCGCGCCGCGTGGGCCGGTGACAGCGGCTCGATCGCCACGGTCCGCAAGGATCGTGCCATCGTGCCGGAGGAGCCCGGACGCTGCTCGGACGCACGGCGCGGGCCCCGCTCCCCGGCCGACCGCGTGCATGGCGTAGCAGGCCGACACGCCTGGCTCCGGACCACGACCGGCCATCCACCCAAGGCTGCGGTCCTCTTCCGGGACAGCCTTCACTCGCCCCGCGCGAACGTCTGCCGGTACTCGCTCGGGGTGGTGCCGAGGATGCGCTGGAAGTGCAGCCGCAGATTCGCACCCGTACCGAGCCCGACGTCGGCGGCGATCTGCTCGACGCCCCGCTGTGAACGTTCCAGCAGCTCACGGGCCATGTCGACACGGGCCCGCATCACCCACTGCATCGGCGTGTACCCGGTGTCCTCGACGAAGCGCCGGGAGAAGGTGCGCGAGGACACGGCGGCGTGCCGGGCGAGCGCGTCCAGGGTGAGCGGCTCGCCGAGCCTGCGCAGCGCCCACTCCCGGGTCGAGGCGAACCGCTCGCCGAGGGACTCGGGCACGCTGCGCGGCACGTACTGGGCCTGCCCGCCACTGCGGTACGGGGCCGCGACCAGCCGCCGGGCCGCGTGGTTCGAGGCCGCCACCCCGAGGTCGCCGCGCAGGATGTGCAGGCACAGGTCGATGCCCGACGCGGCGCCGGCCGACGTCAGCACGCTGCCGTCGTCGACGAAGAGGACGTTCTCGTCGACCTGGACGAGCGGATGCTTCGACGCGAGCGCCCGGGTGTAGTGCCAGTGGGTCGTGGCGCGCTTGCCGTCGAGCAGGCCTGTGGCCGCGAGGGCGAAGGCGCCGGTGGAGATGGCGGCGAGCCGGGCCCCCCGGTCGTGCGCGGCGATCAGCGCTTCGAGGACGGCCCGGGGCGGCTCGTCACGGTCAGGGAAGCGGTATCCGGGCACGAAGACGATGTCGGCCCACGCGAGCGCGTCGAGGCCGTCGGCGACGTGGTACGAAAGCCCGTCGCCGCCGGTGACCAGTCCCGGGGCCGCCCCGCACACCCGCACCTCGTACGGCATGCTCGCGCGAGTCGTGAACACCTGTGCGGGGATGCCGACGTCGAGCGGCTTGGCGCCTTCGAGCACGAGTACGGCGACGTGATGCAAGGGCGAGGCGGACACGCGGACAGGGTACGCGGGGCGTCGCCCGCCGTCCCGGACCGCGGCCGCGGGGGCCCGTTCCTCCGGCGCGGGAGCGGTCGGCGCCTTCGTGGGTACTTCTCCGGGTTTCCGGCGCGCATCCTTCGCAGGGGTGGAGTACGGGGCGTGGGGGCCTGCATCCGGCGGACGGGGGCAGGCGTACGTCAAGGTCCCGCGGGCTCGCGGGACATGAACCGGTATTCCTCCCTCGACCGAGGGAGTGGGACGGAGTGGTGATGTCCTCGTTGACGAACGCCGCCGATGTGTCGGCTGCCCCCGCGTGGTTACACGTCGCGGTGATGGTGATCGCGGTCTTGGTACTGCTGTACAGCCTCTCCAAGCGCAGGAGTTGACCCCTTCGGAGGCCGGGCGCGGCCTCGCACGGGAGGGTTCGGAAGTGAAGAGGGCGAGGCGGCGAAACCGAGCGCGGACGGGCGGTGAAGGTGGGCGGTGAAAGCGGAACTCGCGCTCCCCTGCGGCGGATTCACCCGGCCGATGGAGTCGGGGCGCGGCCGTCCAGAACGGTCGTGCGGAAGGACGCCACCACCGGCCGCAGATCGACCCGGTGCCACGCGGCCCACAGATGCACCGATCCCCGGTGCCACGGCAGTTCCCGGACGGTGACGCCCTCGGTGGCGCCACGGACCATGCTCCGCTGGACCAGCGCCAGCCCCAGACCGGAGGCGACCAGCCCCAGAGCGGTCAGCGGCTCCGGAGCGCTGAGGCGGATGTCCGGGGTGAAGCCCGACGCCACGCAGTCGGCGACGAACCCGTCCCTGGCGGCCGGCTCGCCCGAACCCTCGACGGCGATCCAGGGCTGACCGTCCAGATCCCGCGCCGTGATTTCCTCCCGGCCCGCCAGTGGGTGGCCCGCCGGCAGGGCGAGCAGCAGCGGGTCCTCCAGCAGCGGGGCGGCCGTCAGGTCGGGATCGTCCTCGGCCGGCGGGCGCGGCACGAGAGCGATGTCGAGACTGCGCTGCCGCAGCCCCACGAACTGCTCCTCCGGATCGAGGCTGTAGAGCGCCACGTGGATGCCTGGCCGTTCCCCCTGGAGGGTGCGCAGAGCCGCGGGGAGAACTCCGGTGTGCATGGCGTCGGAGACGTACCCGATGCACAGCCCGCCCTCCTCCCCGCGTCCCAGGCGGCGGCCCAGGTTCTCCAGGCGCTCCGCGTGCCGCAGCAGCGCGCGAGTCTCGCTGAGGAAGACCCGCCCGTCGGCGGTCAGGCGGATGCGCTGCTGGCTGCGCTCGAACAGGGTGAGCCCCAGGCTCTTCTCCAACTGGGCGATCTGCCGACTGAGGGGCGACTGTGAGATGTGCAGTTCCTCCGCGGCGCGGCCGACGTGTTCGGCCTCGGCCACGGCCACGAAATAGCGAAGTTGTCGCAGGTCAAGCATGTAAGACCTCAGGGGACTCAAGTCAGTCCAAGCGTGTCTTGGACAGTCTCAAGTATCGCTCCTAATGTCGGAGAAGTCAGACCGGCGGCCCACCGCGGCTCTCACCAGGAGTCGTACGCGACGGTGCCGCCCCGCACTCTCCGTAAGGAATTCCCCATGGGCATCGCCCCGCTCCTGTCCGGCCCGATCGGCTTCGGAACCGCCCCGCTCGGCAACATGTTCCGCGCCATCCCCGACGCCGAGGCGGCCGCCACCGTCCAGGCCGCGTGGGACCACGGCATCCGCTACTTCGACACCGCCCCCTTCTACGGAGCCGGTCTCGCCGAGCTCCGCCTGGGCGAGGTGCTCGCCGCGCAGCCGCGCGACGACTACGTCCTGAGCACCAAGGTCGGCCGGGTGATCCTGGACGAGGTGGAGGACCCGGCCGCCCGCGAGCTCGGCGAGAAGGGCGGCCTCTTCGAGCACGGCCGCCCCAACAAGATCGTCAACGACTACTCGGCCGACGCCACGATGCGCTCCATCGAGGACAGCCTCACCCGGCTGAAGACCGACCGGCTGGACGTCGTCTGGGTGCACGACATCGCCCAGGACTTCTATGGCGACGAGTGGCTCGCCCAGTACGAGAGCGCGCGTACCGGCGCCTTCCGCACCCTGGACAAGCTCCGAGCCGAGGGCGTCATCAAGGCCTGGGGCGTGGGCGTGAACAAGGTCGAGCCGCTGGAGCTCACCCTCGACCTGGACGAGCCGAGGCCCGACGCCTTCCTGCTGGCCGGCCGCTACACCCTCCTCGACCACGACCGTGCCCTGCAGCGCCTGCTGCCCGGCGCCGCCGAACAGCACGTCGACATCGTCGTCGGCGGCCCCTACAGCTCGGGCATCCTCGCCGGCGGCACCCACTTCGAGTACCAGCAGGCACCGGCGGAGATCATCGCGAAGGTGGAGCGGATCAAGGCGCTCGCACAGGACCACGGGGTCGGCATCAAGGCCGCCGCCCTTCAGTTCTCCCTCGCCCACACCGCCACCGCCGCGGTCATACCCGGCGCCACCCGGCCCAGCCGTATCGCCGAGGACGTCGCCGCGCTCGGCGAGCGGATTCCGGCCGGCTTCTGGGCCGAGCTGCGCGAGGAGCGCCTGATCTCCCCCGACGCTCCGGTACCGACCGTCTGACCGTCCGTCCTCGCGGCCCGGCAGGACTCCGCCTGCCGCTTTCTTCAGCCGAATCCAGGGAGAACACCCTCATGGCCAAGACCACCGCGTCCGTCCGCATACCCGCGTCGCCCGACCGGGTCTGGCAGCTCATCGGCGGGTTCGACACCCTGCCCGACTGGCTGCCCTACATCCCGACGAGCGTGCCCGGCGAGGGCGGCCGGGTACGCACCCTCACCAACGAGGACGGCGGCGTGATCGTCGAGCGCCTCGAAGCCTTCGACGACAAGGCCCGCACCTACAGCTACTCGATCCTCCGCGCGCCGTTCCCGGTGACCGGCTACCTCTCCACCCTGACGGTGCACCCGGAACCGGACACGGACTTTGCCCGGGTGGAGTGGAGCGGCAGCTTCACCCCCGACGGGATCGGCGACGAGGAGGCGGTCGCCCTCTTCCACGGCATCTACGCCGACGGACTCGCCGCGCTCGCGGCGACGCTCGCCGCCTGAGCGACCCCCGCCCGAGCGCTCGGGCGGCGAGCGCGGTCGCCTCAGGGACGGCTGGTGAGATACCCGCCCATGGAGGTGAAGTACTCCGTCGCGGGCAGCTCCCGGCCGTCCTCGGTGCGTACCCGGGTGATGGCCAGGCCGTGGTTGCGACCGGTACGCGCGTCGGCGCCGGCGACGATCACCACGCCCTCGCCCTCCCGGTAGAAGATGCGGCCCGGCGTGCCGCCGTACCGCGCTTCGGAGACCACGGCGGCGAGGACCTCCAGCCGCTTGCCCCGGTGGTGGGTGAAGGCGCTGGGGTAGGGGTCGGACTGGGCGCGGACCAGGCGTTCGAGGTCCTCGGCCGGCCAGCTCCAGTCGATCCTGATGTCCTCGGCGGACCGCTTGTGGAAGAAGCTCGCCCGCGAGCGGTCCTGCCGGGTGAACTCCGTCTGCCCGGAGGCGATGAGCGCGAGCGCGCCCGTGGTGACCGGGGCGATGAGGTCGACGGTCTTGTGGAAGAGGTCGGTCGCGGTGTCCGTCGGACCGACCGGGACGGCCTCCTGCCGGACGATGTCACCGGCGTCGAGCTCGTCGTTCATCATGTGCGCGGTGACGCCCACTTCGGTCTCGCCGTTGATCAGCGCCCAGATCAGCGGCGAGAAGCCCGCGTACTTCGGCAGCAGCGAATCGTGGATGTTCAGGGTGCCGTGACGCGGGAGCGCGAAGATGCGCGGGGGAATCCAGGTCCGCCAGTTGTTCGCCACGATGATGTCCGGCTCCGCGGCTTCGAGGCGTTCGAACAGCTCCTCGTCGTCGGGGCGGTTGCGGATCAGTACGGGGACACCGTGCGCCTCCGCGAGATCGGCGACGGAGTCGCTCCAGATCTTCTCGTACGCGTGTTCGCTCTTGGGGTGGGTCACGACCAGCACCACGTCGTGCTCGGAGTCCAGGAGGGCTTGCAGGGTGCGATGACCCCAGGTCTGGTAACCGAACATGACGACCCGCATGGGGTTCCTCCTCTGTGCCGGAATGGACCGTGGGCCAGTAAAGCAAGGCTTACCTTGGTTTGCAACGGGCGCGTGATGCCGCGAACTTGACGGGACATGCGCCCCGGCGCCCTCTCGACAGCCTCACAGGATTAGCTTAGGCTCACCTAAATTCGAGCCGCGCCGTCGGTGTGTCCGACGCTCGCACCTTCCCCATGCCATGAGCGGCTTCCCCGCACGAATGGGAGTGACATGTCACCGGTTCTTCCTGGCGACGCACCGCAGGTCCATGACCTCATCGGAATCGGTTTCGGACCGTCCAACGTGGCCATGGCCATCGCGATCAGTGAGCACAACGCCCGCGCCGGCGAACGACAGCCGGTCAGTGCCCACTTCTTCGAGCAGCAGCCGCGCTTCGGCTGGCACCGCGGCATGCTGATCGACGACGCGACCATGCAGGTGTCCTTCCTCAAGGACCTGGTGACGCTCCGGAACCCCGCCAGCGAGTTCAGCTTCCTCTGCTACCTCCAGAGCAAGGGGCGGCTGATCGACTTCATCAACCACAAGAACCTCTTCCCGCTGCGGGTCGAGTTCCACGACTACTTCGAGTGGGCCGCCGCCCAGGTCGAGGACATGGTCTCCTACGGCCACGAGGTCGTCTCCGTCAGGCCGGCCGTCCAGGACGGAATCGTGGATCACCTGGACGTGACGGTCCGTTCGGGGCAGGGGCTCTCCGTCCACCGGGCCCGCAACCTCGTCATCGGTACCGGGCTCCGCCCCCTGCTGCCCGAGGGTGTCGAGCGTGGTGACCGGGTGTGGCACAACTCCGAACTGCTGGCCAGGGTCGGTGAACTGGAGGGGACTTCGCCCTCCCGGTTCGTCGTCGTGGGTGCCGGACAGAGCGCCGCCGAGAACGTCGCCTACCTGCACCGCGCCTTCCCCGAAGCCGAGATCTGCGCGGTCTTCTCCCGGTACGGATACAGCCCCGCCGACGACAGCGCCTTCGCCAACCGGATCTTCGACCCGGGTGCCGTCGACGAGTACTTCGCGGCGCCCGACGAGATCAAGCAACGCCTGATGGGTTATCACGGAAACACCAACTACTCGGTGGTCGACATCGACTTGATCGACGACCTCTACCGGCAGAGTTACCAGGAGAAGGTGCTCGGCACCGAACGACTGCGCTTCCTCAACGTCTCCCGCCTCGTCGGCGTCAAGGAGACCGAGGAGAAGGCCCGTGCCACCGTGACGTCCCTGGTCACGGGCGAGGAGACCGCCCTGGACGCCGACGTCGTGGTGCTCGCCACCGGCTACAGCCCCGTCGACCCCCTCGGCCTCCTCGGAGAGGCCGCGGACCTCTGCCGCACCGACGACCGGGGCCGCGTCCGCGTCGAGCGCGACTACCGCATCGGGACCGACCCCGCACTGCGCTGCGGCATCTACCTGCAGGGCGGTACGGAACACACCCACGGCATCACCTCGTCGCTGCTCTCCAACACCGCGATCCGGGTCGGCGAGATCCTGGACTCGCTGCTCGACCGCAGGGCCGGGGGAGCCTCGGGGAACGCGGAGGCTGTCGCCGAAGGGGTCGTCGGCGCGTCCCGCTGAGACCCGGCGAGGGCGGCCCGCTCCTGGGCGGCGGGGAAGCCGGGTCCGCCCGCGGGTACCCTCGGCCGGGGCGCGTCCCGGGCCAACCAGGCCCTCGGCGGAGCGAATTGGCCAACCTCCCCTGCGGACGCGGAAGATCAAAGGGATAACGTACGACGACATGACCACGACTACGGTGGAGCTCTCCGAACCCCGGGGAGCAACGAACACGCGTCGAAGACGAGTTGTGGGCCTCGGCGTGCTCGCGCTGATCGTCGTGCTCGCGGGGGTCGCCTCGCTGGCGGTCGGTGCCCGGGCGCTGAGCCCCGCCGACGTGTGGCACGGCCTGTTCGCCGAGCCGGACACCGACCGGCGGCTCACCGAGATCAGGCTCATCGTGCGGACCGTCCGGGTGCCCCGTACCGTGCTCGCGATCGTGGCGGGCATCGCCCTCGGCGTCGGCGGGGCCCTGATCCAGGGATACACGCGCAACCCGATAGCCGACACCGGACTGCTCGGTGTGAACTCCGGCGCCTCCTTCTCCGTGGTGGCCGCGATCGGGCTGCTCGGCTTCACCGACCCGTTCCAGTACGTCTGGTTCGGCTTCCTCGGGGCGGCGGTCGCCGGAGTCGTCGTGTTCGGCCTGTCCAGTGTGGGCCGGGGGGCGGGCAATCCGCTGACCCTCGCCCTGGCCGGCCAGGGCGTCACGGTGTTCCTCGCCGCGATGACCACGGCCGTCGCGCTCTCCGACCAGAAGTCGCTGAACGCCCTGCGGTTCTGGAACGCGGGCTCCGTCGCCGGGGTCGGATTCGACGTCATCCGGCCGATGACCGCCTTCATCGCCGTCGGGCTGGTCCTCGCGTCGACCACCCTGCCCGCCCTCAACCTGCTCACCCTGGGCGAGGACGTGGCGCGCGGGCTCGGCGTGAACATCGCGCTGAGCCGGACCGTCGGCATCCTCGCCATCACCCTGCTCGCGGGAGCGGCCACCGCCGCGTGCGGTTCCGTCGCGTTCCTCGGGCTCATGGTGGCCCACATCGCCCGCTACCTCGCCGGACCGGACTACCGCTGGCTGGTGCCGTACGCGGGCCTCCTCGGAGCCGCCGTCCTGCTCGTCTGCGACATCGTGGGACGCCTCGTGGTGCGGCCCGGAGAACTGGCCGCGGGCGTCGTCGTCGCCCTGCTCGGCGCGCCGTTCTTCGCCGTCCTGGTCTGGCGCGGAAAGTTCAGGAACGCGTGAACGGGACAGAAGTGGAATCATCGCCCTCCCCGGAGCCGTCGCCCTCCCCGGAGCCGTCGCCCTCGCCGCAGCCGTCGTCCTCTCCGGCACCGGCGCCCGCCCCGAAGCCCAAGCCCTCCGCGGCACCCGGAGTACGCCTCGGCCGGGTGTCGTTCGTCTGGCGGCCCTGGATCGTCACAGTCACGCTCGTGCTGGCCGTCGCGCTCTTCCTGGTGTTCTGCCTCTCCATCGCGGTCGGGGACTTCCCCCTCGCGCTGCCCCGGGTCATCGCCACGGTCTTCGGCCGGGGCGAACAGGTCGACGAGTTCGTCGTCATGGAACTGCGGATGCCGAGGGCCCTGGCCGGACTGGTGGTGGGGGTCGCGCTCGGGGTCTCCGGGGCCATCACCCAGTCCGTCGCGCGCAACCCGCTGGCCAGCCCCGACGTGCTGGGCATCACCGGGGGCGCCGGGACGGTCGCGGTGTTCCTCGTCACGGTCTCGGGCGGGGCCGCCGCCGCGGTCGTCAGCTCCGTGGGCCTCTCCATCGCCGCGCTCGCCGGTGGCCTCGGCACCGGACTGCTCGTCTACTTCCTGGCGTGGCGCCGGGGGGTCGACGGATTCCGGCTCATCCTCATCGGCATCTCGGTGAGCGCCGTGACGGAGGCGCTCACCACATGGCTGCTCGTGACCGCCGACATCAGGGACGTGGCGCGGGCCCAGGCATGGCTGGTCGGCTCGCTCGACAACCGCTCCTGGGACGAGGTCCGGGTGGCACTCTGGTGCACCCTCGCGCTCCTCGCCGTGGTGGCCACCGCCGCCTTCCAGTTCAAGCCGATGCACCTCGGCGACGAGGTGGCCGCCGGGCTGGGCGTCCGGTACACACGGGTGCGTGCGGTTCTGCTGCTCTGCGCGGTCCTGCTGGCCGCCGCGGCGGTGAGCGCGGCCGGCCCGGTGCCCTTCGTGGCGCTGGTGGCGCCGCAGGTGGCGATGCGGCTGGCCAGGTGCCCGACACCACCGCTGGTGGCCTCCGGGCTGGTGGGGGCGCTGCTGCTGACCGGCGCGGACCTGGTCGCACGTACGGCACTGCCCATGGCGCTGCCGGTGGGGGTGGTCACCGCCGCGATCGGGGGACCCTTCCTCGTGTATCTGCTGGTACGGGCGAACCTCGCGGGAAAGCGAGCGGGCTGACGGCACATGGGGGCCGACATGACGACGACCGACGACGGGGGAGAGATGACCACGCGGCGAACCACCGGGACCGGAACCACGACCGGTGCCGAATCGGAAGACGCCCGGCTGGCTGCCAGAGGGGTGACGGTCGGGTACGGCGGACGCGTGGTCATCGACGACCTCGACGTGTCGATCCCGTCACGGCTGATCACCACGATCATCGGCCCCAACGGCTGTGGGAAGTCGACCCTGTTGCGCACTTTGACCCGGCTGCTCAGGCCGACGAGCGGAACGGTCGTGCTGGACGGCGACGACATCGCCCGGCTCCGTACCCGGGACGTGGCGAAGAAGCTGGGGCTGCTGCCGCAGACGCCCGTCGCCCCCGAGGGCTTGACCGTGGCCGATCTGGTCGCCCGGGGCCGGCATCCTCACCAGAGCTGGCTGCGGCAGTGGTCCTCCGACGACGCCGAGGTGGTCGAGCGCGCGCTGGCGATGACCGGGGTGTCCGAACTCGCCGACCGCCCGGTCGACTCGCTCTCCGGCGGGCAACGGCAGCGCGTCTGGATATCGATGACCCTCGCCCAGGGCACCGATCTGCTGCTGCTGGACGAACCGACCACCTACCTGGACCTGGCTCACGCCATCGACGTGCTCGACCTCGTGGACGACCTGCACGAATCGGGCCGCACCGTCGTCATGGTGCTCCACGACCTCAATCTGGCGACGCGCTACAGCGACAACCTCATCGTGATGCGGGAGGGGGCGATCCTGGCCCAGGGGCACCCCCGGGACGTCATCACCGCAGATCTGCTGCGCGAGGCGTTCGGCCTGCGCGCCGAGGTGATCGACGATCCGGTGGGCGACCGTCCCCTCATCGTGCCGATCGGGCGGACGCACGTCCGTTCCAACTAGGCATCGAGGCACAGGAAATACCTTGGTTAGGCTAGGCTGGCCTCACCTCTTCAGGATACGGTTTGGCTGCCCCGCGACCGGGGCGCGGGCGGCCAGCGCGAGAGCAAGGGATTCGGGATGCTCCTCCAGAGAACGACGGGTACGAAGTCCTGGCGGCGGGTGGCGGCGATCCTGTCCGCCACGGCCCTGGGTGTGGGCCTCCTCGCCGGATGCGGCGGCTCCGACGAGCCCGACGCGAAGGCGAGCGGCAGCGCTCCGGCCACCGCCACCGGCGCGTTCCCGGTCACCGTGGAGCATGCCTTCGGCACCACCGAGATCACCAAGGCCCCGCAGCGGGTCGTCTCCGTGGGTTACACGGACGACCAGGCCATCCTCGCGCTCGGCGTCAAGCCGGTCGGCATGGTCGACCAGTACCCGAACCCCGCGGGCACGTCTCCCGACATCAACACCCAGTGGCCCTGGGTGAAGGACAAGTGGGGAGACACCCGTCCCGAGGTCATCATGAGCAACGGTGACGCGGGCCCCAACTACGAGAAGATCGCGGCCCTGCGGCCGGACCTGATCATCGCGGTCTACTCCGAGATCGACCGGGCCGCCTACGACAAGCTCTCCAGGATCGCGCCGACGGTGGGCCGCACCAAGGCCGAGAAGGAGCCGTTCAGCGCTCCCTGGCAGGACAACGCCGTGCACATCGCCAAGGCACTCGGCAAGGAGGCCGAGGGCAAGGCGCTCGTGGAGGGCATCCAGGCCAAGCTCGATTCCGCGGCGGCGGCCCACCCCGAGTTCGCCGACCAGACAGCCGTGGCGCTGTCCTGGTACGAGGGCTCGGTCGCACCCTTCGCCACGACCGACGTGCGTGGACGGCTCATCACGGGCATCGGCTACCAGGGCGCCACAGAGGTCGACAAGGCCGCGGGCGGCAAGTTCTACACCGTCCTCTCGCCCGAGCGCATCGACCTGGTCGACGTCGACCGCATCTTCGTCATCAACGACAAGGCGGACACGGACGCGCTGAAGAAGTTCGACCTCTTCGCCAACCTCTCGGCGGTGAAGGCGGGGAAGGTCTCGTACCTCCTCGACAGCGAGGGGCCGGCGGTCGGCGCGGCCATGTCCCAGGGCACCCTGCTCTCCCTGCCCTACGCCATCGACGAGCTCGTCAAGTCGGTCGACCAGTGATGCCGGCCGCCCCGTCCCGTACCGCACGGGCCGTCAGGGGTTCGGCGTGAGCGCCGTGGACACCCGCACCGCCCCCGCGACCCTGCGCACGGCGGGCGGGGGAGAAGCAACCCGGTGGCTCGTGGCGCACTGCCGGCAGGTGCCTCTGCTGACGGCCGCCACCGTGCTCACCACGGTGGCGGGAGCGGTCCTGCAGGTGCTTCCGGTGCTCCTCCTCGGCCGGGTGGTCGACGGGGTGGTCGACGGCGAGTCACGTTCTGTCCTGGTCACCGTCGGTGTCCTGATGGGAGCCGCCGCGCTGCTCGGCGCGGCGGCCACCGCCGGATCGACGTACCTCATCGGACGGCTCGGCGCGGACCTGCTCGCACGACTGCGCGAAGGCGCCGTCCGTGCGGTGCTGGGCATGCCGAGCGCCCGGGTCGAACAGGTCGGCCGCGGGGACGTGCTCTCCCGGGTCGGCGACGACGTCGCCGTGCTCTCCAAGGGCATCCGGTCGGCCGTTCCGACCGTGTTCACCGCCGGAGTCCTCGTCGCCATCGCGACCACCGCCATGTTCGGACTGGACTGGCGGCTCGGCCTCGCGGGGGCCGGCGCGCTGCCCGCCTACGCGTTCGCGCTGCGCTGGTACCTCCCCCGGTCCGCACCGCTCTACCAGAAGCAGCGGGCCGCCCAGGCCGACCGAGCCCAGGCGCTGATCAGCGGCCTCAACGGGATCGACACCGTGCGGGCCTACCGCCTGGAGGGTGCCGTACGCGAGAAGGTCACCGGTGAGTCGTGGCGGGTGCGTGAGCTCGGCGTCGAGGTATTCCGGTTCTTCGGCCGGTTCGTCGGCCGCGAGAACCGCGCCGAGTTCATCGGCCTGGTCCTGATCCTCCTCGTCGGGTACGCCCTGCTGGAGAACGACGCCGCGAGCCTCGGCGAGGTGGCGTCCGCCCCGCTGATGTTCCACCGGCTCTTCACCCCGCTCGGCTCCATCATGTTCACCTTCGACGAGGCGCAGAAGTCGGGTGCCAGCCTGACCCGCCTGGTCGGGGTCCTGGGGGAGCAGGCGGAAGACCGGCTGGTGGGCGACACCTCGGTCGCCCCGGCGGCCGTCGTCCCGTACCCCGTGACGGTGGAGGGGCTGACCTTTGGCTATCCCGGAGCCGAGGAGCCGGTCCTGCGGGACGTGGCTCTGACGATCCCGGCCGGCGGCTCGCTCGCCCTGGTGGGGGCGACGGGCGCGGGCAAGTCGACGCTCGCCGCGCTGATCGCGGGCATCGGCTCCCCGCAGACCGGCACCGTGCGCATCGGCCCGGCCGACCTCGCCGACCTCGACGAGGCCGGCGCGCGGGCCCTGGTGAGCATCCTGACGCAGGAGACCCACGTGTTCTCCGGTCCGCTCGCCGACGACCTGCGCCTCGCCGCTCCGCAGGCGACCGACGCCGAACTGACCGACGCGCTGCGCGCGGTCGGCGCCGGGGCCTGGCTCGACGCCCTGCCGGACGGGCTGTACACCCCGGTCGGCGAGGGCGGCGAACGCCTCGACGGCACCAGGGTCGCCCAGATCGCCCTGACCCGGCTGATGCTCGGCCGCGCCCCCGTGGTGGTGCTCGACGAATCGACCGCCGAGGCCGGCAGCGAGGGCGCCGCCGAACTGGAGCGCGCCGTGCTGGCCGCGTGCGCCGGCCGGACCACGCTCTTTGTGGCCCACCGGCTCACCCAGGCGATGGCGGCGGACCGGATCGCGGTGCTGGACGCCGGGCGCGTGGTGGAGCAGGGCACCCACCGGGAACTGGTCGCCCTGGACGGCCGGTACGCACGCCTGTGGCGGGCCTGGCGCGAAGGAAGCTGAACCCCGCCCGCCTCCGCAACTCGTACACCCCCCGTTACTCGTACACCCCCCCGTAACTCGACACCCCGTATCCCGTACGCCCGCCCCCTGTGCAACGGCGCACCCGCACGCCCGTCCGGATGCGGACACCCCCGTCCGGTCTCCTCGGCGTGCCGGACGACGGTACCTCCCGCCCCTTCCGCGATGCAGCGGACCAACCGCGCACCGTGCTCGGGCGCGCGCCCGGAACCAGCCGACGAACCCAGCCCGGACCGTGCCCGTTCCGAGCCAACTCTCCAACCCGGAAGGGACGATGAGTCTTCGATGATGGACCCCCACGCCCGCCTCGTGCCGCTGTCTCCCGCGAGCCTGGCCGCTGTGCGCCGGCGAACCGGTGACTACTCCGACACCACCATCACCGAGGCCTGTGCCATCGGCCTGTCGTACTGGGCCACCGGCCGCGGCCCCGAAGGCATGGGCCTCGGCCCGGCCACGCTCTTCCCCGACATCCTCGGCTGGGTGCACAACGGAGGTACGGGGCCCGCCGGGTGGACGGTGGGCGAGGACGGCCGGAGCATCACCGTCCCCGAGGGTGTCGAACCTGCCGACGTACGCGGCGTGCTGGACGATCTCCTCGACTTCCCCGACCGGCCCCTCGGCACGATCGGTACCGCCGACGCCTCGGCCAGGGCCGAACTGCTGGCCCGGTGGAACGACACCGACGCCGAACGGGACCGCCCGACCCTCGTGGAGATGTTCCGCGAACAGGCGCGCACCAGGCCGGACGCCATCGCCGTCGTCGACGGGAACCGCTCGCTGACCTACCGTCAAGTCGATTCACTGAGTGCTCAGTTGGCGCATCACCTACGCGGTCGCGGGCTCGGCCCCGAAGAGGTCGTCGGCATCTCGCTCGGCCGGTCCGCGGACATGGTGATCGGCCTGCTCGCGGTGCTCCGGGCGGGAGGCGCCTTCGTTCCGCTCGACCCGCAGTGGCCGGCCGCCCGCCGGAGCGTCGTCATCGAGGACGCCAGGGCCGTCCTCCAGCTCAACGACTCGGGGCTACGGCCCGAGGGCGAGCCGGAGGCCGTCGCCGTCGACCTCGGCGACTGGGGCTACGGCTCGGAGCCCGCCGACGGGTCCCACGCCACGGTGTCCGGGGCGGCCCTCGCCTACGTGATCTTCACTTCCGGCTCGACCGGACGCCCCAAGGGCGCGATGATCCGGCACGAGGCGATCAGCGAACGCCTTCTCTGGCAGAGCCGCGAGATCCTCGGCTTCGGCCACGACGACGCCTCGCTCTTCAAGGCACCGCTCTCCTTCGACATCTCGATCAACGAGATCTTCCTGCCCCTGGTGACCGGCGGCCGGCTCGTCGTCCTGCGGCCCGGCGGCGAACGCGACCCGCACCACCTGCTGAGCGTGATCGCCGAGCAGCGCGTCACCTTCACCTACCTGGTCTCCTCCATGCTGGACGTCCTGCTGGAGATCGCCGGTGACTCCGGCCGGCTGGACAGCCTGCGGCACGTGTGGTGCGGCGGCGAGGTGCTCACCCCGGAACTGTACGAACGCTTCCGCACCAAGCTCGACATCCCGCTCTACCACGGCTACGGCCCCGCCGAGACGACCATCGGCGTCTCGCACGTCATCTACCGCGGCGCCGCCGAACGCCTCTCCACCTCGATCGGCAAGGCCAACCCCAACACCCGGCTCTACGTCCTCGACGACGAACTGCGCCCGGTCCCCGTCGGCGTCGGCGGCGAACTCTACGTCGGCGGCTTCCTCCTGGGACGCGGCTACGTCAACGCCCCCGGCCTCACCGCGGCCCGGTTCGTGGCCAACCCCTTCGCCGACGACGGGTCCCGGCTCTACCGCACCGGCGACCTCGCCCGCTACGCCCCCGACGGCTCGCTGGACTTCCTCGGCCGTGCCGACAACCAGATCAAGATCCGCGGCATGCGGCTGGAGATCGAGGACGTGGAAGCCGGCCTCGCCGAACACCCCTCCGTACGTCACACCTGCGTCGTCGCGAAGAAGAACGCGGCGGGCGGCACCTACCTGGTGGGATACGTCATCCCCGCCACCGGGTCCGAGAACCTGCGCGGCGACGAGGTCAGGGCCTGGGCCGAGAAGCACATGGTGGAGTACATGGTGCCCACCCACATGGTCGTGATGAAGGAGTTCCCGCTCACCGCGAACGGCAAGCTCGACCGAAAGGCCCTGCCCGAACCCGTCGTCGCGACCGGCTCGTTCGTCCCGCCCACCACCGACGACGAACGCGCGGTCTGCGCGGCCGTCGCCACGCTGCTCCGGCTGGACGAGGTCGGTGTCGACCAGGACTTCTTCCGCCTCGGCGGCGACAGCATCCTCGCCATCTCCCTGCTGAGCGCACTGCGCGAAGCAGGCCTCCACGTCACGGCGCGACAGATCTTCACCCACAGCGTCATCGGCGCGCTGGCCGCCGTCGCGAGCCGCGAGGAGGCCTCCGCGCCCCTCCACCGCGACGTGGCCACCGGCGAGATCACCGGATCGCCCATCCTGCGGTGGCTCGGCGAGACCACCGACGCGGTCGACGGCTTCGTGCAGTCGGTGGTGCTGAACGTCCCCGCCGAACTGACCGCCGACGCCCTCGACGAGATCCTCACCGCCCTGGTCCGGCGGCACGACATGCTCCGCGCCCGGCTGGTACGCGGCGACCACTGGGCCTTCGACGTCCCCGAGGCGGACGGAGCCGCCGCGGGGTGGCAGGAGAGCGGCCTGCCGCAGGAGGAGTGCGTCGCCCTCGCGACCGACGCGCTCGACCCCGACGGCGGTGTGATGCTCCGCGCCGTCTGGCGCCGCGCCGCACACCAACTCGTCCTCGTCGTCCACCACGTGGTGATCGACGGCGTGTCCTGGCGGGTCCTGATGGACGACCTGGCCACGGCGTGGCGCCAGTGGTCCTCCGGCGCGCCGATCGAACTTCCCCCGGTGCGCACGTCCTTCCGGCACTGGACGGAACTTCTCGCGCGCACGGACTTCGAGGCGGACCGCGCGTACTTCCAGCGCCCCCTGCCGGGAGCGGACGGACCCATCGGCCGCCGGGCGCCGTCCGGGACCGACACCGTCGACCGGGAACGCACCCGGACCATGACGCTCGGTCCCGGCCCCACCGCCGCACTGCTGGGCGACATCCCCGCGAAGTTCCACGCGGGCGTCAACGACGTCCTGCTCACCGCGCTCGCCGTCACCCTCGCCCGGTGGCGCCGCGACCTCGGACAGGACCAGACGTTCGCCCACGTGGAGCTGGAGGGGCACGGCCGCGAAGGGCGCTTCGTGACCGGATCCGAGCCCGAACTGTCCCGCACCGTCGGCTGGTTCACCACCCTCTTCCCGGTGACCGTGGACCCCGGCGCGGCCGGGGACCTCACCGCGCCCGGCTACCTCGCCGCCGCGCTCAAGGCGGTCAAGGAGAACCTCGCCCAGGTCCCGGCCAACGGCCTCTCCTACGGCGTGTTGCGCCACCTGACCGGCACCGCGTTCGACACGCCCGCACCCCAGGTGCTCTTCAACTACCTCGGCCGCTTCGACGCGGAGACCTCCGGCGACTGGCGGCTCTCGGGAAGCACCGGGCAACTGGGCGAGGAGCGGGACCCGCGCATGCGGCTGCCGCGCCCCCTGGAGTTCAACGCGATCGCGGAAGCCTCGTCCACCGGCGCTCACCACCTCCTCACCACCCTCTCCTGGCCCGACGGGATGTTCACCGACGAGGACATCGACACCCTGGTCACGTATCTGAGGGAAGCACTGACCGGCCTGGCCGCCCTCCAGCAGGGCGGCCACACCCCCAGCGACTTCCCCCTCGTACCGCTCACCCAGGCGGACGTCGACGCCCTCGACACACCGGAGCTCCGCGACATCCTGCCGCTGACCCCGCTCCAGGAAGGCCTCTACTTCCACTCCGTCTTCGACGACGACTCGGCGGGCGCCTACGTCGAGCAGCAACTGCTGACCCTCGACGGCGAGGTGGACACCGGCCGACTGGAGGCGGCGGCGACGCGGCTCCTCCAGCTCTACCCGAACCTCGCCGCACGGTTCACCGCCCTCGCGGACGGCCGGGTCGTGTCCGTCCTGGAGAGCGGGATCAGCGCGCCCTTCACGGTGCTGGAGCGGCCCGGGATCACCGACGCCGAGATCCGCGACCTCGCCGAGCGGGACCGTCGCGCCGGATTCGACCTGGCCACCGGCCCGTTGATGCGTTACACCCTGATCCGCGCCGGCTCCGCGCGGACCGTGCTGGTGCAGACCGTGCACCACATCGTCGCCGACGGCTGGTCGGTACCTCCGATGCTCCGCGCGCTGCTGGCCGAGTACCACGCGCCCGGCACGGAGTACCGGACCGGCGGGTTCGCCGACTATGTGCGCCACCTCGCCGGCCTCGACGAGACGGAGAGCGACCGGGTGTGGCGGGAGGAGCTCGCCGGACTCCCGGGCCCCTCCCTGGTCGCCCCGGACCACACCCCGTCCGACCGCTTCGCCGACGCCGTCGAAGAGGGCGCCGACCCCGCCACGGACGTCGACACCGCCGCACGGTCGGCCGGCGTGCCCCTGAGCGTGGCCGTGCACAGCGCCTGGGCGCTGACCCTCGGCGGCATCCTGCACGGCACGGACGTGGTGTTCGGCTCCACCGTGTCCGGACGCGACGCGGACGTTCCCGGCATCGAGGACATGGTCGGCCTGTTCATCAACACCGTTCCGGTACGCGCCCGTTGGTCCGACATCACCACGGCCCGCGAACTGCTCGCCTCCGTCCGGGAACACCAGAGCCATGTCCTGCCGCACAGCCACGTCTCTCTCGCCAGGACCGGGCGCCTGGCCGGCCACGGCACCCTCTTCGACACCCTCGTGGTGTTCGACGTCGCGACCGACGTGGACGCGCTGCGGAGCCCCGGCGACGACCTCGCCATCACCGCCGTCGAGAACGAGGGCGCCCCGCACTACCCCCTGACCCTCGTCGTCGAACGCACCCCCGACGGGCGCGTCCGCTTCAACCTCGTCCACGACCGCGAACTGCTCCGCGAGGCCGGCGCCCGGAAGATCCTGCGCACCTTCACCCGCACCCTCACCGCCCTGCTCACCCGGCCGGACGCCCCGGTCCGCGCACTGGCGCACCCGGAGCACCGGCCCGTCGAACCGACGGCCCCGACGACGCTCGGCGGACTCTTCGACGCCGCCGCACGCCGCGACCCTGCCGCCACCGCCGTCACCGCGTGCGCCCTCGACGGCACCACCCACTCCCTGACCTACGGCGAACTCGCGGCCGCTCGCGACGCGTTGGTCCCCGTACTGCGCGCGGCCGGGGTCCGGCCCGGCAGCCGGGTCGCCGTCGCGGTCCCGCGCTCCGTGGAACAGGTGGTTGCCCTGGTCGCCGTCGTCACCGCCGGCGGAGCGTACGTACCGCTGGACCTGGCGTACCCGGACGAGCGCCTCGAACACATCCTCGCCGACGCCGCCCCGCAGGTCGTCCTCGTCGCACCCGGCGGGCGGGACCGCTTCACCGGCCTGCTCCGCCGGACCGGAGAGGACCCCGCCCGCCTGCTGGTACTGGGCGACGAGCCACTGCGCGCCGACCCGCCGTCGCGGGAGGTGGCACCCACCGGGGCCGGCCCGCACGACCCCGCCTACGTCATCTACACCTCCGGATCGACCGGCCGGCCCAAGGGCGTCGTCGTCCCGCACTCCAGCGTGGTGACCCTGCTCGCCAACACCCGTCCCGCCATGGACTTCGGCCCCGACGACGTCTGGGTCCAGTTCCACTCCTACTCCTTCGACTTCGCCGTCTGGGAGCTGTGGGGCGCGCTGGCTCACGGCGCGGAACTGCTGGTGCCGGAGTACGCCCTGACCCGTTCCCCGGTGGACTTCCACCGGCTGGTCCGCGAACGCGGGGTCACCGTCCTCAACCAGACCCCCTCCGCCTTCTACCAGTTCGTCGAGGCCGACCGGCACGCCGCGGAACCGGCCACCGCGCTGCGCCGGATCGTCTTCGGCGGTGAGGCACTGGACCTCGGACGGCTGCGCGGCTGGGTCGAGCGGCACGGCACCACCGCGCCCGAACTGGTCAACATGTACGGCATCACCGAGACCACCGTCCACGTCACCCACCGGGTACTCACCGCCGAGGACTTCGGCGGCGGCGACACCAGCCCCATCGGCGGTCCCGTCCCCGGCCTGACCACCCACCTCCTCGACGACCGGCTCCGCCCGGTGCCGCCCGGCCGGGTGGGCGCCATCTACGTGGCGGGCGACCAGGTGTCCCTCGGATACCTCGGCCGGCCCGGCCTCACCGCAGGCCGGTTCGTCGCCGACCCGTTCGCGGGCGACGGCTCCCGCATGTACCACACCGGTGACCTCGCGCGCCGCACCCTCGGTGGAGAGCTGGAGTTCGTCGGCCGCGCCGACGACCAGGTGCAGCTGAAGGGCTTCCGCATCGAACTCGGCGAAGTCGAGTCCACGATCAGGGAGTTCGACGGCATCACCGACGCGGCCGTCACCCCCGCCGAAACCGGCGACCACCTGGTCGCCCACGTGGTCGGCCGGGCACCCGGCGACCTCGTCCGCCTGCTCGCCGCGAAGCTGCCCGCCCACATGGTGCCGGGCCGGGTCCTGACCCTCGACGCCCTGCCGCTCACCGTCAACGGCAAACTCGACCGCACAGCCCTGACCGAGCGCGCCGCACGGGAGGACACCCCCGTGGCCACGAGCGGCCCGGCGCGCGACGCACTCGTCACCCTCGACGCACTCGTCAACCTCTTCGCCGAGACCCTGCCGGAACCCGACGTCGACGGCGACACCGATTTCTTCATGGCCGGCGGCGACAGCATCGTCGCCATCACCCTGATCAACCGGGCCAGGGCGCTCGGTCTGCCCGTCGCACCCCGCGACGTGTTCCTCCACCGGACCCCGCGCGCGCTCGCCGCGCACCTGGAGACCCGCGCGCCGCAGCTCCCCGTCGTACCCGAGCCCGTCCGCCCGCAGGGCGGCCCGCTCCACCCCACACCGATCGTCCTGCGCCAGCGCGAACTGGGCGGCTCGCTCGACCGGTTCGCCCAGGCCCGCGCCCTCACCGCGCCCGAGGGCACCACGCCTGCCGACGTCCGGCGCGCCGCGGACACCCTGCTGGCCACGCACCCGGCCCTCCGGCTGCGGCTGCGCGCCGACCACGGGGTGTGGACCCTCGCCACCGAACCCGCCCGCACCGCCACCGTCCTGCTCCCCGACACCACCGACCCGACGGCCGCGGCGGACGAGGCCGCCGCAGGGCTCGACCCCTCGGCCGGGCACGTCGTCGCGTTCTCCTGGATCGGGGAGACCCGCACCGTCGTGGTCACCGCCCACCACCTCGGCGTCGACGCGGTCTCCTGGCTGATCCTGCTGGAGGACCTGGCCGCCGCCCTGCGCGGCGAGACCCTGGCACCGCCGACCACCCCCTTCGCCGAGTACGCCGAAGCACTGACCACCCGCTCCGCCGAAGCCGCCGACGGCCTCGGCCACTGGCTGACCACCCTCGACGCCCCCGCCCCGCTGCCCCCGGCCACAACGCTCCGCGTCCGGACGACCGTGCTCCCGCCGGAGACCGGCGACCGGGTCACCCGCACCGCGCCCGCCGCCCTCGGCACCGGAATCACCGAACTGCTCCTCGGCGCACTGCGCACCGCGCTGACCCGGATCCAGAACGAGCCCACCGACCTTGCGATCGACCTCGAACACCACGGTCGCGTCCCCGCCCGGGACCACCACGACTACTCCCGTACGGTCGGCTGGTTCACCGCCGTCGCACCCGTACGCCTCACCGCGCACACCGACCCCGTCGCCGCTGCCCGCGAGGCCGCGACGCGCCGGTCCGACGAGGACGGACACCTCGGCTACGGCCTGCTCCGCCACCTCAACCCGCAGACCGGACCGCTCCTGACCGCCCGACCGCACCCCCAGGTGCTCTTCAACTACCTGGGCCGGGGAAGCGAGTCGGAGGCGCTCCGCCTCACCCCGGGGGACCAGGGCAGCCCGTACGCCGTCGAGGTCAACGCCTGGACCGACAGCGCCACCGGCAGCGTGCACGCGGAGTTCATCCTCGCCGACGGCGTCCCCGACACGATCACCGAGCACTGGCGGCGCGCCCTGGAGGAGATCGCCGACGCCTCGGCGACCGCCGAGCGCACCGTACCGGTCACCCCGCTCCAGCGCGGCCTCTACTTCCAGGCCCAGCTGGCGGGCACCGCCGGACACTACGTCGCCCAGAGCTGGTTCACCTTCGACCGGCGCCTGGACACCGACGCGCTCGCCGGGGCGATGGCGTACGTGATCGCCCGCCACCCGGTCGTCGGCGCCGGCTTCACCACCGACGACGACGGCTACCCCGTCCAGGTCCTCGCCGCAGGCCGGCGCGTCCCCGTCCGCACGGTCTCCCTGACCACGGAGGCCGAGACCGACGCCCTGCGCGCCCAGGACCGCGACACCGGATTCGACCCCGGCGAACCGCCGCTGGTCCGGCTGACCGTGGTGCGGCTGCCCGACGGCCGCGACGGCCTGCTGCTCAGCTACCATCTGCTGCTCTGGGACGGCTGGTCCCGCGAGATCGTGCTCCGCGACCTCTTCGAGGCCTACCGGGCGATCCTCGCCGGGGAGCCTCTGGACCCGGCCCCCGCAGCCCCGTCCTTCGAGGACCACGCCCGCGCGCTCGCCGCCAAGGATCCCGCCGTTCCCACCCGCTTCTGGGCCGGGCACCTGGCCGGGCTCACCGGCCCGACCCTGCTCGCCGGACCGGACCCCTCCTTCCCGGACGACCTGCCGCGCGCCCTCACCCAGACCCTCACCACCGAGGAGTCCGACCGTCTGCGCGAGGCCGCCAGGACCCACGGCGTCACCCTGAACTCCGTGCTCACCGGCGCCTTCGGCCTCCTGCTCGGCGCGCACACCGGCCGGACCGACGCCGTGTTCGGCGTCACCGTCTCCGGCCGCGAGGGCGAGGACACCTCCGGCATCGTCGGCGTACTCCTCAACACCGTGCCCCAGTGGACCCGGCCCCGCCCGGACGACACCGTCGGCGCCTACCTCACCGCCGTCCAGCGGGCCCGCGTCGAGGCAATGGAACACGAACACCTCGGGCTCGGCGAGATCCAGCGGGCCGCCGGACACGACAGCCTCTTCGACAACCTCTTCGTGCTCCAGAACTTCCTGGACATGGACGCGTTCGCCGCGATGAATACCCGGCACGGCATCACCTCGGTGAAGGCCGACGACTCGACCCACTACCCCTTCACCTGGGTCGTCACCCCGGGCGACCGCCTCACCGTCAAGCTGGAGTACCGCGACGACGACACCGAGGGAGCCCGTCGCCTGCTGGCCGGCTACCTGCGCGTGCTCGACGCCCTGGCCCGCACCACGGGCCCCCTCGGCGCACTTCCGGGTCTCGGCGACGTGCCCGCGCCCGCCGACACCACGGAGATCGGCACGGACACCGTCGTCGACCGGTTCGACCTGGCCGCCGACCGCGACCCCGGGCGGACCGCGCTCGTCGCCCACGGCGCCACGATGACCTTCGCCGAGCTCAGGGACCGCAGCCGTGCCCTCGCGGGCGTCCTCGCCGCACGCTCCATCGGCCCCGAGACGACCGTCGGCCTCGCCCTCCCGCGCTCCCTCGACTCGATCGTGGCGCTCTTCGCCGTGCTGCGCACCGGCGCCGCCTACGTACCGCTGGAGCTCGACCACCCCGACGAGCGGATCGCCGCGATCGTCGCCGACGCCCGGCCCGCGGTCACCCTCACCGTCAGCGCCGTCGCACCCCGGCTGACCGGCGAACTGATCGCACTCGACCGCCCGCTCCCCGACGCCGAACCCCTCGTCACCTTCGCGCCCGACGATCCGGACCGCCTGCGGCACCCCGCGTACACCATCTACACCTCCGGATCGACCGGGAAGCCCAAGGGTGTGGTGACCGAGTACGCCGGCCTCACCAACATGCTGATCAACCACCAGCGCCGCGTCTTCGAACCGGTCCTCGCCGAACACGGCCACCGGACCTTCCGCATCGCACACACCGTGTCGTTCGCCTTCGACATGTCGTGGGAGGAGCTCCTCTGGCTCGCGGACGGCCACGAGGTGCACATCTGCGACGAGGAACTGCGCCGTGACGCCCCCCGGCTCGTCGCCCACTGCCTCGAACACGGCATCGACGTCATCAACGTGACCCCGACCTACGCCCAGCAACTGGTCGCCGAGGGCCTGCTCGACGACCCCGCACACCGCCCCGCACTGGTCCTGCTCGGCGGCGAGGCCGTCACCCCCGCCCTCTGGCAGCGACTCGCCGCCACCGATGGCACCGTCGGCTACAACCTCTACGGGCCCACCGAGTACACCATCAACACCCTCGGCGTCGGCACCTTCGAATGCCAGGACCCGGTGGTCGGCGTGCCCATCGACAACACCGAGGTGTACGTACTCGACCCGTGGCTGCGCCCCCTGCCGGACGGCGTTCCCGGCGAGCTGTACGTGGCGGGCGTCGGCATCGCCCGCGGCTACCTCGGGCAGCCCGCCCAGACCGCGCACCGTTTCGTCGCCTGCCCGTTCGGCGAACCCGGCGCCCGGATGTACCGCACCGGGGACCTGGTGCTCCGGCGTCCCGACGGGAACCTGAACTACCTCGGCCGCACCGACCAGCAGGTCAAGATCCGGGGCCACCGGGTCGAACTCGGCGAGGTGGAGGCCGCGTTCGCCGCGCACCCCGCGGTGCGGTTCGTCGCCGCCGTCGCCCAGCCCGACCCCCAGGTCGACGGAGCCCACCGGCTCGCCGCCTATCTGGTGCTCGACGGCCGCGACGGGGCCGGCGTCGCCGACCTCGCCTCGGTCGCCGCCGACGTGGGCGCCGGGCTGCCCGACTTCCTGCGCCCGACGCACTACGCGCGGGTCGACGCGATCCCGCTGACCGTCAACGGCAAGGCCGACACCAAAGCCCTGCCCGAGGCCAAGCCCCTCGGCGTCCTCACCACGGCCGGCGAACGGGCCCCCGAGGGCGAGACGGAGACCCTGGTCCGTGAGTTCTTCGCCGAGGCACTGGACCTGGACGACGACGAGGTCAGTGCCGTGAGCGATTTCGTGTCCCTCGGGGGACACTCCATGCTGGCGGTGCGGCTGATCGGGCTGCTCCGCCGCGAGTACGGACCCGTGATCACCATCCGTGATCTGCTCACCCTGCGAACCCCGGAAGCGATTGCGCGGCACCTTGAAGACAACAGCTGACACCCAGCGGCCCCGCCAGGGCGCCGACATCCTGCGGACCGCACTGCGCCGCAACATCGGCGCCATGGCCTGGGGCACCGTCCTCATGGGCCTCTACCAGGCCGGTGAGACGGCGTTTCCGATCGCACTCGGCCTGATCGTCGAGCACACCATGCAGGAACGCAGCCTCGGCAGACTCCTGCTGTCGATCGGCGCGCTGGCCGTGATCATCACGACCGTGTCGCTCTCCTGGCGGTTCGGGATGCGCATCCTGCAGAAGGCCAACACGACCGAGGCGCACCACTGGCGGGTCCGCGTCGCGGCCTGCGGACTCCAGCCGGTGGCCCGGGACATGGACCTGAAGTCCGGCGAGGTGCTGACCATCGCCACCGAGGACGCGGACCAGACCGCCGACATCATCGAGGTGGTGCCGCTGCTGGTCAGCTCGGTCGTCGCGATCCTCGTCGCGGGGACCGCGCTCGGACTGGCCGACCTGCGGCTCGGTCTGCTGGTCTTCGTGGGAGCCGCCGCGATCCTCTCGGTCCTCGGCGTGATGTCGAAACGGATCGGCGCGAGCACCAAGGAGCAGCAGGCCCGGGTGGCGCGGGCGGGCGCGAAGGTCGCCGACCTGATCACCGGCCTCCGCCCGCTGCACGGCTTCGGCGGCAACCACGCCGCGTTCCGGTCCTACCGCGACGTCAGCACCGAGGCGAAGCACCAGGCGATCACCGTCGCCCGGGTGAACGGGGCCTACGCGGGTGCCTCACTGGCCCTCAATGCCCTTCTCGCCGCCGTCGTGACCCTGGCGGCGGGCTGGCTCGCCTTCGACCGGCAGATCACCGTCGGGGAACTCGTCATGGCGGTGGGCCTGGCGCAGTTCATCATGGAACCGATGAAGCTGTTCTCGGAGATGCCGAAGTACGTGATGATGGCGCGCGCCTCGGCGGAGCGGATGGCGCTGGTCCTCGACGCCCCGCCGGTCGCGGCCCCGGGCAGGGGAAGCCCCGAGCCGGGCGCCGGCCTGGAGATCGACCGCGTCCGCCACGGCTCACTGCGCGAGCTCAAGTTGCAGGTCGCCGCAGGGGAGTTCGTCGCGATCGCCGCCTACCAGCCGCGCGCCGCCGCCGAGTTCGCGGCGATCCTGGCGCTGAACGTACCGCCCCACGCGTACGAGGGGGTGGTGCGGCTCGGCGGCCAGGAGATCGGCGACCTGCCGGCCGAGGCGGTACGCGCGCACATGCTGGTGAACCCCTACGACGGGGAGATCTTCGCGGGCACGCTCCGTACCAACATCGACCCCTCCGGCACCAGCCGCATGATTTCGGAGGCCGTCGAGGCGTCCCTGCTGACCGACGTCGTCGCCCTGCACCGCGAAGGACTGGACCACACCGTCCGCGACCGGGGCGCCAACCTCTCCGGAGGCCAGCGCCAACGGCTCTCACTGGCCCGGGCCCTGGCCGCCGACAGCGACATCCTGGTCCTGCACGACCCGACCACGGCGGTCGACGCGGTCACCGAACAACTCGTCGCCCGCAACGTCGCCGAGCTGCGCCGGGGCCGCACCACGGTCGTACTCACCAGCAGCCCGGCCCTGCTGGACGCCGCCGACCGGGTGCTGGTCCTGGACGACGGCGTCATCACCGCCGAGGCCACCCACCGCCACCTCCTCGCCACCGACGAGGCGTACTGCCGGGCCGTGGCGCGATGACCCGGTGACCCTGCCACCGGGGTGGCAGGGTCGGCCGGGACGAAAAGGGCGGCAGGGGCAGGGCTCAGGCCAGCGCCCAGGCGACATCCCGGAGCAGGGCGTGCCGCCAGCCCACCCGGTCGTGGCCCGAGGGCGACCGCGAGACCCGCACGGTCGCCCCGGCCGCCCGGGCCAGCGACTCGACCGCCTCGCAGTGGGGAAGCATCCGCGTCTCGTGCTCGCCCACGTCGAACGCGACGCGCAGCCCGGACAGGCCGGGGTGCTCACGCAACCGGGCTGCCAGGGAGCCCCCGGGCGGGCCGCCCAGCGGGTCCGCCGCACCCACCGCGTCCGGCGACCACCAGAACGACCCCGACTGCACCGCGACCCGTGACACCAGGTCCGGGAAGTCCAGCGCCGCGTGGAGCGCGCTCAGCCCGCCGAGGCTCTGCCCGACCGCCACCAGCCGGCCCGGGTCACCCGGCACACCGGACTCCGCCACCAACGGCAGCAGTTCGTCGCGGACCGCCTCCCACAGCGCCGGCCGGCACCCGAACTCCGCCTCCCGGTCCTTCACCGGCAGGAAGACCAGTGTGACCGGGGGCATGTCGCCCGCGGCCACCGCCGAGTCGAACGCGGTGGTGGCCGGATGCAGATGGAGCCAGTCGTCCCCGTCGAGGAGCAGCACCAACGGACCGCCGCGGCCCGCCGGATGCACCCGTACGGTGCGCCGCCCGCCGAGCCGCTCGCTCGCCCAGCGCAGCCGGGTACGCGGCAGGGGCAGCACGTCGTCCGCTCCGACCAGGGGCCAGTGCGGCTGAGGCGGGGCGTCCGGGGCCGCGGCCAGCGAGCGGTCACCGCCGGCGCCCGCGGGGTTGAGCGGATCGGCGTACGCCCCGTCGTCCGTGAGGAGCTGGTAACTCACCCGCAGCCGCTCGGGCATCACCACCTCGGCGTACCAGCAGTCCGTGTCGCCGAAACGGTGCAGGGGCACCGGCTCCGACCAGCTCTCGAAGACGACGCGCGCGGGGGACCCGCGCCACAGGAAGAGGGCCGCCCAACCGCCGCCGGGCGACGGCACCACCACGGGACTGCGGGCCGACGCCCAGAACGCCTCGGTCCCCGGGCCGCCGGGCAGCCCGAAGTCCGCGAAGCACGGGGGACGGTGGTCCGCTGGGCCGGCCGGGGCGCCCGTCACGGCCGGCCGGCGGAGCGGTGGCGGTCCGTGGTCCGGCGGAACGCGCCCAGCGGCGGGCGGGCTCCGTCCCCGGTGCGGAAGCGTTCGGTCGCGGGAAGCATCAACGTCTCCTTGTGAGAGGGAAGTCGAAGGGCTAGGCTCACGGTGATTAGGTTACCCTAACCTGATGATCCCGCTGCGGATGGACGTCGGTACGGCCGCGAACCACCCGCTCGACACGGCCGCCCGGCCGGTCCGCCGAGGAGGCGCTGACACATGAGCACCAACCCGTTCGACGACCCCGAAGGCCGCTTCCTGGTCCTGGTGAACGACGAGGGCCAGCACTCGCTCTGGCCGTCCTTCGCCGAGGTCCCCGGAGGGTGGGCCATCGCCTTCGAGGAGAACACCCGGGACGCGTGCCTGGAGTTCGTCGAGACCAACTGGACCGACCTGCGACCCCGTTCGCTCGCCGCGGCCATGGATGCCTGACGCCTGACGCCTGACGCCCCGGCTCCTGCGGGGCGGCGCGCCGCACGCCGCGCCCGACCGTCCTCGATCCGCCGGACACCACTCAGGGCGGTCTTCGGCGGGTGCCCACCCCGCAGGGGCTGTCGCCGACGTCACCGTGAAGCCGTGGGCAAGGAATCGGGCTGGTGTCGCGCCCCTGGGGCGTGATCCCGTACAGGTGAGCGGAGGAGGGACGTGCGTCGCTCCATGGTGGTGCAGGCGCCGGAGCCGGATCCGGAAGCACCCGTGGTCCCCTGATCCAGTTCGCCCGTAAATCTCCGACGCGGGCGCGCAGGGCCGGTGGGGAGAGCAAGGGGTACGTCGACACGGGGTGCGCTGCCCGTTCCAGTGAGAGCCGCCCGGGGCCCGACGGTGAGGCGCCCGGGCCGCCTCGACGCGCCGGGGAACAGAGCGCGCCGGGAGCCGGTTGGCGCCGCACATGACGTTATTCGCAGGCTTCGCCCCCGCCACCGAGGAACTACTCGACGGCAGGAACTTCGCCACCCTCGCCACCATCAACCCTGACGGCGGTCCGCAGACTTCGGTGGTCGGGTTCGAGCGAGAGGGCGACACGCTGCTCATCTCCGTGACCTCCGCACGGAAGAAGGCCCGGAACATCGAGCGCGACCCGCGTGTCAGCCTCACGGTCTTCGACCAGGGCAACCCGTACCGGTCGGCCGAGATCAGGGGCACCGCCGAACGGCTGCCCGACCCGGACAAGGTGCTGCCGAAGCGGCTCTCTCAGCGCTGTCCGGCAGAGGATCCGCCTGCCGGGAGTCCCGAGGAGAGGCGGCTGATCGTCCGGGTCACCCCGGAACGGGTGAACGACTTCGCGGCCCAGGTCCCCGCGCCCGACGCGTAGTCGACCCCCGCCGGCGGGCCGGGCCCAGCGCCCCCTGAAGGGGCGGCCGGCGCGCGCACCCGCCACCACCGGGCCCCCGCGGCCGCTGTCGCTGTTCCACGGCCACGGGGGCCCGGCGTGTTCACGCGGGCGCCGGCAGCGTCCGAACGGTCCCGGGGGCGGCGAGGGACTCGGCGCCGCTCGGTACGGGCACGGCGGCGAAGAGGGCGTCCTGTTCCCGCTGCAACCGCTGCTTGCGCGCGGCGCTGGTGGAGGGGAGCCGCTGCTCCTCGTACAGCTTGTGGGTGGCCTCCTGGGCGTGCTTGCTGGCGGGGGTGTGGAACTGGATCTCGAACAGCTGGCCGGAACGAGGCGCCCGCCAACCGGTGTTGAGGGCCTTGTAGCCGCTGGTACGACCCCAGGTGTTCGACCACTTGGTGCTGTCGTTGCCGAAGGAGTCGAGCGTGTCCGCGACGTCGGTGACACCGGCCGTGTATGCGGCGTCCTGCCACTGCACGGTGTAGCGCACGGCGTCGCTGATGCCCGCCAGCACCGTGTCGATGTTGCGGCCGGCATCCTGGACGAGCGCGGTGGCGACCTTCCGCTTCAGGGAGTCGGGCGACTTCAGGCGCTGGTCGAAGCCGATGATCTCCGCGCCCGAGAGGGCGGCGGCGGTGCGGACCTGGACGCTGATGCTGCGTTCCGCCTGCCGGGCGTGGTCCAGGTAGGTATCGACCTTGTTGTTCTGGGCGGCCGTCAGGCTGAGTCCGCCCTCACCCTTCCAGCCCTGGGGCTCGTCGGCCGCGGCCACCGAACCCAGGGAGAGGACGGCGGTGAACGCGACAGCGACGGCCGTACGGCCCACGACGGGGCGGGTGCTGATGTTCATGCGGTGGTACCGGTCTTTCTGGTGCGGGGGAAGGGGGCCCGGTCCGTTGGACGGATCACACCGTGCGAACGATCTTGGCCGCCGGGGGTCACGTCCCGCACCGGACCGGGGAGCCGCCCCGTGCCGCTCCCACCCGCCCCGCCCCGACCGCCCGGCGACTTCCGCCGCCCCGGCGGTCCGCCCGGGAGGACGGCCGCCCGGGCGGGGCGCGCCTCACTCCGCTTCCCAGTCCCAGGTGTCGAAGTACGCCGTCTCGCCCGACCGCCGGGCACCGTCGATGGCCAGCAGCCGGCGGTAGTCGCCGTCGGGCATGTGGTCCCGCCACTCCTCCAGCGGCCGTACCCGCACCTCGTCGTGCTCTGCCGGATCCAGGACGATCGCCTCGATCTGACGCCGGGTGAGACGCCCGCCGTCGAATACACACCCGAAGGTGCTGTACGGCCACTGCGCGCCCGGCAGGCCGTAGACGGCGGCCAGCAGACGCCGGGGAGGCCCGCCCACGACGATCCCGGTCTCCTCCCGGCACTCGCGCACGGCTGTACCCCAGGGGCGCTCGCCCGGGTCCATCGTGCCGCCGGGAACCTGCCACGGGTGCGAGGAGGAGTACACCGCGTGCAGTTGCAGCGGATGGCCGTCCTCATCGGTGAAGTACAGCCCGGCGAAGCCCGTGGCGTGCATGACCGTCTCCGCGAACTGCGCGGTCGACAGCCCCGCCACGTTTCCGGACCGCCGGACGGGGGCCCGGGTCATCCGCAGCAGCGCCGCGTCGTGGAAGAATCCGAACCGCTCGTAGAACGGCACCGGTTCACCGCCGGTGTGGAGCGCGTACTCGGTGACGCCCAGCTCCTCCAGATGCCGCAGCAGGGCGCCCAGCGCGGCGCTGGCGTAGCCGCGCCCGCGGTGGGCGGGCTCGGTGGCGACGGTGTCCACGTGTGCCGCGAGGCCCTCGGGGGAGTCGCTCGACGGGAACACCGGATGCACCAGGGCGAGCGCACAACTGGCCAGCCCGCCCCCCGCAGGCGCGTCGACCACGTAGGCCACAGCGCTGCCGGCCGCCGTGAGACGGGCCGCCAGGAGGGTACGGGTCGCGGCGAGCCTCTCCGGTGAAAGCGGCTCGGGGCAGGTGTGCGCCGACTTCAGCCGCGCGATCTCCGCCGCGTCACCGGGAACGGCGGGCCGGGGCTCGGGAACGGCGAAGGGCCGGGCGCCACCGGCCGTCACCCACCGGTCCCCGGTACCGTCCGGGCGGCGCGAACGCGGCACCGGGCCGTGGCCCCGGTTCGCACCTTCCGGCAGCGCGCGTTCGCCGTGCCCCGGAAGGGACCGGCGCGCACGGGCCGGCGGTGCGGCGGGCTGCTCGCGCTGCTCTCCGGCAGCCTCGCCCCTCACGCGAGGTCTCCCGGCCGCCTGGCGAGACACACGGTGAACACGCTCTCCTCGGTCAGTGGGCCGGGAGCGGCGTGGGCGGAGAGGAGCCGGCGCGCGTCGTCCTCGAAGGCGGCGTGCCGGTCACCGAAGAGCGCCGGACCGGCGAACGAGGTCGTCGCGAGGTGCCCCACCACCTGGTCCGGTTCCCAGACGCGGGTCACCGGGAACTCGTGCACGCTCACCGTGCTGAACGCCGATCCGGCCAGATCCTCTCCGTACGGGCGGGACGGCTCCGCGTACGCGCCCGCCGTACCGGCACGACGGACAGGGCCGAGGTACGACTGGATCAGCGACCGCAGGGCGCGCGTCCAGTCGGCGTCGTGCGTCCACAGGCTCCCGTCACCCATCACCGCGAAGACGGCGCCGGGAGCGGCCACCCGGTCCGCCATCGCCAGGACGGCCTGCCGGTCCATCCAGTGGAAGGCGCGGCAGCACGTGATCAGGTGCGGACGACGGTCGGGGTCCAACGGCCCGAAGTCCTCCGCGCGGCCGGCGAACCCGGTGACCCGCGACGCGCCCAGTTCCGGCAGCAGTGCGTCGAGCGCCGCACGCATCCGTTCACGGCTCGTGTCCACCACCGACACATGGGCCGGAGCCAGCGACTCCAGTATGGACGAGGGAACCTGGCCGGTCCCCGTCCCGAGGTCCAGCAGCACCGGGGCGGGTACCCCGGAGAGTGTCGCGGCGAGGAACCGGGCCGCCTCCGGCGGCACACCGGGCCGGTGACTCGCGTACGCGCGCGCGGTCCCGAAGTGGTCCGGCGGCGGTGAACCCCGGTCCGTGCACTCTTCCGTCATCAGCGGTGTTCCTCCTTGAGGCGTGCGGGGGCGGCCCGCCGCGCCGGCGCCGTACGGGCCGGGGCGGCCGACGGCCGGTGGGTGAGGGGCACCCACCGCATGGTGAACGGATGTTCCGGGCCCGCGGTCACGGACATCCGCCCCGACTCGCCGTACGGACCTGCCGGTGCTCCGCCGCGTCCTTCTGCCCACGACCTCCAGCACGTGAACGACCGGGGGACCTGTCCCCCGCAGAGCCCACCGCCTGACTCGCGCCTGCGCCGGACTACCGCCCCACGGGCGCGATCGTCAACCCGCTCTCCCTGTGCTGATCCGCGCTCGGACATGGTCTGGTGCGGCCCGGACGAACGGGGCAGCATCTAAGGGCTGTCCCGCCTCGATCCGCCCGACACCACCTGGGCCGCCTCCGGCAGACCTGCCGGCGGAGGCGCTGAAGGCTGTGCCGCGGATCCTGGCGGGTGCGCGACGACGACACGGCGCCTCGCCGTGTCGTCGGAACGTCCGCATGCATCCAGTATGCGGACGTCCCTCCGCCTTGCGATGCACCGCGTCCGACTCCGCGCACAGCTCCACCAGCACCAGTGGGACAGCCTTCGGCTCCGCCCAACTCACCATCCGCGCACCGTGATCCACCCTTCCAAGGAGCTCTTCCATGCTCATCGGAGTGACCCGCGAGCCGGCCGGGGAGACCCGTGTGGCCGCGACCCCGGCGACCGTCAGACAACTCACCGCCCTCGGTTACACCGTGGTGGTCGAGTCCGGAGCCGGTGAGCTCTCCGCGTTCACCGACGCCGGGTACACCGGAGCCGGGGCCGCCACCGGCACCGCCGACGACGCGTGGGGCGCGGACATCGTCCTGCGCGTCGACGCACCCGCCCCCCGAGACATCGACAGGCTGAAGGACGGGGCCCTGCTGGTCTCCACGCTGGCCCCGGCCCTCAACCCCGGCCTCGTGGACGCCCTGGCCGAACGGGACATCACCGTCCTCGCCATGGACGCCGTGCCGCGCATCAGCCGCGCCCAGTCCCTGGACGTCCTGTCCAGCATGGCCAACATCGCCGGCTACCGGGCCGTGATCGAGGCCGCCCACGCGTTCGGCCGGTTCTTCACCGGCCAGGTGACCGCCGCCGGAAAGGTCCCGCCGGCCAAGGTCCTCGTCGCCGGCGCCGGAGTCGCGGGCCTCGCGGCGATCGGCGCCGCGTCCAGCCTCGGCGCCGTCGTACGCGCCACGGACCCGCGCCCCGAAGTCGCCGACCAGGTCAAGTCACTCGGCGGCGAGTACCTCCCGGTCGTCGTCGACGAAGAGGCCCAGCAGTCCGGCGACGGCTACGCCAGGGCCACCTCGGACCTCTACGACGCCGCCGCCCGCGAGCTCTACTCCGCCCAGGCCGCCGACGTGGACATCATCATCACCACCGCCCTCATCCCCGGGCGCCCGGCCCCCCGGCTGATCACCGAGGCCGACGTCGCCACGATGAGGGCCGGCTCCGTGATCGTCGACATGGCCGTCGCACAGGGCGGCAACGTCGCCGGCAGCGTCGAAGGCCGGAAGGTCGTCACCGACAACGGTGTGACCATCCTCGGCTACAGCGATCTGGCGGGCCGTCTCCCCACCCAGGCAAGCCAGTTGTACGGCACCAACCTCGTCAACCTGCTCAAACTGCTCACGCCCGGAAAGGACGGCGAAGCCGTCCTCGATCTCGACGACCCCGTCCAGCGCGGCATCACGGTCGTCCGCGCGACCGGGGACGGAAGGGGCGAAATGCTCTGGCCGCCGCCCCCGGTCCAGGTCAGCGCCGCCCCCGCGACCGCGCCCGTCGCCGCGGTGGCCGCGAGACCACGGCACAAGCCCCTGGCCGGCCCCGCGAAACTCGCGCTCGTCCTCACCGGAATCGCCCTGCTCTGGCTCGTGATCGCCTTCGCCCCGGCGCCGATCCCGCAGAACTTCACCGTACTCACCCTGGCTGTCGTCATCGGCTACTACGTCATCGGCAAGGTCCACCACGCGCTCCACACGCCCCTGATGAGCGTCACCAACGCCATCTCCGGGGTCATCGTCGTCGGAGCACTGGTCCAGGTCGGCCTCGGCGGGCACACGATCCAGGCGCTGGCCGGCCTCGCGACCCTGCTCGCCTCCGTCAACATCGTCGGCGGCTTCGCGGTCACGCGCCGCATGCTCGCCATGTTCAGCAAGGGGAACTGACGTGACCGCAGCCTCGATCTCCACCGCGGCGTACCTCGTCGCCGCCCTGCTCTTCATCCTCTCCCTGGCGGGCCTGAGCAAGCACGAGACGGCCCGGCAGGGGTGGGCGTACGGAGTGGCCGGCATGGCCGTCGCCCTCGCCGCCACCATCGGGCTGACCCTCCACGACACCTCGGTACGGGGCGGGACCGCGCTCGTCCTCGCGCTCTCCCTCGCTGCCGGCGCCGTCATCGGGCTCTGGCGCGCCCGCGTGGTGAAGATGACCGGCATGCCCGAACTGATCGCGCTGCTGCACTCGTTCGTGGGCCTCGCCGCCGTGCTGGTCGGCTGGGCCTCCTACATCGAGGTCGAACGCCACGGTGAGGGAGGCTTCTCCGGATCGCTCCTGAGCATCCACCACGCCGAGGTCTCCCTCGGCATCTTCATCGGCGCCGTGACCTTCACCGGCTCGATCGTCGCCAACCTCAAGCTGAGCGCGAGGATCAAGTCCGCCCCGCTCGTGCTGCCCGGCAAGAACATCCTCAACCTCGGCGCCCTGCTCGCCTTCGTGGTCCTCACCGTCCTCTTCGTCGCCCGCCCGACTCTCTGGCCGGTCATCGCGGTGACCGCGATCGCGCTGCTCTTCGGCTGGCACCTGGTCGCCTCGATCGGCGGTGGAGACATGCCCGTCGTGGTCTCCATGCTCAACAGCTACTCCGGCTGGGCGGCCGCCGCGAGCGGGTTCCTGCTCGACAACGACCTGCTCATCGTCGTCGGCGCGCTGGTCGGCTCCTCGGGTGCGTACCTCTCGTACATCATGTGCAAGGCCATGAACCGCTCCTTCGTCTCGGTCATCGCGGGCGGCTTCGGGATCGAGGCGCCCGGGAGCGGCGGCGACGACGGACAGGGGGAGCACCGCGAGACCAACGCCGACGAGACCGCCGAACTCCTGGCCGGCGCCTCCCGGGTGGTGATCACCCCCGGCTACGGCATGGCGGTGGCCCAGGCGCAGTACCCGGTCGCCGAACTGACCCGCCTCCTGCGATCCCGGGGCGTCGACGTCCGGTTCGCCATCCACCCGGTCGCCGGCCGCCTGCCGGGCCACATGAACGTGCTGCTCGCCGAAGCCAAGGTGCCCTACGACATCGTGCTGGAGATGGACGAGATCAACGACGACCTCGCCGGCACCGACGTCGTCCTGGTCATCGGCGCCAACGACACCGTCAACCCGGCCGCCATGGACGACCCCGGCAGCCCGATCGCCGGCATGCCGGTCCTGCGGGTCTGGGAGGCCGCGAACGTCGTCGTCTTCAAGCGGTCGATGGCCAGCGGATACGCCGGAGTGCAGAATCCGCTCTTCTTCCGCGAGAACACCGCCATGCTCTTCGGCGACGCGAAAACCAGGAGCGACGAGATCGTGGCAGCCCTGGCCACGCTCGCAGGCACCCGCGTGGCACCTGTCCCGGCCTGAGTGACCTGCCCGCCCCGCCGCGGTGGCCGGGCGAGGGCGGGCGGTCTTCCGGCACCCGGACCGTCCGGCGGACACCCGTCGGCACCGTCAACGAACCCCGGTGCGAAGATGCGATGACATGAGGAGCGGGCCGACCAAGGGATTGCTGTGGGCTACGAACTTTCGAACCGGCTCGTCGTCGGGATCGCGTCCAGCGCTCTCTTCGACCTGACCGAGTCGGACGCCATTTTCCGCGAACACGGCGAAGAAGGCTACCGCGGCTACCAGGAGAAGCACCGGGACGACGAACTCCGGCCGGGAGTGGCATTCCCGTTCATCCGCCGTCTGCTGTCGCTCAACAGCCTGAGCACGGCCGACGACCCGCTGGTGGAGGTCATCGTGCTGTCCCGCAACGACCCCGACACCGGACTCCGGGTCATGCGCTCCATAGAGTCCCACGGACTGCCCATCAGCCGTGCCATCTTCCGGCAGGGCCGATCGCCGTACGACTTCATGCCCGCGCTCAACATGTCGCTGTTCCTGTCGGCGAACGGGCAGGACGTCCGAGGGGCCGTCTCCTCCGGTCTCGCGGCCGGACACGTCCTGGGCGCGCCGCACGAGGACGACTCGGACGACGACGACCTGCGCATCTCCTTCGACTTCGACGGCGTACTCGCGGGAGACGAGTCGGAGCAGGTCTTCCAGACGGGCGGGATCGAGGAGTTCCGCGCCCACGAGACGAGGAACGCCGCCATCCCGCACGACGCCGGGCCGCTCAAGGAGTTCCTCGCCGGCGTGAACCGTATCCAGCAGCGCGAGGAGGAGGAACGCCGGAGGAACCCCGGCTACCGGATCCGTCTCCACGTCTCGATCGTCACCGCGCGGAACGCCCCCGCCCACGAGCGCGCCGTCACCAGCCTGAAGGGATGGGGTCTGAGGGTCAACGACGCCTTCTTCCTCGGTGGCATCGACAAGGGCGAGATCATGAAGGTCCTCAGACCGCACATCTTCTTCGACGACCAGGAGACCCACCTGGTCAGCACCTCGCGGACGACGCCCAGCGTGCACGTCCCGTTCGGGAAGATCAACGAGGTCGCCGAGACCGACCGCCGTCCCGCCTGACCGGGGTCCTGGTCACCGCCCCGGTCCCGTACGGCCCGTCAGGCGGCATCCGGAGCGGTCGGCACCCCCCGCCTGAGGATGCAGGGTCCGCGCCGGGTCGTCGCCAGGACTCGCCCGACCGGCATCACGCCCACGGCGTGGCGGCCCATCACCGCGGCCGCGAACGCTGCAGAGGCGAGCGCCGAGACGCTCCGGCTACGGGTCACCGCGGGCAGGGAAGCGCAGTGCCCGGTCCGGGCGAGGTCCAGGGCGCGCGAGGAGTGACGTGGACCAAGGACTGCTCGGCGCACGGAGTGCTGGGGCATCTCGCCGGCCGGTGGACGAGCCTGATCCGCACGGCGCTGCTGGTCGAACCCTTGCTCTACCACGCACTACGTAGGGCGATCACGGGAATCAGCGACAAGAGCCTGGCGGCCACGCTGCGCTCGCTCCAGCACGACGGCCTGAGCAGGGCGGAGGACAGGCCATGGACGACCGGCCCTCGGACATCCGCTCGACGCGCTCGGTCGAAACCCCCCTCGCCCTTCGCTTAGTGTGTCCGTGTCTTAGCCGTCAGTAAGCACAGACCGGGCGCCGGCGGCTCGTGCAGGGGAGTGGGAGTGGGTTTCACGGCAACAGCCGGACCGGAAGACCGCGCGGTGAGCGAGCTGGACACCCAGCAGTGGCACGAAGCGCTCAGGCAGCTCGCGGGAGCCGGGAACGACGACACCGCGATGGCCGACGACGCGGTCCGCCGTCACCGCGCCGGCCTGCTGACGGTACGGGACATGCGCCTGGTACTGCTGGCCCGGGCCGACGCTCCTGCGTGGGCGCCCGCCCGACAGGCCGTCATGGAAACCCTGTCGCACCACCCGCAAACGGCCCGGCAGGTCCTGACCACCCACATCCAGGTGGAGCTCTGGCCGCCCCTGCGGTTCGAGGACACCACCACCGCTCCGGGCACCCGGGCGAGGTTCACCGTCGCCGCCGTGGCCGGGCCGGCCGAGTCCCCGGTCACCGGCCCCGCCCAGTCCGCCTCCAGCAGCAAGGAGGCGAAGGACCGGGCCGCGCTCGCCCTGCTGGCCCGCCTTGCCGGGGCCGCCCTGCCCGGCCAGGAGCCGGCCGGTCCCGGCAAGGCGGAGCGCGTGGTCCTGCCGGGGATGCTCACGGAGATCTTCGAGCACCGTCTGGGCCGGGACGTGGCATCCGGACGATGCCCTGCTCCCGACCTGGAGGCAGAAGTCCTGCGCCGTGCCCGCACGTCGCGGCTGCGCCACCACGACCTGTACCTCCTGTTGTTCGAAGCTCGTGGCCCGGCCTGGGCAGTCGTACGCGAAGCCGCCTTCGCACGGGCGGCGGCCATGCCACCGGCCCTGGCCCGGCTCCTGAACCAGCACGCTGAGCAGCACGGCGTGGACCACGGCCTGTCCTACCAGGAAGACGTCGACGAGCAGGGCCGCCATCACACGCAAGCGGAGCTGGCGACGGGGGAGGGGACGGTGACCGGCCCGGTGCGCTCCGCCGCGGCGCGCAAGACGGCCCGGCACCACGCGTCGTGCGCGCTGCTCGCCCTCCTGGCGGACCTCCCCGAACCGGTGTACCCGGCCCCCGACAAGCCGGCGCCCACGCCGAGGATCCCGGTTCCCGGACCGGGCCAGGATCCGGTCAAGTACCTCAACAAAGCTCATCAGCTCGACCTCATCACCAAGCCCGGGGCGACCGTCCGCGCACTGGGCTCCTCGAAGGAGGTCACCTACACCTGCCGGCACGTGGCGTCCGGCACGCTGGTGAAGGCGACCGCCACCGGCCCGGACAAGACCGCCGCACGCCAGGCGGCGGCGCTGAAACTGCTGCGCGAGCTCCACGCCCTCGATGACGCCGCCCCCGCTCCGGCGGAGGGCGACGCGGGAGCCGCCACCGGTGAGCAGCAGGCGGTCCGCCCGGACGGCCCTTCCACCGCGCCGGTGCCTCCGCCGGCCCCCCGCACGCCGGGGCCGGCGCAACGCACCGTCCTCGACGTGCGAGACCGTCCGGCACCAGTCCTGCTGCGGTGCGCCGTCTCCACCGGCTGCACGGTCACGTTCGTACCCGCCGAAACCGGCCGGCCGGCCGCGTGGCGGGTGCAGGACGACGGCCGGCAGGCGCTGCCCATGACCGGGCTGCCCGCCCCCCTGGTCGCCGAGGCACGCCCCCACGGCCGGGCCGGCTGGCGCCTCCCTCTTCATGTGGGCCTGCCGGTGCTGTGCCGCACGCACCGCGGCGCGAGTCCGGCGGCAACGTTCTGGCAGCGGGGCCTGCACATCGCCCTGCAGCTCATCGCGGCCCGGCTGGTCCATCCCGCCCACGGCGACGACGGCCGGGCGGCGTGGCGCGTCGGGCCGATCCCGCCCAACGCCGAACACGCCCTGACCGTGCTCGCCGCCGCCGCGCCCACCGGCGCGACGCCGCCCGCGACGCCGGCCCGCCAGGCGCTCACCGCCGTGGCCGACGCGGTTGCCGACGCTCTGGTCCGTACCCCGGCCGCCGCCCTGTTCGGTACCGGCCCCTGGACGCACCCCGACCGGACGACGGTGGACGCCGCCTGCGAGCAGGCGGTGGGGGGCTGGCTCGACGGGGTGGAGGAACAGGCCGACGGCGGCCCGGCCCCGCAGGTGATCCTGCGCGTCGAGGCTCCCAGCGACGACCAGGCCGCCGCAGGCCGCCTCACCGCCGAACTGCACCTGGCGCCCGCCGACGCCGGCACCGACGTCGCCGCCGGCGTGGACGCGGTGCCGGCCGCGCACCTCTGGTCGGGCGCCGCCCGCCTCGCCGGCCGGCAGTCGGACACCATCCGTCCGCGCGTCCGTCGCGTCCTGCGCCGGGCCGCACGCCGGTGCCCCGCACTGGCCGGACTCGCCGCCCAGGATCGTCCCGGGCGCTGCACGCTTGACCCGGAAGCGGTCGAGGCGCTGCTGGAGCAGGAGACCGAACTCGCCGAGCACGGCGTACGGGTGGTGTGGCCCGAGCATCTGCGCACCGCGCTGCAGACCGCCGCGGTCATCGGCACCGAGCCCCGCACCGGCCCGGCCGTACACCGCCCCGTGGGCGAGGCGCCCCGGTTCAGCGTCACCGCACTCCTGGACTTCCGCTGGCAGATCGCCCTGGACGGCGTGCCGCTCAGCGAGGAGGAGATGGACGCGCTGGCCGAAGCGGCCCGGCCCCTGGTACGCGTCCGTGGCCACTGGGTTCTGGCCGACCCCGTCCTGCGCCGGCGAGCACGGCACCGTCCGCTGGGGCACCTGCCGGGCACTGAGGCGCTGACCGCCGCGCTGACCGGCACCGTCACCGTCGACGGCACGGTCGTCCCCTGTCGGACCGCAGGGCGACTCGCCCACGTGATCGGTGTGCTCACCAGCGGCGAACACCATCCCGAGACGGTGCCCGCCCCCGACGGCCTGGGTGCGACGCTGCGCGACTACCAGCAGCGGGCCCTGACCTGGCTCGCCCACACCACCGGCCTCGGCTTCGGGGCGGTCCTCGCCGACGACATGGGTCTGGGCAAGACGCTCACCGCGCTCGCCTTCACCCTCCACCATCAGCAGCAGGCCCCGGGCCCGGCTCTGGTCGTCTGCCCGGCCTCCCTGATCACGACCTGGTGCCGCGAGGCCGCCAAGTTCACGCCCGGCCTGAACGTCCTCGCCTACCACGGACCCGACCGCACCCTCGACGAGGTCACCGACACCACGGTGGTGGTCACCACCTACGGCGTCCTGCGCCGCGACCAGGCCCGCCTGGGCGGCCGCGCCTGGTCGCTGGTCATCGCCGACGAAGCCCAGTACGCGAAGAACCCCGCCTCCACCACCGCCCGGAACCTGCGCGCCCTCTCCTCCACCACACGCCTCGCGTTGACCGGCACCCCCGTGGAGAACAACCTCTCCGAGCTGTGGGCCCTGCTGGACTGGGCCAATCCGGGCCTCTTCGGCCCTCTGAAGGCCTACCGGTCCCGGTGGGCGAACGCGGCGGAGAAGGACCCCGGCGGCGACAGGGCCGTCGAACTCGGCCGGATCATCGCACCGTTCCTGCTGCGGCGACGCAAAACGGACCCCGGGATCGCCCCGGAGCTCCCCGCCAAGATCGACCAGCCGCGGCACGTCCGGCTCACCACCGAGCAAGCCGGCCTCTACGAGGCCCTCGTCCGCGAAACCCTCCAGCAGATCCAGGAAGCCAGCGGCATCACCCGCAACGGTCTCGTCTTCAAGCTGCTCACCGCCCTGAAGAAGATCACCAACCACCCCGCGCACTACCTGCGCGAGGAGCCGGAAACCGCGACGGGCACCCCCGAGTTCACCGCCCGCTCGGCCAAGACCGCGGCCCTGATGGACCTTCTCGGCGCGATCCGGCTCCGCTCCGAGGCCTCGCTCCTCTTCACCAGCTACGTGACCATGGGACATCTGCTCCATCGCCACCTCGACCGGCACGGCTACGACCCGCTCTTCCTCCACGGCGCCACCTCCCTGCCCGAGCGCCAGCGGATGGTCGACGCCTTCCAAGCCGGCCTGCACCCCGTGATGATCCTCTCCCTCAGGGCCGCCGGGACCGGACTGACCCTCACCCGCGCCGCCCACGTCATCCACTACGACCGAAGCTGGAACGCGGCCATCGAGGACCAGGCCACCGACCGCGCCCACCGCATCGGCCAGCAGCAAGCCGTCACGGTGCACCGCCTCATCACCGAGCACACCGTCGAGGACCGCATCGACGAACTCCTCACCCACAAACGCGCCCTCGCCTCCGCCGTCCTGACCGGTGGCGACCGCGCCCTCACCCAGCTCACCGACCGGGAACTCGCCGACCTCGTCACCCTGGGAGCCTGCCGATGACCCGCCCCGCCGACGTGTGGGCCCGCGCCCTGACCGCCGCTCTCACCACCACCACCGACACCGCGATCCTGCGCGCCGCACACCGCCTGCTCGCCGTCGAGGACGCCCAGCTCAATGTGAACAAGGGCTTCGCCACCGCCAAATTCCCGCTCCCCGACGGCCGGTCCGTCCGCCCCCGTCTCCTCGTCGAAGAACTCACCGGCGAGCAGTGGGACCGCGTCGAAGCAGCGATCGCCACGCATGCTCCCGGCACCGGCACCGGCACCGTCAGCGACGAATGCGCCGATCCCGACCGCACCGCGGGCATCCCGCTGCTTCCTTCCGCGCAGGATCTCTCCCACGTCTGTACCTGCACCCCTACGCCCCCCGACTCCTGCGCGCACACCGTCGCCGTCGGACTCCTCCTCGCCGAACGGCTCCGTACCACCGCCGCCCCGATCTTCACCCTCCGAGGCCGCCCCCACCAGCAGATCAAGAAGCGCCTGCGCGCCACCGGCGGCCCCACCGTCGCGACCTCCCCGGCCCGAGCCCCGACAGCCGTCCCGCCGCCCGCGACCGACCCCGTCCCCGGCATTCCGGCCCAGCAACCCGCCCCGATGCCCGAACCCGCCGACCTCGACCTCACCAACGCCCGCCCGGTCCTCACCGGACCGCTCCCACCGCCCCCCGCGCCGCTGCCCGGACTGCCCGCCCAGAACGCTCTCGTCGCCGACGCCGCCCACCGCGCACGAGCGCTCCTGACCGGCACCGAACAGCCCGACGCGCCGGACACCGGAAGCGACCTCGCCCGCTTCACCGCCCTCGCACACGGTGCGCCCTTCCGCCAGTCCGCCATGGACCACCTCGGCCTCGACATCGTCGGCATGGGACACCTCACCCTCGCCCACACCCACGGCGGGCCCGCCGGTGCCGCCGCCTACCTCCACCGCTACACCGTCGACCAGGACGTCCTCGCCCGCGCCCAGGCCGAGATCCAGCCCTTGCGGCCCGCCCCCAACACGACCGTGGAATACGAGGACAACCACCTCACCGACCCGGCCGCCGGCGTCCAGATCCGCTACGGGCCCGACGGCCGCTGGCACCCCTACCTCGCCCCGTACGGCGCCTGGCAACCCGTCCCCGGCCCCTCCGCGGACCCGGCCCAGGCCTACCGCGCCGCGCGCGCCGCGCGCGCCGCGGCCAGGGTCCGCGCCCGGTAGCACGATCGGTGGTGGCACTGCCCGGCGGTGGCCGGGTTTGTCCGCCCGTCAGCAGGTACCGGGCGCACTTCGGCCACCGTGAGTTCCGTCGCCTGCGCCGCCCGGACGGAAGTGGCGCCTCCTCGCGTGGGACAGGCCCACGGGCCGGCCACGAGTCCCGCGGCAGCGATGGCCGACGGCCCCTCCGCTTCCGCCACCGTCTGACCCACCCGTGGATCATGCTCGTCCGGACCGTCCGCGCCTGCGAGGGCACGTTCGTGACCTGGCACAACAGTGCCCTCCGTGGTCAGCCACACCACGCCGTGGGGCATTTCGCTGCCGCCGAGCGTGAGACGGCTCTGGTGCGAACGAGGGGCAAGAGGCGAGGATGATCAGTGCGTGCTGTGGTGAAGGGGTGGTTCGACCGATGGACGGCGAGTGGAACTCGGCACCACACGTGCTCGCACGGGCCTCCGGAGGCGTCCTCCCGACCGCCGCGGTTCCCCGCCCCGGTGACGTGCCGGACCAGCGTCCCCAGCCGCGGCCACCCGGTTTCGTCGGCAGGAAGGACGAACTGCGCGAAGTCGTCGACGCGCTGACGCCCGGTCGGCCGTCGGCCCTCGTCGTGGTCGAGGGCGAAGCCGGAGTCGGCAAGAGCCGCCTGGTCCGTGAGGCTCTGGCGGGCCGTGAGGCCGAGGCGGCTCAGGACCCGGGCAGTACGCTGATCGCCGTCTGCCCACCCTTCCGGGAGGCGCTCACCTTCGGGCCGATCGTCGACGCGGTCCGGGACGCCTGTCCCGCCGGACCCGCCGGGCTGGGGCTTTCTCCCCTGGCGGGTGTCCTGCGCCCGTTGCTGCCCGAATGGTCCGAAGATCTGCTGCCCGTACCCGAGCCCCTGCCGGATCCCGGTGTCGCCCGGCACCGCCTGTTGCGCGCCCTGGCGGAGCTCCTCGACCTGCTGGCCGTGCGTGTCCTGGTCGTCGAAGACGTCCATTGGTCCGACGACGCCACCCTGGACTTCCTCCTCTTTCTCACCACCCGTCCCACGCGCACCCTCACTCTTGTCCTGACCTACCGTCCCGAGGACCTCCCGCCCGGCTCCCTGCTGCCCCGTCTGACCTCCCGTCCAGCCGCCGGCGTCCGGCACGTCCGTGTCGCCCTGCGTCCCCTGGACGTCACGGAGACCGCAGAGATGGTCTCGTCCATGCTCCACGACGACCATGTCTCCGACGCCTTCTCCACTTTTCTCCACACCCGTACCGACGGCCTCCCGCTCGCACTTGAGGAGTCGGTCCACCTGCTCCGTGACCGAGCCGACCTGGTGCGCCGCGAGGACGAGTGGGTGCGGCACGCCCTCGCGGACATCGCCGTGCCTCCCACCATCCGTGACGCCGTCGCCGAGCGGGTCGCCCGCCTCGACCCGGACGCCCGTACCGTGCTGGAGGCCTCCGCGGTCCTCGGCGAACCCGCCTCCGAAGAAGTGCTGTCCGCCGTCGCCGGACTCCGTGACAACCGGGATCGCAAGGCCGTCGACGGGGCCGTCCGTAGCGGCCTGCTCGCGGAGGGCCCGTACGGACGGCTCGCCTTCCGGCACGCCCTTCCCGCCCAGGCCGTGTACGACGGCCTGGGCGTCCGCGACCGTGCCCGTCTGCACGCCCGTGCCGCCGATGCGTTGGAGGCGGGACCACAGCCCTCTCCGGCCCGCCTCGCCCACCACTTCCGCGGCGCCGGCGACACCGTACGGTGGCTTCGCCATGGCGAACAGGCCGCCGATCTGGCCCTCGCCGCCGGCGACCAGCGGACCGCCGTGTCCTTCGTGCACGACCTGCTGACCGTCCCCGGGCTGCCCGCCCGCGACATCACCCGACTGGTCGGCAAGGTTCCGCTGCACACCTACGGAAGCTTCCCCAACCGGGAAGAGGTCCTGCGCACCCTGCGGGACTGCCTCGCCGGTGAAGGCCTTTCGGCGCGGGACCGAGCGGACGTCCGCATGCAGCTCGGCAGAATCGTGCACGCCGCCGGAGAACTCCGTTTCTCCCAGGACGAGTTCGAGCAGGCGATCCAGGGTCTCGCCTCCGATCCCCCGGAAGCCGCACGGGCGATGATCCTGCTCGGCGTACCGACGGACTCTCCGCTGCCCGTGGCCGAACACCGCCGCTGGCTCGACCGAGCCGCACAACTGATGGAACAGCAAATCCCAGCTGAAAAAAGACTGTTCCACGTTGTCAGTTGGTCCAACGCTCTTCTCCAGCTCGGTGACGAGACCGGCTGGCAACCTGTCGACGGTTTCCTTCGCGACGAGGCCCACGTGAATCCGGGTGACGTCCTCCAGCTGAATCGTGGCTTGCTCAACTCCGGTGCGGGTGCGATGAACTGGGGCCGTTACACCGTGGCGCGACAGCTCCTCACCCGCGCTCTCGACCAGGCGGACCGTCACCGTATCTCCGGCCAGCACATGATGACGGCGGCCAACCTGGTCCATCTGGACTGGTTCTGCGGCCGATGGGAAAGTTTCCCCGACCGCGTACGGGCTCTCGCGGAGTCCGACGACGACCCACGCTTCCTCGCCGAGAAACTGCTGCTTCTCGGCCTGCACGACCTCGCCGCGGGGGAGAGGCTGACCGCCGAGGACCGGCTCACCACCGCCTTGGAAGAGGGCCTGCGCGGGGGCGACCTCCTCCTCCAGGCCGAGCCCGCCGCTGCCCTCGGCCGTCTCTTCCTCGCCGCCGGCGACACCGGCCGGGCCCTCGCGGCCACCGAGAAGGTGGCCCGAACCGTGACCGCCAAGGGCCTGTGGGTGTTCGGCGCCGAACTCATGCCCGCGCGGGTCGAGGCCCTGCTCGCGGCCGGCCGGTCCGACGACGCGGAGCGGCTGGCCGACGCGTTCACCCGAGGCATGACGGGCCGCGCCATCCCCGCCGCAGCCGCCGCCGTGGTCGTCTGCCACGCACTCCTCGCCGAGGCCCAGCGGCCCCCGGCCGTGGCCGCCGACGCCTGGGCGGAGGCCGCCGCGGCCTGGCGAGCCATGCCCCGCCCCTACGAGGCGCTGCTCGCCACCGAGCGCGAGGCCGCCTGCCGCATCGCGGCAGGCGCGTCCGAAGGAGACGTTGCCCTGCTCCACGCAGTGCGGCGCGATCTGGACGCGCTCGGTGCGCGTGGTGACGCAGACCGCGTCGCGGCGGCCCTGCGGGAACGCGGCGAGGCTGCCCGGGTGGTCTGGCGCGGCGGCCGTCGCGGCTACGGCGACCAGCTCTCGCCCCGCGAGACCGAAGTCGTCCGACTGCTCCTCGACGGCCTGACCAACCGGGAGATCGCCGCCGCGCTCTTCCGGTCGCCGAAGACCGTCGCAGCCCAACTCAGGTCGGCCATGCGCAAACACGGTGTGACCACCCGCACGGCGCTCGCCGTGAGCGCGGCCAAGGCGGGCCTGACCCCGGCCCAGTGATCCCCGGCGACGCCCGCCGCAGGCCGGCGCCTGCCGACCGCCGCCCCCGCGCCCGGCCTCGTCTCGATGCCGCGCCGCCCGGAGTTCTTTAAGGCATCCGCCCAATCGCAAGGGGAGCCGCCCGCGCCGGAGACTCGTGCAGCAGGCAACTTTCCCGAGACAGCACGAGAGCGACCTCCTCCCATGAGCAGCCCGGCTCCCGAGCCGCACCACGAGCCCCCGGCCGAACCTCCGCCGCCGCCCGACCCTTCCCAGCCTCCTCCTCCCGCCCCCTTGCCGCCCTTCGCGGACGGCTACGAACCCCTCTGAAACCGGCCCCTCCCCGAAAGGCCCTCCGTGCGTCCGAGATCCGACCACCGACCGCCCCACCGCCGGCGCATACGCACCCTGCTCGCGTACACCGCCGCGGTCTGTACAGGCTTGGGACTGCTGTCCGCCTCGCCCGCGGCCGTCGCGGCGGCGGACCCCCCGGCCGCCGCCGGCCCGAGCGTCCAGCCGTACACCCCTACCGACTGCAACACCCCTGCGCAGAAGCCGGGTCACGCCCGCTGTTTCTCGATGGTGAACACCCGCACCGACCGGCAGATCCTGAGCCGGGCCGCGACCGCAGGGCCGCCGGCCACCGCCCTCGGCCCCGCGGACATCCAGGCCGCCTACGACCTTCCCCGTGGCGGCGAGGGCCGGACGGTCGCCATCATCGACGCCTTCGGCAACTCCCGCGCCGAGGATGACCTGGCCGTCTTCCGCGAGCACTACGGCCTGCCGGCCTGCACCACGGCCAACGGCTGCTTCCGCAAGACCGACCAGCGCGGCGGCACCGACTATCCGGCCGACGACGCGGGCTGGGCCACCGAGACCTCCCTCGACCTGGACGCCGTGTCCGCCGCATGTCCGGACTGCAAGATCCTCCTGGTCCAGGGGGACGACAACTCGCTGGAGAGCCTCGGCGCGGCCGTCGACACGGCCGTCCGGCTCGGCGCCAAATTCGTCTCGAACTCCTACGGCGTCGGTGGCGAGGCGGCCGACGAAACGCTCTACGACCACCACTACGACCACCCGGGCGTCGTCGTCACCGTTTCCACGGGCGACACCGGACACGTGCAGAGCTGGCCGGCCACCAACCCGAACGTGGTCGCGGTCGGCGGCACCCGGCTGAGCGCGGCGCCCGGCACTGCCCGCGGCTGGACCGAGACGGCTTGGGCCGACGGCGGCTCCGGCTGTTCGCTCTTCGAGAACCGACCGGCATACCAGGACGCCGTCGACACCGGCTGCGACACCCGGTCCACGGCAGACATCTCCGCGGACGCCGACCCGGCATCAGGCCTGGGCGTCTACGACACCGTCGGCAACGGCGGCTGGCTCCAAGTGGGCGGCACCAGCCTCTCCGCGCCACTGGCAGCCGCAATGTACGCGCTGGCCGGCGACCCCGCGCCGGACACCTACCCGGTGACCTACCCGTACGCGTACACCGGCGACAGCGGGCTCAACGACGTCACCGCAGGCGCCAACGACTCCTGCGCCGACATCACCTGCACGGCGGGCTCGGGCTACGACGGCCCGACCGGCCTCGGCACACCCAACGGCGTGTCCGCGCTCGCCTTCGGCACCAGCGGCACCCTCACCGGGCGGATCACCGTGCAGGCCGACGGCGCCCCCCTGGCCGGAGCGGTGGTGCGTGCGACGGACACCGCGACGGGACGGAGCTTCCACGCGTCGACGGATGCCGACGGCCGCTACACCCTGGCCGCCCGGACCGGCAGCTACCAGGTCACCGCCTCGCTGTTCGGGTACGCCGACGCCACCAGTCCCACCACCACAGTCGCAGAGGGCACGAGCGCCACAGTCAGCCTGTCCCTCGCCAAGACCGCGACCCGGCGTGTCAGCGGCACGGTCAAGGACGGCGCCGAGCACGGATGGCCGCTCTCCAGCAAGATCACCATTGACGGCTACCCCGGCGGCGCCGTCTACACCGATCCGGAGACCGGCGCATATTCCGTCGACCTCCCGCAGGGCGCGACGTACCAACTGCACGCCACCCCGCTCTACCCGGGCTATCACTCGACCGACCTCACTGTCGAGGTCGGCGGATCGGACCTGAGGAGAAACCTCACCCCCGTGCCCGACAAGGCGCTCTGCACGGCCCCCGGCTACGGCAACGCCGCTGCGGCCGACTTCGAAGGCTGGACCGGAACCGACCCGAGAAGCGGATGGGCCGTCAGCGCTGCCGACGCCGCCGCACCCGGCTGGGAATTCGACGCGCCCCTGGGAATCGACAACCTCACGGGCGGATCCGGCAACTTCGCCACCGCCAACACCCCCGCCCACGACCTCGCGGCCGAGGACACCGTCCTCACCTCACCCGTGGCCGATCTGCGCGGACACACGGCGCGGCTCGACTTCGACTCCCTGTTCGCCGGCGGCGACGGCGTCACCGCCTCAGTCGAGCTCACCGTCGACGGAGGCAAGAGCTGGACCAGCGTCTGGAAGGCGGTCAACGACCCGGTCGAGATGTCCGCCGGCCACGAGACCGTCCAGCTTCCCCAGGCCGAGGGCCAGGCCCGCGTCCAGGTCCGCTTCCACTTCGCCTCCGCAGCGGGCGTCCTCGGGATCTGGCAGACCGACGGCATCCAGCTCGGCGGGTGCAGCGCCCTCGACGGCGGCCTGGTCACCGGCAGCCTCACCGACGGCAACACCGGTAAGCCCGTCAACGGCGCGACCGTCACCGACGCCGCCGCCCCCTACGCTCCCGGCTACTCCGCCACGACTCCCGGCAACGTCGCCGATCCGGGCGGCCGCTACTGGCTGTTCGCGCCGGGTGCGGGCAAACACACCCTCACCGTCTCCGCCCCGCGCTACGCGACCGGTACCCACTCGGTGAAGATCACCGCCGGGCGGGTCGACCCGCTCGACCTCGTGGTCGAAGCCGGACGCGTGACGGCGGCACCGGCGATCTCGTTCGACGCCGCCCTCGGCCGGAAGAAGACCAAGGCCGTCACCTTCACCAACACCGGCAACGCGCCGGTGAAGGTGGACCTTGGCGAACAGAGCACCGCCGGGGGGACCTCGAAGTCCACCGACGGCGCCGCCTGGTCGAGCTTGCCGGACTACCCCGAGCCTGTCATGAGCAACGCCGTCAGCACCTACCAGGGCAAGGTCTACTCCGTGGGCGGCTTCGACCGGGCCGTCGGCGCGACCCTGACCACGCACGGATACGTGTACGACCCGGCCGGCGGCGCGTGGCAGCGGATCGCCGACCTGCCGGAACCGCTCGCCGGGACGTCGTCGGCCTTCGTCGACGGCACGCTGTACGTGGTCGGAGGCCAGAGCAGCGACACCGAGGCGCGCACCACGGTGCTGGCCTACCACCCCACGAGCAACACCTGGACCCGGGCCGCAGACATCCCGCAGGCCGTCAAGTACGCCGGTGTCGCAGTCCTCGACGGCAAGCTCTACGTCGTCTCGGGCTGCGTGGACGACTGCACCAAACCCACCAAGGCCGTCTACCGGTACACGACGACGTCCGATCACTGGACCCGGGTCGCGGACTTCCCGAAGGCCCTGGACAGCACCACGTGCGCGGGCCTGCCCGGCGAGATCGTCTGCGCCGGAGGCATGGACTACACCGACGGTCTGACGGCGGCGGCCTACGCCTACCACCCGTCGACCGCTGCCTGGACACGCATCGCGGACATGCCCACCGCCGTCACGGGTGCGTCCGCCACAGGGGCGAACGGACGGATGCAGGTCCTCGGCGGGTACACCCACGACACCTACGCCTCCGCCGCCGCGGTCGAGTACGACCCGGTCAGCGGTGCCTGGTCCGAGCTACCGGACTCGAACTACCCCGTCTACGAGGGCGCAACGGGGTGCGGGCTCTACGAGGTGGGCGGCGGGCAGAGCGTCCGCTCGTACCTGACCGGCGGCGTCCACGCCGAGTACCTGACCGGCTACGACCAGTGCGAGGGCGACGACGTGTCCTGGCTGTCCGAGACCCGGACCCGGTTCACCCTGAAGCCCGGCCACTCGGTCACCATCCCGGTCACCGCCGATGCCGGCGCCGTCCCGGCGGCCGGCACCTACAAGGCCGAACTCACGATCGGAACGGACTCGCCCTACACCGGACAAGCCGTCGGCATCACCCTGACCGCTGCACACCACCGCACCAGCCACTGACCGTTCCGACCGGGGCCCGCGCGGACGCGACACGTCCACGCGGGCCCCTGCCCCCTTCGTGAAAACCAGGTTCCGCCCCGTCGTCGCAGGAGCCGCGACCAGCGCCGCGCGGACGGTCCGACGTCTGCGCGGTTCACCGAGCCCGGGGCCAGTTCTCGCGGTCGGCGCGGCGTGTGTGCGGGACTCCATCGCTGGCCGGCCTCTCATGGAGAGGCTCGCCGTAGACCGTCCGGCGGTGCGGACGACCTCGGTCGACGGTGGCTACCGCCGGCATCTCGTCGAGCATGCCGCCACCCGCGGCATCAACCCGCACATGGTCCGCCGCGACCCCGCCACCGGAGGGATTGCCGTCCTGCCGCGACGATGTGCCGTCGAGAGAACGCGGGCCGGCTCATGAACCACCGGCGCCCGGCCCGCGACGACAAAGCCCACCCGCACCGCTCCGAGGTCATGATCCACCTCATTGACCCGCAGACTCCCCGCGGAATCCCGTCCGAGCCGGCACGGAACCTGAACCACCCCCGAGCGGTCAATTCGGGACGGAACACGGTGATGGAACACCCGAGGCCGCGTAGTCAGGCCTTGGCGGTAACCGTCCAGCGATTCGGCCGCCGAGATCGGCTCAGCCTCGATATCCGACATCCACCGGTCCACAGCTCGGGCCGGTCACCACAGGGAGATGGACCACACGTCCCCTGCCTGATGGCCGTCCGGATCGGTGGGGCCTGAACCGTACGGATCAGGATCGAGGATGACGTCGATGCGGGCGGCGGACCCGGATACGCGGTAGCGGTGCATGTCGCGCGAGGTTTCTCCGAGCTCCACCGAGTGTCCCAGGGACAGGATGGCGGCCCGAAGATCTTCGAACGGCAGCCGGGGCGCGAACTTCCCGTACTTCCGCGAAAGCGGAAGCGGCACGGTGTTCGGGGACAGGTCGTACAGCAGCCGTTGAGGCTTGACGCCGAAGCCGAAGCAGCACATCTGCCCCTGGAGGCGCTGCTGGTCCGGTGAGAAGTTGATCTCCACGAGTCCGTAGTCCCTCCGTAGGAGGCCGCCGCCGGGAACATCGAGGAAATCCGGCCCCACGGCAGCTTCCCAGCCACCGGGGTCGGTGCCGATTCCAGCTCCGAGTACGTCGCCACTCGTGGCGACGTGGGTGAAAAAGTCTAGAGCTGGTACCTGCTGACCTGCCTTGTTCGTTCGAAAAAACCGTCTCGAACGGTACCAGCGCTGCCGATTCCGTGACTCGGCCAACCTTCGGTGGATGCAGGGCCGCGCCCCTTGAGCACCGAGATGATCACTGGTGTGGGCGGTCCGGGAGGGCCTACCGGACCACGGTGTCGGGTTCACCCCGCGACCCGATGCTCGTCGGCACGGTTCCGCTCGATCCGTGCAGTACGTGCGGGAGGCGGAAGAGGTCTCGCCCGGCGTCCTCGTGGTCCGGCTCCCCTGGCTGCTTCCCTCGAACTTGCCCCGACTGAAAGCGGGTTGCGCCGGATTTGCCCGCCTCGCCGTCCTCTCCGCGGGGTCCACCGGCGCCGGGCGGAGGCTGCGCGCCGACGCCCGCCGCTCATGGTTGTCCGACAGTGCACTGCTTCTGCTTGATCGTGCATGGACCACCGGCTTGGGCGGGGCTGATGCCCCGTGAGCTGTGATGATCGGAATCGAGAGAAGAGAGCGCGTACTCCACTGCTCCGTCGGTCCGGCACAACGGGCGGACCTGCCCGATCGGCAAAGGTGCAGATGCCGGGCCGTCAGGGGGATCCGTGCGCTCCTTCCGCGCGGTATCGCGCCCTCGACAAGGAGTCCCATGGCTGATCACACCGACGAAGCGCGCGCCGTCCCGGGGGTCGTCGTACAGGCCGACGATCTCCTCACCCGAGACGGGACGGCCGCCTTTCTGGGCGCGGACAGCCGGGTCGCGCTGCTGGAGGCCGACCGGATCGCCGACGCCGACATCCTGGTCGTCCTCACGGCAGCGGTGAGCGGCAAGACCCTCTCCACGATGAGCCGGGCCAGCCAGGCCACGGAGGGACGGATCCGGATCGTGCTCGTCGCCGACCACATCTCGGAACAGCAGCTCGCCCTGGCGGTCAACCACGGGCTGGTGAGCTTCTTGGTGCGGCCCTTCACCAGTTTCAGCCGGATCCTTTCGGCGGCCGTCGAGGCGCACCGGGGACGCGCCGCCCTGCCGCCGATCCTCATGAACATGCTGCTGGACCGGATGCGCACCATGCAGAAGGACGAGTGCCCCACCGGTCTGCTGCCGGTCGAACTGTCGCAGCGCGAGCTCGATGTGCTCCAGCTCCTGGCGGAGGGGATGGACACCGTGGAGATAGCCAACAAGCTCAGTTACTCGGAGCGCCTGATCAAGAGCGTCATCCAGGCGGTGATCAAGCGGCTCGACCTGCGCAACCGCACCCACGCCGTCGCCTACGCCATCCGTATGGGCATTCTCTGACCGAGGTCGTTCGCCGACCGACGGCGATCCGACCGGAGGTGTCGAGAAGGGTAGGGGTGATGTGCGTCCGTGCAGGCCCGCCCCGTACCGGTCCCTGTGGACACCCGGCCTCCCTAGGCTTCCCGGAGAGTCGTCGACGTGTGAGCGGCTGGGCCGATGACCTCACCACCTGGACCGGGAAGGCATGGAGATGAACCACCGCGAGCCGCAAGGCGGAAACTCCGACGAGTTCGCCGGAGCGCGGGAAGGGCAGGCGGTATGGGAGAGCGAACTGCCCTGGCAGCTCCCGCATCCGGACCAGGCGGGGGAGGACAGCCCGCTCTTCGCGCCCCCCGGGGCACGCACGGCCACCGAGGCGCCGTCCACGGCCTTTGACGCCGACGCGACCGCCATCGGCCCCGTCGCGCACGCTCCGGTCACCGGCGCCTCCGCCGGTACGTCCTTCGAAGGTGAAGCCGAAGCGGGCGCGTCGACGGACCGCCGCACGACCCGCCCCGCGATCGCTCCGCAGCCGGCGGGCGGAGGCCGACGCCGGCGAAGGGCCGGGAGTGCCGGAGGCCGACGGCCCGGCTCGCGCGGACACCTCGCCAAGCCGATCCTGGCCGGCGCCGGCCTGCTCAGCGCGCTGCTGCTGCTCGCGCCGCACCTCTTCGGCAACGACGCGCCCCTGCAGACGGTCAAGGCCGGGGCGCAGGACAGAGAACCGGAATCCGACACCACACCCGACCCGGGCCACCCGGGCGCCGGGAAGGCCTCACCGCGCCCGGAAGCTTCCTCGACGCAGCGCGGCAAGGACACCGGAAGCGGCGGGCACGACGCCATCGTCGAGGTGGCGGCGACCGTGCCCACCGAGTCGGCGAAAGCCACCACCGAGCCCACGGTCGCCCCGCGCGCGACCAGGAGCGTCGCACCCACCAAGGCCCCCGCCCCGACCGTGACGGCTGAACAGTGGACGACCACCGTGGTGAACGGCACCCGTGTGCTGGATCCGGGCCAGTTGTGGTCCACCAACCGCGTCGGCCTGACCTTCCAGGGCGACGGCAACCTGGTGCTCTACGACACCAAGGGCACCCCGCTGTGGTGGTCCGGGACGGTCGGACACGGGGGAGTCAGGGCCGTCTTCCAGGCCGACGGCAACCTCGCCGTCTACAGCCAGGACTCGCAGACCGTCTGGTCCTCGCACACCGAAGGCCACGACGGCGCCCGGTTGGTGCTCCGGTCCGACGGGAACGTGGTCATCGAACAGGGCGGCACCGTGCTGTGGTCCACCAACACCGCGATGTGACGCCCTGGTTGCGGACGCCGCATCGGACACGGCCGAGCCGCCGGGCGCGGACCCACTGTCAGTCGGCGAGGCGGACGTATCAACAGAACCACCTCTCACATCATCACGGTCAATCGGCTTCGTGGGCGTACTTGTCGTGCGTCACACGCCGTCGGAGCCCACCCGCGTCCAGGACCACCTCGGCGAGCGCGGCGGGGACTGCCCGAAGGTGCATGATCCGTGCCCGTCCCCTGCGACATGCCTGGTCGGGCCGCACGCGCGGACAGTCGCGGTGGACTGCGGGACGAACGGGTTCCTAGAGTTGGCCGTCTGTCCCCGCGTGGTGCCGGTCGATCGCGCCGCCCACCGGCAGGGAGACCCGCCTGCACGGAGAAGCCGGTCATGAGTGGCAATCACACACGAGTTCCCGCACCCGGAAAAGGGGTGGCCGCGCGGCCCACACCGGGGCCGCGCCGGGAGCCCGACCCGGCTGCCCCGGGCGACCCGTCCCGCGACGGTGTTCCCGTCCGTGCCGCCGGACGCCATGCTGTCGGCGGCCCCCCCTTCACGGCCCACCGCGCGGGTGAAGCCTGGCTGGTGTCCCCGGTGGGCCCGGCAGATCCGCGTGCCCTCGCCTTCACGGCCGGGCTCGCCCCGGACGCCGAATGCACCGTCGTCGTGGCGGACCTGCCGGACGGTTCGGACGACGCGACCCTGGACCGGCTCGTCCGGGCGGTCCCCGCCGGGACGGACGACCTGAGAGTGGTGTTCGGCAGACCCCTGCGGCGGGACGCCATGACAGTCGCCCGGCGCCTCGCCGAACGACTCGGCCGGACGGTGATCGCCGCGGCGGGCGCCCCGCTGCCCACCCCCGGCGGAGGCCTCTGGGTGGGGCCGGACAGCGGACCGGGATGGATGCGCTGCGCACCCGGGGCCCCGGAGGTGCCTGACTCCCGGGCTTTCCCGAAGCCCTCGTGGGAACCCGCCGTCCCGTCACGCCCCTGGTCGCTCGGCAGAAGCGTGGCGGAGCCCTTGCCCGCCGGTGTCTGGCTGCGGCCCGCGACGGAGGACCCCGACCGCTCCGCCCACTGGGCGCGGCTCGCCGGGGGGCCGACGGTGTCCACCGAGCTGATGACCGTGGCGGTCGGCGCCCCGGGAGCCCCGGCGCTGCCGGTGGCGGACGTCGCCCGCTTCTGGGAGGACCTTCCCCCGTGGCTGCGCCCGGCGGTGCGCTTCCTCTGCTACGGCCCCGCCCGGCTGAGCGGCGGACGGCACCTCGGCGACGTCCTCGCCCAGGCCGTCGGCGAGCCGGTGCGCTTCCTCAGCGGCATGCCGCAGGGCTCGGGCGACGGGGGAGAGGTGCTGCTGACGGGAGCCGACGGCACGCCGGGCCGGCCGCTGTGGGCCCACGAGTTCGTCCACCTGCCCCCGGCCGGATTCCCCGGCCCGCCACCCTCCCCGATCGCGTCGGCTCACCGGTGGCCGCTGGGCGAGCTCCCGGAGATCCGCCCCGGCACCCACCGCCTCGCCGACGACGTCGTCGTCGAAGTGGTCCGCAGCGGCCTGTGGGTGCGGCCGACACCGGCCCCCGCGCACGCCCCGCAGATGCGGGACGCCGACCCCGACCCCGCACACGAACGCGTGCTCTGCGACGCGGGATCGGAGGAGAACCTTCCCCGGCTCCGCCGGCTCGCGCAGGACCTGGTGCGCTCCTTTCCCCCCGGACTGCGCGGCGCGGTACGCCTGGGCACCGGCCGCCCCACGGCCCCGGCCGGCCGGGCGCCCTCGCGGGCCCCGAGGGCCCCTCTCCCCGGCGCGCCCTCCGGGGCCCCGTACCCAGGGCCCATGGGTCGTACGTCCCTCGCGGCCGAGGCGCTGCGTCGAAACCCCGGACTGGCCGACGGTGCTCCGGACCCCGCTGCCGCCCTCGCGGCGGTCCTGCGCCGACTGGCGGGAGAGGGCGCGCCGGAGGCCGCGATGACATCCACGGCCGGGCACCCGCCCGGCCCCACCGAGGACATCCTCCTGGGCAGGGGGCTGCGGATGCTTCCCGTCCTCCCCGGGCCGACCGGTCTGCGGACCACCCTCGACGAGCCGATGCTCCGCTGGTACGCCGAGCAGCCCGTGGTGACCGATCCGTACGCCTGCGAGGCGTCGACGGTGGGCCCCGCCGAGGCGCCCGGCAACACCGTCTTCCTGATCCTGTCGGTGAACGGCCGGCTCACGGATCCGCTCGACCCGCTCCGTCCGGACCGGGTGCTGTTCCTGCCCGGCTCCCGGTTCCGGGTGCTGGAAGCCGGAACCGGGGCCACGGGTGTGGTCATGATGCGGGAGATGGCGCCCGAGGAGTCGTCCATCGACCGCGTGCTCGACAGGACGGCGGTACGGGACCTCACTCGCGCCTGGCAGGACTGGCGGGCGGGGCGGCCCGGCGCCTGACCGACCCTCGTCCATGGAGGCCGCCGAGGCCACCGAGGCCACCGAGGCCAAGGATGGCAGGGCGGGTACCACCAGTACACGGACGTCCTCCGCCTTCGACGCACCGGGCCGGACACCGCACCTGATCCGGCGGCGGGGTACTCAGCCGTTGGTTCGAGAGGTGTCCAGGGACATGGCGAAGTCGACGAGCGTGTGGAAGTCGCTCTCCCGCAGGCCGATCCGCGGGTTGACGTGGTGCAGGAGCCCTGGCCCTTGATGGTGGGCGGTCACATACGTCTGGTCCGGTCCGCTCTGCTCGTCGTGCCCAGCACAGCTCGAAGCCGGGCCCTGCGCGCTGTCGGCCCTGATCAGTGGACGATCACGTCATGGTGCCGAGCCGGCCCCCACTGCCGCGACCAGGCGCTGCAACTCCGCAGCCCGCACCGCTCGGTTCGGCGGTGCGGGCTGCGGGATGCCGCGGTCGGGTGGACGCGGCGAACTACGTGAAGTGGATGACGATACGACCGGCGTTGGCCGGGACCTTCTTCACCTGACGGTAGAAGCGCCGCATGTGTCGCTGGCCCAGGTAGGCCAGGACGTGTGTCATGAGTCGCTGGCTTCCCTTCCCGGTGATGATCTCCGCAACGGACTCACCCGAGCCGTGCGCGTTGAAGACGAAGGAGCGTACGGCCTGGTCGATGTCCCGGTTGTTGCGGAAAATGGGGTGCAGGTCGAGTGATCGCAAGGGGCTGTCCCGTCATCCCGTGGTGGCTTCAGTGTGTGGCGTCGGAGGCGGTGCATCGCAAGGCGGAGGAGCGTCCGCATACTGGATGCATGCGGACGCTCCGGCAACGCGGCGAGGTGCCGTAGTTGTCGTCGCACTCCCACCAGGGATGACGGGACAGCCTATGGCGTCGGCTCCTTCTGCTCGAAGCTCAGTCGTCGTAGGTGGTGGTGCACTTGTCGTTGCTGAAGAGTGCGCCTTCGGTGACGGGGAGGTCGTCGGCGGGGTCCTGGACGACGGTGGTCAGTCCGGTCAGCCGGTCCGCGCAGTCGTGTGCGGCGGAGTCGCTGTCGCCGTCACCGCCGCCGAGGTACATGTCGAGCCAGGTCGTGGCTCCCTCGGGAGCGGTGTCCAGGCTGTGGCAAGGTCCGTTCTGCGGGCTGCCGCCGTCGCCGCAGGCGTCCTCGACGATGAAGTAGCGGCGTACCTTGGGCATGTAGAAACGTGTGCCCGCCGGGTAGTCCAGGGTGTCCTTCCCGCCCTCGACGGTGTGGCCGACCGCGAGGGTGATCGGGTCTTCCCATGTCCCCGTACCGCCGGCCTGGTCGTGGATCACGGGTGCGGAGATCTGCGCACTGCCCCGGGGCGTGTTGTCGAACCACGTGTACCCGGTCGTGAACGCGTTGCTGATCGTCTTCCCCGAACCACCCGAACCGCCCGAGACCACCGCACCCGTACGGCCGGAGGGCGGGACGGTGGACGCCGGCTCGGCGGGAACCCGACGGGACGGCGGCTCCTTCGACGACGACGGCGAGGGGGACGCGGTCGACGAGACCGCCGGGAGCGGGTCGGCCATGCCCTCCGGCAGCGTCGCGGGAACCGTCTCCCGGTCGGTTGTGTTCACGGCGCTGAAGGTCTTCAGGAACTGGTGCTCGCTCTGTTCCGTGCCGCTGCAGTCGTCGGAGAGGGTCCCCGCCGCCGGGCAGGCCTTGTCCCGGCCGAGCGACCAGAACGCCAGCTCCTGGATGCCCTTCTCCACCGCGAAGTCCGCCAGCCGGGACGCGTCATCGGTGGTGAACACCTCGCCCTCGGTGTCGTTCACCCCGACCATCGGCGTGTTCCCCTCCATCGCCCACAGCTCCGCGTCCGACTTGGACGGCCAGATCTGCCCCAACTGCCCGTGCAACGCCGTCGCCGCGTCGATCGCGGCCTGCCCCATGTCCGCCACCGCGGACCCGTAATCCATGGTCATGACGTTCACCAGCGACACCCGTACCCCCGCACGCTCCGCGTCCTGGAGCATCTCCACCCCGTCCGCCTCCAGCCCGGCCACACCCGACGGCAACGTGAACTGCACGTCCAACCGCCCGCCCGCACCCTCGACATCCCTCTGCAACGCCGCCAACGCCTCGTTGCGACGCCCGTTCACCGCCGTGTCCGCCAACGCCGCGCCCTCAAGGTCGAAGTCGATCCGCGACACCCCCAGCGCGTCCACGACCGACCGGTACTGAGCTTCCAACGCGTCCACCGAGTCGCACCCCGAGGCGAGTTCCGTCCCCGACGCACCGCCGAACGACGCGATCACCTCACCCCCCGAACCGCGCAATCCCTCGATCGCCGACAACCAGCCCTCGTCCGTCACCGGCATGTCCCCGTTGAACATCGCCTCACACCCCCCACCGTCCAGCACGAAGCCCAACGTCGCGTACCGCAACCCCGCGGCACGCGCCTCCTCCAGAACCGACGGCGACCCCCACGTCTCCACGTACGGCGCCGCGAACCGCGACGGGAAGGCCGAACCCGTCGCGAGCGGAGGGTTCCCCGGGGCGAGGCCGGGGGAGGACGAGGTCGAAGAGGACGGGCGAGTGATCTCCCTGCCGTCGTCGGTGACGAACTTCCAGGTGATGCCCTGGACGAGGCCCTTTTCGAGCGGTGCGAGCTGCTCGAACGCCGTCTGGCTGAGGTCGAGATGGTCGGCGGCGCAGGAGGGGCACTGATCCCTGACGGGCACGGTGATGGACTTGCCCTCGTAGGACACCTCGACGGAGACGCCGTCGCAGATCGGATCCTCGTTGGGGTCGTCGGTCGTCCACCACGCGTGGGACACCGCCACGAGGTCCTCGGTCGCGGCGTCGACGACGTCTCCGCAGGCGCCGTAGCCGCTGGCGTTGTAGTACGTCATCTGGCCGGTCATCTCCTGGTTGCCGGCCGGGTCGTCGGCCAGGGCCAGGGACACACCGCCCAAGGTGACGGCCAGCAGCGCGACCGCGCCGCCCGCGATGATCCGATTCCGGAAGGACACGGTTTCTCCTGTCGGGGTGGTGAGTCGTCGGTCGGCCACCGCTCGGCCCCGGGGAGCCGGGCAGACGCGGAAGCCGTTCGGGGGCCCGTCGGGCACACAGGGCGGGCCGGGAGTGCGGAGCCGGGGGTGAACGCCGCGCCGGGCCGATCATGGGAGATCGGGGGAGGGCGCGACGAGGAAGCCTCGGTCGTCTGCCCGGCGAGCCACTGACTGCGCCTCTTCGGCCACCGTGTCGCCGTGCCGGGCCGGAGCGGGGTGGGGCGTGCCGTGCCGTGCCGGGCCGGGGCGGGGCGGGCAGTGCCGGGCCGGGCGGGGGCGGGATCGCGGTGCCGCCGTCGACGCCGTGGCCACTCGTGCACGACCGGCCCGCAAAAGGGCAGTGCCCCGCCACCGGCCTTGTGGACCTCCGGGGATCTCTGCTGCGATGGGCCGGGTCGGGTGCGGCTTCCCGTTACCGGGGGCCGCGCACACAGGACGGCGAAGACGGCGAGCGGTGAGAAGGCATGAGCGAGACTCCCGGCCGGCTCACCGGCCGTCGGCACACCGGCCGTCGTCACACCGGGGGACCCCTCCCGCGCCGCGCAGGTACGGCCACCGGCGCCGACTCCGGCCCGTCGCCCGCCCCACGTAACCAGCCGCCCTCACCCGGGTGCGGCCGACGCGGTGAGGGCACGACGTACGGGGGCGGTACGCCGTGCGCCGGCTGAACGGAGGACTGAGCCCCCTGCGGACGCTCGCCGCGAAACTCGGGGGCGTGCCAGGGGCGGCTGACGCCGGGCCCGTCGTGCTGCTCGCCTCCGACACCGACGAGTCGGCCGGTCTCACGGCGACCGTCGATGCGCTGCGGCACGAGGACCCGGACCATGCGACCGTGGTGGTCGCCGCGGGACTTGAGGGGTCCAGGGCCCTCTGGCGACAACTCACGCCGGTACTCGACGGTTTCAGGAAGTCCGGCATCACCGCCGTACGGCTCGTGTGGGCGGGCGCGGGCGCGGACGAGCCCGGGCGGCCCGCCCCCGCGCGGCGGATCCGTGACGACTGGCGGCTGGAAGTCGTCGCTCCCGCCGGACCGGTGGTGGTCGCGCCCGGCGGAACGCTGTTCGCACCGTCCGGAGCCGGCGGTACCGGCGGGTGGTGGCGTTTCGCCCCCGGTCTGGGGCCGCAACCCCTGGGCCTGCGCCATCCCGTACCGAGCTGGGAGGACGCCGCCGCGCACCTCGCGTCCGACTCCGTCGACGGCCATGTGGTCGAATCCGTCCCCGCAGGCGTGCTGATCCGCCGGGCCGAACCGCTGCCCCCGGCCGCGCTGTCGGTCGGCGCCTCCATTCCCGTGGACGGGCACCGACTCGCGGTCGTGGTCGGCATCCCCGGCGCGTCCCCGGTCACCGCCCGGGCGGTCACCGAACTTCTGACCCGGCTGCCCCCGCGGGCCCGGTCCGCCGCCCGGCTGATTCCCGGAGACGGGCGCGACCTGCTCGCCGCCGGTCAGGGAGCCGCCGATCTGCTGGGCACCGAGGTGGAGGTCGTCAGCGGCGTGCCAGCCCTGCTGGAATCTGCGGACGGCGTGGAGACCCAACCGGCCGTAGTGCTCATCGGACCGGACGGCGAACCGTCGTGGCGGCCCTACGCGGAGGCGGTCGCCTGCCTGCCCGCCCAGGACGGACGTACCCCCGCACCGCGCATCGTGCGCCGGCGGTCCCCCGTCGCCGGTCCGGCCCCCCTGCCCGAGGGCGGGGCGATGCCGTTGGGGGACCGGTGGGGGGTCGTCGTCACCCGCGCGGGGCTGTGGGTGGGGCCCCGCGAGGGCTCCCGGCCCGAGGCCCTCGGCCTGGTGCTCGACCCGGACACCATGGTCGTCGACATCGGCGTCCCCGGACGACCGGTGGACGACGGGCTCTGGCCGGTGCTCGACACCTTCCTCGACGAGCTGGAACCGGCCGTGGTCGAGCGGACGACGCTCCACGTGAGGGGTGCGTGGACCGCGCAGGGCGGGCGGCGGGCCCGGCGCCTCGCCGACCGCCGCGGGCTGTCCCTGGAGTACGACGAGGGTCCGTCCGCCGAGCACGACACGACGGGCACGCCGGGGACGAGGGAGGGGGACGCCTCGGCGCGGGAAGCGGCGCGGATGGAAGCGGCCCGGAGGGAAGACGCTCCCGAAGTTCCCTGGCACGCCTCGCCGATGAGCGTACGCATCCGGCACGTGGCCGTGCACCCCCCGGCCGCGACCGGCGATCTGCCCGCCTCCGTCGCCGGGGCGGCCGGCGGGCAGGCGGTGCGCCTCACGTCGACGGCCGGCAGCGGAGGCGGTGAGTCGCCCTCCCCGTCCGCAGACGGTCCGGTGGCCCCTTTCCCGGCCTCTTCCCCGGCACGGGTCGGGGGTCCGACCGCACTCGGAGTGGGGATGCCCGCCGGCCGGATCGCGTTCACGGCACCGGCAACGGCGGCCCGGGCATCGGCGGCACCAGCTCCGGTACCGGCGAGCGCGGCAGTCACCCCGGGTGCTCCCTCCGCTCCCTCCACTCCCTCCGCTCCCTCCGCGTACGGTGCCGGAGCCCCGCTGCCGCCGGGATTCGCCGAGGCGTTCGCCGCCAGTCGCCCCGGCGGAGGCCGGCCCGCCGGCGGGCCGACCGGAGGCGCCGCGTCGCACAGGGCACCGGCCGTCCCGAAACCGCCCCGAGCCGCCTTTCCGGCGGCGACGCCGGGCACGCCCACAGCACCGAGCCCGCCCTCCTCTCCCCCGCGTTCGGCCGCCCTTCCCGCGCCGGTCGGTCCCCTCCACCGGAGCGGTCCCGCCGAGCAGCAGGCGCTGCGTGCGCTGGCGGGGGAGCAGTGGTGGCAGCAACAGGCCTCGGTCGCACGCACGCTGACGGTGATGCCGGGGCTGCGCGGGCAGGACGAGGACGACGCCGTACTCGCCGACCTGATCGCCGTACGCTCCTTCCTCACGCTCGACGACTCCCCGCTCGGCCGGCGTTGGCTGGAACGGCAACTGGCGGCGGGGTCCGCCGACGCCCACCCCAGCCTGGCCGGTCTGGCGTCCGGTCTGCGGAGGCTTCCGTCGTACCGGGGGATCGTCGTGCGCGACATGGCGGCGTTCTCCCCGGAGGCGACGGCCCTGACGGCCGGCAGAGAACTGTGCCACCCGGGGCCGGTCGGCGCGTACGTGCTGGAGGGGGCGCCGGCATCGGCGGGCGACCGGTATCTGATCTGGTCGACGACCGGTCGTAGGGTGCGCAGCCTGAGCGGGGCCGCCACGCCGCCGGGACAGTGCGAAGAGGTCGTCTTCGGCCCCGGCACCCGCTTCCGGGTTCTCGGTACGCAGGGTGGGCCCGGCGCCTCCACGGTGCTGCTGCGCGAGGTGGCCCCCGGCGACCCGGTCGCCCGCCCCGGTGAACAGGACGCGTCGGACCGAGGCGTACGCGAGCAACTGTCCGGGGCCGCGGAACGCCACCCCATGACCGAAGGTGCCGCGGCCTGGCCCGAACGGTTCTCCGGCCGGCTCCCCGAACGGGCCCAGTACCGGGACGACCACGTCTGATTCCGCGGACCGGCCCCGCTGCGCCGGTCGCACCCATCGCAGAGGAGAACAACATGTCCGCCGATCGCAGGACGCCGCGGCGCGGCACACCGCCGGAGGCCACCGACCAGTTGCGGATGCGGCGGGCCGTCGTGCTGTCCGCTCCCTCCGCCGACCCCGGCCCCGGTCGCGAGACAGATGCCGGAAACCGGGGGACCGAAGGCGCGCGCCGCGAGGGCCGGAACCCAGGGCGGCCGGAGGGACACGGGCGTGGCAGGCCCGACGGACCCAGGGGCGGTACGGAGGAAGGCGCGCCCGCGCCCGCCAAGGGCAACCACCGGCCGATGCTCGCCGCCGCCGCGGTGGCCGGTGCCGTCCTGGTCGCGTTGCCGTTGGCCCTGAGCGGAAACGACAAGAACGACCACGAGCTCGACTACGAGGCATCGGGCCGCGAAACCGCCTCCCCGCCGGGCAGCGGCCCGAACTTCACCCTCGACGTGATGACGCCCCCGCCCTCGGAGGGAACACGCGTCCACGAGGGCGACGAGCGCGACCACTCTTCCGGGTCGTCCCCGCGCTCCTCGACGTCCGCGCGGTCGGCGTCCCCCTCTCCCGTCGCGTCGTCGTCCGCCCCCGCCATCCCGGTCTCGCCCCGGAAGGCGTACCAGGGCCCCGGTATACGCGCCCCGCACGCCTCCGTACAGGAGAGCGTGAGCCCGTCCACCGGAACGGCCCGGTCCACGACACCCCGGCCCGAGCCCTCCCGGGTCCAGGTCGCCCGCGTCGAGGCCGAGGAGCCGGACACCGCGGCGACCGTCGAGCCCAGCCGGGAGCCGGCCCCCGGGCCGAGCACGGGACAGGGCTCCGAGCCCACGACGGGGCCCGCCACCCCGTCGACCACTCCCGTGCTGCTGTCCGCACGGACGGCGGAGCCCGCGGCGGCATCGGACCTGACGGCAGGTCAGCAGCGCTCGGAGGAAGGGCGCGTGGAGGAGGCGCGTGCGGAGGAGGCGCATGCGCAGGTGGTGGCCGCGCCGGAGGTGCAGGGGGCGACAGTGCCCGAGGGCGGGCCCACCGGACCTGTCGGGCCGAACGCCCCGACCACGTCCACCGGTCCGAGCACGGCAGCCGATCCCAGCGCGCCGACGGACCCCCACGTTCCGACCGATCCCGGCACGCCGATGGACCCCTCCACGGCGACGGGCCCCGTCACACCGACCGTCCAGACCCCGCCGACCGGCCCCGCCACGCCCACCGTGCCGACCCCGCCGACCGTCCGGACCACGGAGCCCCTTCCCGGTGGTCCGGACGCGGGGGCCACGGCCCCGGAGACCGCGGGTGACACGGTCGTACAAGCGACCCGGGTGCTGGAGGCCGGTGGGACGATCGAGTCGGAGCGGGCCGCCCTCTCCATGGGCGAGGACGGCAACCTGGTCGTCACCGACGAGAACGGCCTCGTCCGCTGGTCCTCGCACACCGAAGGCCAGGGCCACAAGGCGGTGTTCCAGGCGGACGGCCACCTCGTCGTCTACACGAGCGACAACCGGACGGCCTGGTCCTCCGGCACGGCGGGTCACGACGGTGCCGAGCTGGTGCTGCAGAAGGACGGCGACGTGGTGATCGAGCAGGACGGCACCGTCCTGTGGGTCAGCGGAACCGCCCACTGAGCGCGACCGGCCGCCCACCCGCGACCGGCCGGTCCGACACGGCAGCGGGACCCACCGGAGCGGTGGAACCGGTCGCACCGGTGGGTCCGGTCGGCCCGGCCCGGCCGCCCGCGCCTTCCTGACCGTCCGCGCCGCCCGCACCGCTCAAAGCCCCCGGGCCGTCCGGCGTGGGCGGCGTCGCGAACGGGTCCCGGGCCGGACCGCGCACCATGCCGCTCTCCTCGTCCTGGCGCCAGATCCGCAGCGCCGCCACGAGTTCGCGCAGGGCGGCCTCCCCGGTGGCGCCGGCCCCGCAGAAGCCGGCGGGCGGCAGTTCGCCCATCAGCACCACCGCGCGCCCATCCGGCCGGGCACGCACCTGGAGGACCTCGAACCGGGTGCCGGGCGGGAACAGCACCCGGTCCGGCTGCTCGGGCTCCAGAAGAGCGGTCCGGCGACCGGTGGTGGAGCGGATGAGGATGTCGGTGTTGCCGGGGCGGCCCGGCGTGCCCGTGAGGGACGCGGCGCACACGTCGTACGCGGTGGCGAACCCGTGCTCCCGGTACCGCTGGACCGCCTCCGGGGCCAGGTCGGCACGCAGGGCCACCACCCCGGCGTAGGCGGGGAGCAGGGCCAGGGCCGCCGGCGCGGGCGGGTCGGCCGTCGGCGGGGCGGAGGCGTGGGCGCGCCCGGACTCCTCTCCACCCGGCCGGGCGCGGACGGTGAACCGCGTCCGTACGGCGGCGAGTCCGGCGCGCACGGTCTCGGGCGGCAGCACTCCGCCCAGCCCGGGCTCGCGGCGCAGCGCCAGGTCGACGACCGCGGCGTCCGCGGGCGACCCCGGGGCGGGGCCGGGGCGCCCGGCGGGAGGGGCGGCGGGAAGCCCGGGTCCCTGACCGGCGGCCGGCGGAGCAAGCGCGGCCAGGGCGGGCGCGGCCAGGGCGGGCGCGGCAGCCGGGACGCGCGGCCGGGGGATGCCGGCCGCCGGCCGCCAGGGCCGGCCGGCGCTCACCACGCGCACCGGCGGGCCGCCCCGGGAGGACAGCCGCCCGAGAACGTCATCGGCCAACTGCCGCAGCCGGGGCAGGAGAGGGGGGACACCGTCGTCGCAGAGGATCAGCTCGTGACCGGGATGGGCGGGAGCCCCGCGTACCGCGTCGGCGTCGGCGGGTTCGGCCGACGGGCGGATCCACAGCCCCCAGGGCAGCACTTCCAGGACCGCGCCGGACCCGCCGTGGTGGAGACCCTGGCGGAGCATCGGCAGATGGTCCAGGGGCCAGCGGTGGTCCGTCGCGAACGCGGGATGCGGCGGTCCCTCCGGCTCCGGGGGCAGGTGGAGGAACTCCCGGGCCCGGACGGGGCGTCCGGGTGTTCCGTCCGGCGCGAGGAACAGGACCTCGTCCGACAACCCCCGGCCGACCAGCGGATCACCGGCCGGGAAACCGTTGTAGACGTGCACGGCTTCCCCGGTGAGGGCGGCCAGGCGCCGGCCGAGGGGCGGGGTCCCGAGGCCGCGGCCGGAGCCGTACGCCAGCACGCGCGGCGCGATGCCCTCGGGCAGGTTCCGCCAGAAGCGCGCGAGGTCCTCCGCAGCCGGTTCCGGTGCGCCGGGGGCGCCGATCACGACGGTGGGCGCGTCGGCCCGGCACCGCAGCCGTGCCGCGAGCAGGCCGCGGTGCCGGTTCTGGGCGGCGTCCTCCCGTACCGGGCGCAGCCACACCCCGGCCGCCACCGGCTCGGCGACGGCGGCCGGTCCCACCGGCAGCGGGCGGCCCGGCAGGCCGGCGTCCCACGCGGGCCGGGGGAACCTGCGGGAGACGTGGTGGACCTCGCCTTCGGGTGTGCACAGCGCCCAGCCCCGGCCCCGGTCCGCCCCGATGAAGAGCGTGCCTCCGGCGGAGGGGCGCAGAACACCGTCGGGCACGACCACGTGCCGGCCCAGGCGCCGCGCCAGCCGCCGGCCCGCGGGCGCGGCGCCCCGGGCCGGTGTCCGGCCGAACACCACGCGCAGACCGTGCGGACCGGCGGGCACCGCCCGGGCCAGCGCCTCCTCGACCGAGTCGAGCGGCGCCCCGGGCGGGAGGTCCACCACCACCAGGGCGTACTCGGGGTCGGGGGCCAGACCGGCGGCGAAGAGCAGGGACTGGCGGTCCGGGCCGGCGGCCGGGTGCACCAGCCAGGCGTTGCCCACCCGGCGCACTCCGAGGCGCGGGGCGGGCGCCGTGGTCCTCGCGGCTGCTTCGGCAGCTGCCGGTGTCCGGGCTGCCGAAGACTGCGCGGACGGTGCCTCGGCCGGTGGTGCCGAGCGGGCTCTCGACGGCAGCCAGGGGCGTCTTCTGCCGCCCGCGCCGCCGTCATGGTTCTGTGCGGTCAAGTGCCGGTCCGGCAGGGTGCGGAACCGTGGGAGGCGTACCGTCCGGCGGTGAGCCGGGAGCCTGGTGCGCCGTCACCAGCGAGGGGGGACGAGGGTCGGGGTCCGACGGTCCTCGTCACCTGACTGCGTTTCATCCGCGGCGTCTCCGTGGTCGTGCTGAGGCCTCGCGGCCGTGCGGGGAGCTGTCGGCTCCGGCGCGCGATGCCCTGGAACCGATGATAGGGAAATCGGCTGCCGTCGACGGGGTCGGTGCCCTTCCGGGAAGTGTCCGTGCCCCTCGGTGCAGAGGCAGGTCGCACTGCTTGCGGCCACCGGGCCTCGGAGCCCGCGTCCGCCGGAGTCACGTGGACGACGCGGGCGCGGCGCGCAGGGGGAGCCAGATCTCGAAGTGGCCCGCGCCCACCGAGGTGCGGTAGATCAGGGCGGTGGCCAGCCGGTACCGGCCGCTGGACCGCATCTCCTCGCGGATCAACGTCTGGATCTCGCCCGGCTGGTCGGACCAGTCCAGTACGACGCCGTCGAACCAGCCGTCGTCGATCGCGGCCCGGTAGCCTTCCGGCCCGTCGAGGTGCCGGCCCTCCCGCCCGGTGTAGTCGATGTAGTAGATCGACGTCCACAGGGTGTAGTCCGTCAGCCCCCGGCCACTGAGGTAGTAGACCGGCCCTTCGTGCGGCTGGCCCAGCCACTTCTGGCCGGGCCGCACGTTCTTCGCGAGCTCCGGTACGAGGCGGCTGGTGTCGGGCCAGACGCCGTAGTTCTGGGCGGACTGCGACATGCCGAAGGTCAGCGCCAGCACCCCGACGGCGATGACCACCTGCGGGAAACGGAAATGCGCCCCCATCAGGCGGTTCAGGCCGACCCCCGCCATCGGGGCGGCGAACAGCAGACCGTAACCGATGTGCTTGTGCAGCGAGATGCTGGTCTGGAGGTGGATCTGGTAGGCGGGCGCGAGCAGCGCGGTGCCGGTCAGGAGGATCCCCAGGGCCAGCCGCCACCGGCGCGGCGGTGCGGCCCACACCCGGCCGGGGACCTCGCCGAGTCCCGCCCGGCGCGTGTACAGCACCGTGCCGAGTCCGGCCAGGGCGAAGAGCAGCCCGCCCCACCGGGCGCAGTCCCCCAGCAACTGCCCCAGCGAGGCGGTGCCGTGGGCGCGTTCGGTCGTGGTGCTGCGGATCGCCTCCAGGTAGTCAGTGGTCAGCAGGCCGGCACCGAGCAGGAGACACACGCCGGCGGTGAACACCACGCAGCGCCGCAGCGCCTCGCGCCGTCCGAGCCTCTCGTGGGCGACGAGCACCAGCAACAGGGCGACGGTGGGCAGATACAGCGCGGACGCGTACTTCACCCCCACCGTGAGGGCCGCCACCGGGGCCGCGGCGAGCGGCAGCGCCCAGTGGCCCGGGGCGACCCGGACGAGAATCCACGCCGTCAGCGCGAGCAGGAAGAGCGCCATCGCGTCGTACGTCGCGAAGTTGCCCAGGAACAACGTCGACTGGGTGACCGCGAAGACGCCCGCCGCGAGCAGCGCGGTGCGTTCGTTGAAGAGCCTGCGGGTGAACGAGTGGAGCAGGCCCGTGGAGCCCAGCATGAACGCCAGGCTCATCAGCCGTACCCCGGTCAGTCCCGCCGCCGAGTCCACCCAGGCGGCCAGCACCGGGTACAGGGCGGGCGACCCGGAGAAGTAGCTCGCGAAACCGCCGTATTCGGGCATGCCGTGGAAGAGGTGACCGATCATGGCGTGCCCGGCGTAGACGTAGAGCGCCTCGTCCTCGAAGGCGCTGTTGTGCAGACGCAGCGACAACAGGGCCTGCACCAGCAGCAGACACGCCAGCAGGGCGCGGCTCACCCAGGTCCGACGGCGCCCGGGCTCCGGGGACCACCCCCTGTCGGGCACTCGGCCCAGCACCCAGTCCGCCCGGGTGATCTCGTCGAAGGTGTACCCGGGGGCCGGCTGCGGGCCGCGTACCGCCGGCACCCGTATCTGCAGGGTCGACTCGGGGTCGTACCACCCGGTGGTACCTCCGGGAGTCCCGGTCGTCGTCACGGGCGCCTCACGTCGAAGCCGAACCGCGGGTCGGCGACACCGCGGCGGAAGGCGGCGAGCGCCCCGGGACTGCTGTCGATCCGCCAGTCGGTCCCGCCGGGAGCGTCGTTCGCGTCGAGCCAGACGAAACCCACGACGTCACCGCGGGTGGTCACGGCGCGCACCAGGTCCGCGACGTCCGCGGGCCTGCGGTCGCCGGGCGGGGCGGCCGTCCCGGCGACGAGCACGGGGATACGCGTGAAGGCCCGTGCCTCCGCCACGGAGGGGCCGAACAGGGAGGCGTACGTGTGGGGGCCGCGTTCGGTGTAACGGCCCACCAGGCCGAGCCAGTCGGCGTAGGCGTCACCCGGGTAGTACGGCTCCAGCCGCACCGACGGCTTCACGGCCACCGTGGGGCTCCACACCCACACGACGTTCGACACCCCCATGTCCTGGAAGAGGTCGTGGACGTGCCGCCACGCCCCGACGAACTCCTCGGCGCTCGCCCGGCCCGCCCCCCACGGCCGCCCGCCGTCGTTCATCCCGGGGGCGAAGGCGAGGGCGACCGGCACGTTGAGGTCGCGGAGCGCCTCCGCGACGTGCCGGACGTAGCCGTCCTTCGCGCCCGCGGCGATCTCCCGGAGCGTCGTCCTGAAGGGCTCCCAGGAGAGGTACGGCAGCACCCGCTGCTCCCAGACGGCCAGTACCCGGTCCCGGGGGAACTCCTCGTCCCAGGTGAAGCTCTGGGCGAGCAGCGTGGGCGCTTTGCCGGTCCTCCCCGACCACAGGGCGAGGTAGCCCGGCGTCACCGGCTTCCCGGCGAAGGAGACCCCGAGGTACTTGTGGTCCCCCCGGGGCCGGATCAGCCAGGTGACGTCGAACGGCACGTACGGCGCCGTCCGTTCGTCCGCTCCCTCCCCGCCGGCCCCGATCGGTGCCGTACGGCTCGGCGCACACCCCGCGGTCGCCGCCACCGCCGCGCCCGCAGCCCAGCGCAGCAGGCCCCTGCGGCCCACCCGGCTCACGCCGGTACCGACTCTGCGAGGCGGCCGGGCACGGACGACGTGTCCGGCCCGGCGGAGGCGATCGCGCCGGGCCCTTCCTCCTCCTCGGGACGCGGCAGGACCAGGACCCGCACCACGGCCGCCGCGTAGAAGAGCCCCGAGGCGAGCGGCAGGGCGAAGTCCTCCGGCACCATCGTGTCCATCCGCCACAACGCCGCCCCGATCCAAACCGCCGTCGACGGCACGGTCCACGCCCAGACGCCGATCCACAGACGACGGGTGTTGTTGCGGCGCGCCCCTCCCGAACCGGTCGGCTGCCAGCCCATGGGGCGCCGGCGCAGCACGTCCCAGATCGCGAAGACGTGCGACCAGCTGTAGAGGACCCGCGCCGCCCACGCCTCCAGCCGGTACGGAGTGCGGTGCCACAGCGGGTACACGACGACGAGGTAGAGCACCCCCGGCAGCACGAGGCGCATGTCGGTGAACTTCACCTGCTCGGGAAAGAACAGCAGCAGCACGGAGACGATCAGCGGCCCGGTGAACAGGAGCAGGGCGGACTCGACGTAGTACACGAACCCGGACACGTAGCAGAGGCGGCTGGCGAACCGCATCCGTACCCTCCAGAAGTCCTGGACGCTGCCCAGCATGCTCATGGACGCCATGCACCAGCGGTACTGCTGGTTGTAGTACGCCCCGACGGTGTCCGGGCACAGCCCGGTCGCCAGCGCCAGGGGCACGTAGCGCAGGTCCCAGCCCCGCGCCCGCAGGTCGAACCCGGTGTGCATGTCCTCGGAGTGCTCGATCAGGCTGGTGCCGCCGACCTCGGCGAGCGCGGTACGCCGGTAGACGGCGCAGGAGCCGACACAGATGGAGCCGTCACTGCTCTGCCGGGACACCTGCACCGAACGGTAGAACAACTCCTGCACGGCACCGGCGCCCCGCTCGATCCAGTTCTGCTGGTCGAGCACCCGGAAGTACTGCGGGGACTGCACGATCCCGCAGTCCGGGTCGGCGTCCATGTACGGCAGCAACTCGCCGAGCAGGTCGGTGCGCGGAACGAAGTCGGCGTCCAGGATCAGGATGAACTCGGCTTGCGAGTGCGCGAATCCGTACCGCAGGTTCCCCGCCTTCTTGTACCAGCCCCGGTCGGGCCGCACGAGGTACCGGAAACCGAAGTCGTCCGCCATCGACGCGACCTCCTCGCTGTCGGAGTCGTCGAGCACGAGCGGAACGACCTGGCCGGGATACGCCTCCACCAGCCGCCGGAGGTGGGTCCAGGTGTTGTGCAGCACCTCCAGCGGTTCCCCGCACACCGGCAGGAACACATCGACCGACGGGTACTGGCGCGGCGACCACGCCCGCACCAGCGCCCGGTGCGCCCCGATGTCGAAACTCGGGCTGAACAGCTCCAGCCGCAGCGAGATGAGCACCCCCAGCACCGACAGCAGCAGGACCGGCGCGAAGAACCAGATCCACGGCCCGTGCCGGGCGGAGTCGACCTGGCTGTAGAGCACGCACGCGAAGCCGAGGAACGACGCGGTCGTCAGCAGCCAGGTCCGGCGCACCACGTACGCGTACTTCTCCCGCTCGTCGGGCGGGGTCGGCAGCAGCCCGCCGGGAGCCGGCGGACGCACCGGCCTCCCGCGCCCGGGGCGGCGCGCCCGGCGGACGGGCCGAGCGGCACCGGTGGCGTGGACAACTCGGACTGCAGCCATGATGTCGGGCTCCAAGGGCGGCTGATGTGGTCGCTGCCGTCCGCGCGGGCCCGGGAAGGCCCGGCGCCGTTCGCCCGGCAGTACGCCGGACACGCTAAGGAGCGGAGCGGGCCGGTATGCACGCTCGGCCCGAACAGGGCCCTTTGGTGCAGGACTTGTGTACGGAGTGCCACCGGACCGGTACGCCCCACCCGCTGTCGGCGCCACGACCGACGGCGTGCGCACGTCCCTTCGGACAGAGTCGGCGTTCAAGCGGGCACGGGCGCCCGCCCGCTGTTCTCCCCGCCGCCCGCCTCGTGTTCATTGGGCGCTGCGCGGTGGCGGTACCCGCCCCGCCCCGGAGCGCTCCGGGAAGAACGCCGGGCCGGAGGAGGAGTGAGCGGGTGACCACGCCGTTCGACGAACAGATCGAGCAACTGCAGGAGACCTACCGGGCGCAGCTGGCGCAGATCGACGACATGCAGCGCCGGATGCGCGAGGTGTCCGGCACGGCGACCGCCAAAGCACAAGCGATGAAGGCGACCGTCGGCCCGCAGGGCGAGCTGACGGCCGTCGAGTTCCCCACCAGCGCCTACCGGCGACTCACGCCCAAGGAACTGGCGGACCTGGTGCTCTCCACCGTCCAGGAGGCCCGGGCGAAGGCCACCGCCGGAATGGCACAGGTCATGGCACCACATCTGCCCGAGGGGCTCGACGCCGAACACCTGCTGCGGGGCACCGCCGACGTGAAACAGCTGATGCCGCCGGAGCCCGCCATGTCGGAAGCGGTACGGCAGTACGTCGAGCAGGGCCGCGTCGCCCAGGACTCCGCCGACGGGCCGAAGATCGCGCACAGCTGACCCGGCTCCCGCCCTGCCCCCACACCGCGCCGCCCGACGGACGCGGTGCCCGTACCGACCCCGCCCGAGGAGTGAGCCCACATGCCCCAGGTCACCCGTGTCGACACCGAGGGACTGCAGAGGGGCGCGGACCTGCTCGGGCCCCTCGGGGAACGCCTCCGGGTGTTCGTCCAGGGGACGATCCGTGAGCTGAACTCCACTTCCCCGGAGGGGAACGACAAGTTCGGCCGGCAGTTCGCCGGGAAGCGCGACCCGTTGGCGGCCGAGCTGGGAGAAGGGCTGGAATCCCTGAGCAGGGTGATCACCTCCATCGGGGACGGCCTGAACTCCATGGTCGCCGTCTTCGACGGCGCCGAGCGGAACGCCTCCACCCTGACCTCCCGCCTCAACTCCCAGCTGAACGAGGGCGGCGGCAACGGCGGCGGAGGTCGCCGGTAGTGGCTGGGGCCCCCGAAGCGCTCCGCTGGGCGGCTTATCTCACCGGCACGGAACTGCCCGAGGCGGACCCCGCCGGGCTGCGCCGCCAGGGCGAGATCTGGGGCGATCTGGGCCGAAAGGTCCAGAGCATGGTGAGCGAGGTCAACGCCGCGAACGCCCAGGTCCAGGGGCACATCACCGGTGATCCCGCAGAGGCGTTCACCGACTACATGCGGCAGTTGAACAGCACCCTGCCCGGGTTGGCGCAGGCCGCGGAGAACATGCAGATCATGCATGACGACTTCGCCCTGCAGGTGGAGCACGCCACCAACCTGGTGATCGCGATGCTCTCGTGGATGCTGGTGGAGCTCGCGTTCCTGGCGAACTCGCTGTTCGGCCTGGCCGCCGTACCGGCGCTGATCACCGGCGTACGCGCGGTGATCATGGCGATTCTGCGGCGCCTGCTGCTCTCGACCGCGGTCGGCGCCGGGATGATGACCGGCCTGGAGACGCTGCTCCAGGCGATCGAGATCCTGGAGGGGCACCGCAAGAAGCTGGACCCGAAGGCCATCAAGGACATGGCGGTCGGTGGCGCGATCGGCGGAGCGGCCTTCGGCGCCCTGTCCGGCCTCGGCAGAGTGGTGGCACCCCGCGCGTCGAACTCGCTGATCGGCAGAACCCTGATCGGCGGCACGGCGGGCGTCGTCGGCGGCGCGGCGGCGAACGCCGCGATCGGCGGGGAGATGGATCTGGGACTGGCGTTCCTCGGCGGGGCGGCGGGAGCCGCACTGGGGACGCCGGGCACCGGAGGTGGAACCAAGGGCAAGGACCCGGGCAGCGCCGTCCCCGACGTGGCGAACCTCGTCAAGGCACCGGAGGACTCGACGTTCACGGGGTCCGGGGGACCGAAGGGCCAGTCGGCGGTCGACCCCCTGACGGTGGCCACCAGCGGGGCCCCCGGACCCGGAACCACGGGCGCGGCAGGCACGACCGGTGCCCCCCGGAGCGGAGTGCGGGCGGGTGGCGGGGCGGGGGCGGGTGCGGCCGACTCCGGCCCCGCGCCCGTTCCCGGTACGACGGGTCGGAGCACGGGCGCGCCTGACGGGGCGGAGCGCCCGAGCACGGGTGCGGGGACGGGAGGCCGTACGCGGGCGGGTACGGAGGCGGGCTCGGACACGGACGCCGACGCGGCCTTCGCTACGGCCACTGGCCCGGGTGCGGGGGGACGTACGGGTACGGCGTCGGGTACGGCCGGGAGCGCGGGGACGCGAACTCCGTTCGCGACGGCGGCCGGTGACGGTACTCCCGCCGGCACGCCCGAGACGCGCACCGGTGTGGTGACCGCAGGCGGCAGCGGTGCCGGGACCACACGGCCGGCGGGCGACGGACTGCCGGGCTTCGACGAGGCGCCCCGCGCTTTTGCCGGACCGGAGAACGTGACCGGCGCGGGGGGCAGGGGGGCCGCGACGGGGAACCCCGACAGTGCGCAGCCCACCCTGCTGGTCCGGAGCCCGGAGGCCGGGACGGCCGGGGCCCGAGGGCCCGAGGCCACCATCGCCGCATCCGGAAGCCCGGAGGCCGGGCCCGCCACGGTCAGGGCGCCGGAGCCCGGGACCACGACGACCAGGGGGCCGGGGGACGCGACCGTCCCGGCGGGGGCCACGGAGACCGGGGCCACCGTGAACCGCGGCGCGGAAGCGGCACCGAACCGCGGCGCGGAAGCGGCGCCGCCCGCCACCACCTCCGCGCACCCCGCCGCCCCCGACACCTCCGCGCGCCCCATTGCCTCCGCGCACCCCGCCGGGGCCGAGGCGGCGCCCGTCCGGCCCGTCGGCCAGGACCCCGCGGTGGCGACGCGCGAGAACTCCGCCGCACCGGCGGTCGCACCCGGCGCCGGCACGGCCGGTGGCGGGCGCCCCGACGTACCGGCCGCCACCGGACGGCAGGACGCCACGGCGACCGCGCCCAGCACCGCCCCGCCCCGGCAGGCGGGTGCGGCCCAGCCGGGCCCGTCCACCGCCACGCTCAGCCGGGGCGAGCCGGCACCGGTGTCCACGGGGAGCTCCTCGGCCCAGCCGGGCCCGTCCACCGCCACGCTCAGCCGCGCGGGCGAGCCCGCACCCGTACCCACGGGCACCTCGGGCCAGGCGACCACCGGCGGCTCCCCCGGCCCCGTGCGCCCGGCGACCGTCGACGGCACGGCGACACCCGACGCACGCACCGGCGTTTCCGCACCGGCGCAGAGCACGGGCGACCGCACCGGGACGGCCGCCACTCCCGCGACCGGCACCGCGCAGGGCCGTGCCGACGCGGGCGCACGCACCCCGGCGGCCGGCGGGCCCGGGGCCCCGGCCGGTGGGCGCCCGTCGGACACCGCGACCGGCTCGGAGCGTCGAGCGGGTGCGCCTACCGGTACCCGTACCGAGGCGCCGGCTCCGGCCCCCCGGGACACCACCTCGGCCGACCGCGCCCCCGGGACGGGAAGCGGCACGGCGCGCGGCGAAGGGGGAGCACCGGAGAGCCGAACACCGCCCACGGGGGCGCCGGAGGGCGGGTCGCCGCACCGGACCGGGACCGCCGTGGCCGCCGCGGACGGTGCGCCCCCGCGTACCCCCGACGACACCCCTCCCGGGCGGGCGGACGAGGGAAACGCGAGCGACCGGCCCACCCACGACGACGGCGCACGTCCCGGCGACGAGGCCGAGAACGGTGCACGCCCCCGCGACGAGGCGGACGACGGCGCCCTCTCACCGAGCAGCAGGCCCGAGGCCGCCGAGTCGTCCGAGCCGGCTCCCCCCGGGGCAGCGGCCGCCCACACCGGCGCGTACGTCTTCCGGGACGAGGACCCACTGCTCGGTGCGGCCTGGCGCCGGGCGCAGGACGAGGTGACGGACCACTACCGCTTCCGGTTCGAGGTCGAGGAGATGGCCGAGCGCCGGGTGGCGGAGGCCTTCACCGCGTACCTGGACGACCCGAACCCCGTGCACCGCCTTCCCGAGCGGGCGCTTTCGGACGAGGAAGCGACCGAGGACGTCCCGACGCCGCGGACCCCCTCGGCGCTGCCCCGCGTGGAGCGGACCTCCGAGGGCGGCCCCTTCGCACTGGCCGATCCCGCGGACCCGCGGTTCCGCGTGGTCCAGCCCGAGACCCACGACGAGTTCCTGGTGCTCGGAAGCGACCGCGAACCTCCGCCCGGCGCACGGGCGGAGGCGGAGGGGCGGCGTCAGGAGGTCAAGAGCTGGTTCGACGCGCGCTGGGAACCCGACGCGGAGGCGTACCAGCGGGGTGACATCTCCCTGGCGGAGTTCCGCTCGCGGTTCGACGAACTGTCCGCCGGGCTGCGCGACGACTTCGAGATCAAGGCGGCCGTGCACCTGGCGCGGGAGTCCGCCCGGGAGACGTTCGAGGAGTTCGAGACGCGGCTGCGGGACACGGGCATGTCGGCGCCCCCCGGCAGGCTCCGGGCCGCGCGGTATCTGACGGACCTGTCGGAGCTGCCGAGGTCCGCGGTGGCGCGCGCCCGTGAGGCGTTCGCCGAGGACGTGGTGGCGGAGGTGAACCGACTCGCCGAGGAACAGCGGTCCACCGGCGACGGCACCCGTGCCGAGCCGCTCGACTGGCCGCGGCTGCACGACGATCTGCGCGCCCAGACCCGGGACCTGGCAGGGGGCCTGCGGGCCCGTCTGGAACTGGAGGTCACCGCCGAACGCATCTTCGACCGAGCCGTCGAGGCGGCGCGGGTGGAGGAGCGTCTGACCCGGGGTGCCGAGGACGGGATCGCCACGGTCGAACGGATCGGCCTGTGGACGGACCGGGCCCGCGCCGACTTCCGTACCGACTTCGAGGTCCTCACCCGCGTCCTGCCGGGCGGCGACGGCCCACCCGCCCGGCGGACGCCCTTCGGGCAGTGGGTGGAGCGGCGCGGGGCCTTCGCGCCGGGGATGGACGACCTGGCCGCCCGCTGGGAGGCGCGGCTGCGGGCCACGGCGACCGAGGAGTCCCAGCGCGCGCAGGCCGACAGGAGGGTCGAGGCCGCCCACGCCAGGTGGGTGCGGTCCACCGGACGGGAGCGGATCGAGGCCGAGACGGTGGACACCGCCGCGGTGGCCGCCGCCCACGGCGCGGAACTGACCGCCAGGGGCGAGGACATCCTGGCCGGCCGGGAGCGGCGGGATCTCACCCCCGACGACTGGAAGTCGTACACCTACCGGATGCGGCGGGCTCACGCCCGGCTCCTCGACGAACTGCCGACACGCTTCGAGTACCAAGTCGGCCTGGAACGAGCCCTGCAGGGGGCGGAGGTGCGCTTCGACCGGCTGGGCGTCGACGGGGTGCACGCCCAGCGCGCCCGCGAGCAGCTCCGGCAGGACGTCACGCGCGACTTCGGCGAGCTGGCGGGCCGGGCGGAGAACGGCACCTGGAAACCGAAGCGGGTGGCGGCCGGCGAGGCCGCCTTCTTCCACCGCTATCTGCCGTCGCTGGAACAGTCGATGCCGCACCGGCTGCGGCTGGAGTACGGCCTCGAACGGGCGTTGACCGAGGGTGGAGAACAGTTCGCCCGGCTGACCACCCGGCGCGGTGAGCTGACCGAGCGGGCCGAATACCGGTACGACGTCGAGGAAGCCACCCAGGACCGGCTGGGCGAAGGGTTCCGCGGGGACTGGGTGCACCGCTACCACGACGTCTACGGCCCCGGCGCGCGTGACATGGACGGCTGGCTGGCGCGCGAACGGGAGGACGGCGACACCTTCGGCAGCACCGTCCGATCCGAGTGGGACGCCCTGCGCGAGGAGATCGAGCAGGCGGACCGGCGGCGCGGGGAGGCGGCGGCAGCCGTCGAACGCGAACGCCTCGTGCAGGAGGGGAGGGAGCGGCGGCAGCAGATGGCCGCCAACTTCGACTCACTGCTCAACAGGGAAGCGTCGCTGCGGGAGTTCGTAAGGGATGCCGGAGCGGCGCCCGGCGAGCTCCGCACCGCGCGCGTGCGCACGGAGTACGAACAGGACGTGGAGGCACTCCGGTCGAGCTTCGCCCGGGAGTGGGCCGACGTCTCGCGCTCCACGCCCCGGGAGGACCTGCCCGGGGCGCGCACCCGGTTGATCGACAGAGCGCGGCAGGAATGGAACGACCTCGCCGACGCGGCCCGTGAGGAGGACAGCGCGTACCGGGCCTGGGAGAGCGACCCGGCCCGGATCCTGGACCTGTCGCGGTGGGAGATCGACCGCACCCCCTTCCAGGAGACCGCGCGCCGCGGTGACCTCCCGGGCCCCCCGGACCGAGGCGCGGACGGTGACACGCAGCTCCAGGTCCAGGAGTTGGCGGCCCGCCCGGAGCGGACACCGGCGGACCTGCGGGCCGCCGTCGAGAGCAGGGACCGGGCCTACACCGTTTTCAGCGAACGGCTCTCCGCCGTCCGCGGGTTGGACGGCTCCGGGGCGGACGGGCCGGTCGCGGCCGTGCGGGAGAGATTCGCCGACGCCTGGGGACAGGACCGTGCCACCGCGGCACCGGCCGAACTGACGCCCGCCCGCGTCGACGCCCTCCGGGATCTGGACGCCGGTCTCGTCTCCGCCCAAGAGATCCTCACCGCACGGGAGGCGGCCCGTAAGGTGTTCCACCGCGAGGTCGCCGCCGTGGTGCCCGACGTTCTCGCGCGTGTCACGGGCTTCGCCACCTCGGCGCCCGCAGCGGAACTGGCCGCCCTGTTCCAGGACATGGTGGCCGACGGAGCGACGGCCGAGGCGCAGGAGGCCCGCACGGGGACCGTGCGGGAGTTCCGGCAGCGGTACGCCGAGGCCCACGCGGCCTGGACGGCGGACCGCGAGGCGCACGCCGCCTTCGACCGCGCGCTCCACGCCCGGACCGGCGAGAACCCGCACGGCGGATTCGCGTACCGGGAGCGACTGGGCACTCTCGCAGAGCAGAACTGGTACGAGCGGCAGCTCGACGCCCTGCGGCAGGGGTACGCCACGGAGCGGGCCCGGGCGCTGGCCGTCGAGGACGCCGGTGAGCGCCAGGAGCAGCTGCGGAAGCTGGACGAGAACATCCGCCGGGCCGCGGCGCACCAGCGCCGGCTGGCCCCGGAGGCCGTCGAGCTGACGCGCCGGTTCGCCGAACACGCCGACCGGTTCCGCGCCGACCGCACCTGGGGCGAGGAGGTGCGCGGCTGGTACGAGCAGCAGCGCCTGACCCTCCAGGCACCGGTGGTCGAACGGCTCGGCCGGTACGGTCCCGAGGCACACGAAGCCGCCGTGGCGAGGTACGACGCGCAGGTCCAGGCGCTGCGGGAGGTGGCGCAGACCCGGCACCGCGGCGAACTCGACCGCGTCGCGCTGCTCGCGGACGAGCCCCCGGGCACCGTACGGATGGAGCACGCGGAGACCGTCCGGTGGGCCCGGACCCATGTCGAGCACCTGCGCGAGGAGTACGTCCGCTCCGTCGTAACCGCTCGGGTCGCCGCCCCGACGGCCGGGCTCGTCGCGCCGCCGGCGTACGCCGACGCCGACGACTGGCGGACCCCTGCCTGGCAGGACGCCCAGCGGACCCTGCACCAGCGCTACGCCGAACTGCTGGCACGCTCCGACACGGCCGGAACCGACGCCGAAACCGGAGACAGAGCAGCAGCGGACGCCGACGCCGAAACCGGAGCCGGAGCACGGGCGGAGAGCGCCCCCGGGACGCCCCTCGTCGACGACGGCACCTTCGACGAGGCCTTCCGCGTGTGGGCGGGGGACAAGGCCTCCGTACTGACCGAGGAACAGCTGACCGCCGTCCGCGAGCAGGTCCGCACGGAGCACGCCCGCCTCTCCGCCGTCACCTCCGACACCGGGGCGGCCGTCCGGACGGTCCAGGACGCCTTCACCGTGGCGGCGGTCCGGCAACGCGGACTCGACCACGCGGAGGCCGCCTTCGAGCGCACGTTCCACACCTGGTGGCAGGAGACGCTCGCCGCCTCCTCGCGCAGACTGACGGACGGGACCGGGGCACCCTTCGAGCCGGCCCCGGAGATGGCCGGAGCGGTCCACGACCGCCTCGCCGCCGAGTTCCACGACCGGGTGGACCGGTTGGTGGACCGCTCCTTCACGGGCATCGACCCGGAACGCGCCCTCGACGGAACGGTGCGGCAGGCAGTCCGCGACCTCCGCGAGATGATCACGCCGCTGCCGGACGAGTTCGACCGTCGGCTCCATCTCCACCTGCTCGAACCGGCCTTCGAGGCGGCGGTCGCCTCGTTCCCCGGTCACCGGGGCGCCGGGTCCCGGGCCCTGACCGCGGCCGAACACACGCCGGTCTCCGCCCACGAACGACTGCTGTCCGCGTTCGCGGCCGAAGGCACCCCGGTCTCCGGTCCGGGGCGGGCCCGGGTGCTCGACGACGCCCGGCGCGCCCTGGACGACGCCTTCGACGGGGTGGAGCGCCCCGGCGCAGGCACCGGTCACCGCGCCGCGCCGGTCGACCGGCGGACCAGACTGGAGGCGGTGGTGGACGGCCTGCACCTCCGGCTGGCGGAGCAGGCGGTCCGCGAACACCAGATCGTCCGTGTCCAGGAGGCCGTCCGGGCGGCAGCGGCCTCCTGGGCGGAAACCGGTCCCCGCACGGGCGACGCGGCGTTCCTCGACCGCTTCCCGGGGGACGCCGGCAGACCCGGCCAGGAGTTCGTCGCCGAACTCGGGGCGACGATGGCCGTCGTCGTCAACCAGCGTCTCGACCAGGTGCTGGCCGAGACGGAGCGGCTCGGCCCGCAGGAGCGGGCGGAGCGCTGGCAGGACGACTACCGGCGACTGACGGACCCCGAGCGGCTGCACACCTGGCTGACCGTGCGGCACGCCCGCGACCGGATCGGCGAGGTCGCCGAGGAGCTCCTCGCCGTCCACCTCACCCAGGGGCGCGAGGCCCACGGAGACCGGTCCCTCGACGAAGCCGACACCGCTCGCGTCCGGGCCGGCCTGGAGGAGCGACTGGGGTCGGCGTTCGACGTCCTCCATCCCCGCCACACGTTCGTCCTCGACGACGAGGACGCCCTCGGGCGCAGGTGGGACGCCGTCCTGGCCGCGGAGGCGCAGGCCCTCCCCGCGCACCTCGCCTTCGAGTCCACCGTCGGCACCGCCCTGCACGGAGCCGCGCGTTCGTTCGAAACGCTGCGGGGCGACCGCGAGACCGAGGACGACCGGTTCGCGGCACTCGGCAGCGCCTTCCGCCGCGACTTCCTCGACGCCTACGAGACGCTGTGGGCGCCGCAGAAGCTCTCCGACGCCTGGGCCGGCCACGAAGCGGCCCACGCCGACTCCTTCGCCACCGGCCTCACCGCCGCCCGCCTGCACGCCCTCGACCCCGAGGGGAGCCGCGACGCCCGGCGGACGGCGGACGACATGGAGTCCCGGCTCCGCCGCACGTACGACGAGCCGGACTTCCAGCAGCTCTGGGACCGGGCGAACGAGCTGCTCGGCCCGCGTCTGCTCACCGGCCGCGACCCGGAAACGGTCGCCCTCCGCGAAGCGCGGCGTCAGGCGCTGTTCCGCCTCATGGGCCACCTCGGCAGGGGAGGGGACGAGCGGCGGGCGCGCGACCTGGCGCGGGTGCTGGTGGAGCGGGCCGCCTCCCGCTCCGGACGGTCCCGCCGGGACCCCGGGATCTCCGCCACGGGCCCCGTTCCTGACACCTCGCGGGAAGCGGGCGCCTCGACGGCCGCCGCCGGCGGGAGCAGCACGCGCGCGGACCTCGGACCTGAGATGGATTCGGAGTTCGCACCGGGGTCCGAGTTCGCACCGGGGTCCGCGTTCGCGCCCGGCGTGGGCGGGGAGCTGGTGGACCGCCTGCGGGCCGCGTTCGACACGGAGACCCTGAAGAGCCGGTGGGTGCACGCCATGGCCATGCTCCGGCCGGCCGTGCTGATCGGAACGGAACCGGAGACGGTCGCGCTGCGGGAGGCCCAGCGGCACGCGGGGTTCCGGATCATGGAGGTGCTCGGCCGGTCCGACGGGCCGCCGTGGACCAGGGCTCTGGCGGAGCAGGACGCCCAGGAGCTGGCGGACGAGCTCGCCGCGGCGACCCCCGGCATCCGCTCCGAGCAGCCGGCGCTGCGGGCAGGCGCTCCGCACGGGGCGGCGGACTCCGCCGCCCGGACGGCTCCCGACGCCCGGATTCTGGCCGACGCGGCCCGGGAAGCGGTCCGGGCCGTCTCCCGGAGCGGGGAACGATCCGCGGTTCCGGCGGACGCCCTGGTCGCCTTCCTGAACCGAGCCGCCGCCCGCACCTGGCACGAGGACTGGCCGGCCGCGGACCTCGCGCGCATGGCCGCCGCCGACGCGACCTGGGTGGCCGCCGGGCACGCCGAGCTCGTCGACGCGCTCGTGCACCCGGCCCACCTGCACGTGGTGAAGGCGATCGTCCGCCGGCCGGAGGTCGGAACGATCCTACAGGCGCGCCCCCAGCACCTGGAGGTGCTGTCCGGCTCCGGTGAGCTGCTGCGGAGACTGAGCGCGCTGGACTCCACGACACTCGCCGCGTACGCGCTCGGCCCGAGCCATCTGGACGCGAAGCTGGCCCCCTCGGCGGACGGGAAGCGCGAGCTGGTGGAGGCGATCGAGAACAGGTCGCCCGACGCGGCGCATCTGCTCGACGCCGTCGAAGTGGCGACCGTCCTCAAAGGCCGGACCGCCCACATCCTCGCCGTGTCGTCCTCCGAGACCGTCGCCGACCTCGTGGCCCTCCTGCCCGATCTGGCCTCCGCGGTCCTGGCCGGCACGCCCGAGAGCGCACGGTCCTTCGCCCGCGAGGAAGTGCTCACCTCCGCCGTCTTCGCCCGGGTGGAGGCCGACGCGGAGATCGATGTCGCCGCCCTGTACGCCAACCGGGAGCTGCGCGCGCGTCTGCAGACCCACGCCGACCAGACGGACCTCCTGCTGCGGGCACCGGACCTCCTGGCGGCCGTGACCCGCGACCTCGGCCTGCTGGACGTCCTGGGGCGCGACGCGCGGCTGATCGACGTGCTCGCCGACGCGCCGGACTTCGCCAACCGTCTCGGAGCCGACGCACGCCTGGTGACCGCCGCGGTGGACAACCCCGCCGTCGCCGGCCTCCTCTCCCGCGACCCCGCCCACTTCGACGCCGTACCCGCACCCGCCCTGCTGGACGCGCTGCGTCAGGCGGCACCCGTGGCACGGACCGAGCAGGGCGACCTGGCCACGCGGACCTCGCAGCCGTCGGCCGCGGACCCGGTCTCGCTGCGGGACCTGCGGGCCGCGCTGCCCGCGCTGGACGCCGCCCTGACCGTGGACCCCCTCCTCGCCCTGGAGTTGCGGGCCGACGCCGACCTCCGGCGGGCGCTGCTGCTCCACCCGGACCTGCTGACCGACCCCCACGAGTACCGCCGCCTGCTGGGGCCCGACGCCGAGACACTGCGCCCCCTCGTACGGGAGAGCTCGCCGCTGCTCGCCCCGTACGTCCTCAAGGCCGCCCTGCGCCACCCCGTCCTGCGGTTCTGGCTCGGCCACTCCCCGAGCCTGCTGGAGACCGGCCCCGGCGACCCGCGGATCGCGTTCACCGACGCCGCCGACGCCGACCCGCTCGTGGGCTGGATGGCCTGGGTCAACCCCGCCGTGGGCCTGCTCCTCGACCACCAGTCCCCGGGCTCACCCGACTTCGGCAACCTGCGCGCGTACTGGGAGCTGGGACCCGCCGACGAGCGGATCTTCACCCACTACGCGCTCGAAGGCTTCCACGACCTGCTGTACGTCGAGGACCGGCAGCGGCTGCTCGACGTACTGTTCCGCAGCGACGCGCTGCTCCGCCTCGCCCGGTACGACCGGCGGGTGCTGGACGCCGTCGACACCGAGGCGGTGGCGGGACTCCACGCCCATCCGCGGGTGCTGACCGAGCTGGCGTCCCGGCCCGGCTTCCAACTGCCCGTCGCCCATTGGCGCGCCCTCTTCCGCTCGCCCCGGCTGCTGCGCGGACTGGACGGCGACAGCGGACTGCTGAGCCTGCTGGCCTCCGCACCCGAGGTCTTCCGCGAGGCCGTCGCCCGCCCCGCACTCGTCGACGCGCTCGGCACCGAGCCCTTCCGGGCCGGGGTCGCGGCCGTCGTGGAGGCCCGCAGGGCGGAGAACGCCAAGAAGAGCAAGAAGAAGACGAAGGCGTGGACGAACACCCTGGCGAACCTCGTCACGGCACACGGCGGCGACGCCGTCCTGTCGCCCGAAGGCGTACGCCTGCACGCCGACGACGCGCGCTGGGCCGGACTCTGGCACCTGGCGCCGGAAGCGGCGCGTGCGGAACTCCGGCGCATGGCCGACGGGCCCGGCAGCGAGGAACGGCTCGCCGCCCTCCACACCGTCCACGACCTCGTCCGCGGAAACGGGACGCTGCTCGACGCCGCCCGCGGCAGCCGCGCCGCCGGAGCCATGCTCTTCCAGGACCCGGAACTGGCCGAGATGCTGGTGGCGCGGCCGAGACTCCTCGCCACCGTCCACGACCCCAATGCCTCGGTGCTCGTCCTCCTCCGCGACAACCCGCCGCTGACCGCCGCGCTGCGGACGGACGACTCCCTCTACGCGTACACGTTGCTGCGCGGCACCGTCAGCCAGCTCGCCGGCAATCCGGACCTCGTCCGGCAACTCGTCGCCGTGCCCGACCTGGTCCGCTTCATGCTGCAGCGCCCGCACGAACACGCCATCGCGACCAGCGACCCCCACCTGAGGCAGCTGATGGGGGAGCGGAACGACGTGGCGCGGGTCCTCGCCGACGACGGCCGCGTCGCCGAACTGCTGCTGTCGACCCCCTCCCTCGCCACCGAGCTGATCACCTTCCACACGGGCAGGGACGAGGACACCGCGGTCGTACGGGCCGTGCTGAGCGGCGTCCCGGCGGCCCGGTCGGTCGCGGCCACACCGGCGTTCGCGCAGGTCCTGCGCCGCTACCCGGCGGTCAGCGAGTCCATCGCCGCCCACCCCGAGGCGTTCACCGACACCGCGCACTTCCGACGTTTCCTGTCGGACGAGGAGCCCCTGCGCGCCCTCCAGCGCCACCCGGACCACATCGGGCGGGTGCTGGCCTCCGCCGAGCTGCTGGAGACGACGCTGCGGGCCCCCGCCCTCGTGGACGCGCTGGCCGCCGACCCCGGACTGGTACGCCTGCTGGAGCGCCGCCCGCAAGGCGAGTCGCTCCACGCACTCCTGCGTACACAGCCGGAAATGACGCACGCCCTCGCCGCCGTCGAGGGCGGCCTCGGGCACACCCTGGTCACCGCGCTCGGCGCGGTACGGGGCCTGACCGGTGCGATCGCCGCCGACCCGAGGATCGGACGCGACCTGACGGACGCCCCCTGGCTCTCCGGCGCTCTGCTGCGCAGCCACGGTCTGGTGGAACACGCGGTGGACGAGAGCCCGTTGTGGCGCGCGGCCCGCGCGTCCCGACCGCTCGCCGACGCCCTCGTCCCGCGCCTGGTACGCCGGCTCGCCCCCCGCGAGACGCTGCTCCGACGGCTCGCCGAGCACCCCTCGGCGCTCGTCGGCGCCGACCCCCAGGAGCTGCGGCGGCTGCTCACCGACGCCGACCTCACCCGCTTCCTGGATGACACCCCGCGGTTCGCCGACCGGTTCTTCTCCACCGCCGCCCTGCGCGACCGGGCGCTCCAGTCGCAGGGAACCGCCGGTGAGCTGCGGCAACTGGCGCAGAACGGGACGGAGTTCGACCGCCTCGCCGAGGACTCGACCGGGCAGCGCCTGCTGTCCGCGCTGCCCCGCGTCGCCGCGCCCGCCTCCGACACCGTCGCGGCGCGGCCTCAGGAGACCGCGCGCCCGGGAGTGGGGACGGCGGCGCGCCGCGGACGGAAGAACGGCAGGGGAGCGGTGAGGGCGGCGGTCACCGTACGCGAGCGGGCGACCGAACAGCCGTCGGTGTGGGCGCAGGCGCTGACCTCGGTGCCCGAAGCCGCAGGGCTGCTGCTCGCACCCGGGGGCGCCGCCCTCGCCGCCGAACTCGGCCGCAACCCGGAACTGCTCCCCCTGATGCTGGGCGCGCCCGCGGTCCTGGAAGACCTGAGCCTGAACCCCGCCGACTGGCAGGACTACGCCTTCGCCCCCTACCTCGCCTCCGGCGAAGCCGCGCTGACGGTCTTCGACACCGACTTCTCCGCCTGGCTGGACCGGCTGGGCGTGATGGTGGAGGGAGACTTCCACCAGCGGGTCCGGGAGACGGCACAGGGCGCCTGGGACCGGGAAGTCGCCTCGCGCGCGGCCCGGGCCGCACGGGAGAGAGAACGCGTCGCCGAACGGCTGGCGAGATTCCAGCCGCACCGCCCCGAAACCTGGGACCAGCGCGCGGGACGGCTCCTGCACACCCGCCAGGCGCGCGCGGAAGCGCTGACCCCCGCGCAACTGGCGCTGCTCAATGAGGTGGCCACAGGGCACAGGAGCCCGCGAGAGGCACAGAACCGGCAACGCTCCGTCGCCGTCCATCAGGCACTCCACATCCACCTGGACGGCGGCAGCGGCGGCGCCTCGTTCGCGTACGTCCTCGCCGACGACGGGCACGTCGACACCCTGGTGTACGCCATCAGCCGGTCCCGGCAGAACAACGACTACACGTGGGACGGATACGGCGGCCACTACACGGCCGGCCCGATGGACATCGGCGCGATACGGAACGAGCCCGCGCTGCGCGCCTCGGTGGAACGGGTGGAACGGGCGACGGTGCAGGCGGCCGAGAACCGCAACGACCAGGCGAAGGCCACCGGCAAGAAGGAGAAGGGCAAAGGCAAGGAGGGGGAGCCCGCTGCCGCCGCGGGGGCGCGGACGGAGACCGAGACGTACGCGCGCGCGGTCGACCCCGACCTGACGCGGCTGGCGGAGGCGCTTTCGGCGTACCACTCGGCCATCGCCGACCAGGCCGCCGCACCACAGCCGCGGGACAAGAAGGCCCCGGCCCGCGAGACGGCCCTGACCGCGGCCCGGCAGCGCCTGCGCGCGCTGGGCCTGGACCCCGAGGCGCGTACCGGACTCGACGACGAGGCCGTCCCCGGGCAAGGCGGCACCGGGAGGTTCGCCGCGGACGGGGCGAGGGGGCTGGGGGCGCGGCTCGGCCTCACCACCCGCGCCGCGGAGGCACTGCTCACCGCGGCGGGCGGCCACCTGCGCGCGCCCGTGCTGATCGGAACGGACCCCGAGACGGAGGCGGCACGCCGGGCCCACCACGAACACCTGATCGACGTCGCCGAGGTCCTGCACACCCGGGGCGCCGAAGCGGCCCGCGCCCGGGCCCTGGAGCTGGGCGGGCCGCAGACGCGCGGCAAGCTGCTCGGAGCCGGGGCGCAGCAGAGCGTTCCGGTGGCCATGGAGATGGAGGTCCTGGGTTCCCAGGCCGGGCCGAGCAACCAGGCGGGACCGAGCAACCACGTGGGCCCGGACGCCCAGCCGGTGACGGACCGGGAGGCGGAGGAACTGGAGCAGCGCTTTCTGGAGCCGCGTCCGCAGCGGCGGAGCGAACTCGTGGCCGGCCTGGACCGTGTCCTCGCCGGCCGGGAACCCGGCGTCGACGCGGTACAGGACGACCAGTGGATCCCGGTGGTGCGGCAGGCCGAGGAGGAGCAGGTCGCGCCCGGCGAGCAGGTCGCGCCCGAGCCGGAGCAGCAGACCGAGGTGGCCGTGCAGCTCCGGCCCGAGCCCGAGACGGAGCGGATGCTGCCGGACGACGCCGAGCAGCAGGCGGCCCCCGTGCCCGCCCACGTGCCGGAGGCTCCCGTAGCGGCGGCACTCGCACCCGAGACCCCCGCCCCGCACACCGTGGAACCGGCTGCGGCTCAGGTGACGGACGTCGCCGCCCCCGTGACCGGGGCGGCCGGTGGCGCCGTGGACGCTCCCGCCCCGATCAGCGACTCGGTGCGCGCGTACGGGGCGGAGTTCGACGGCGTGCAGGGCACGGTGAGCCTCGGCCGGGTGCCGGAGAGCACGGTCGACTGGCTGCGGGACCGGCTGAGCCGACAACTGGAAGGGAGCCTGGGGGAGGACGCCGACCTGCGTGACCAGGTGCGCGTCCGGCTCACCCCCTCCTACCTCGTCAACGAGTGGTCCGAAGTGCGCGGGGAGAACGGACTGGTTCTGCACCTGCGCCACCGGGGGATCGCGCGGACGGTCCGGGTGCGGTTGCGCCTCGGCGACCCCCGGCCGGCACCCGAACTGCTCGACGGGCTGGCCGAAGGGGTGCCGAACCGGGTCCAGCGCTGGGGCGCCGGATACTCGGATACGGGGAACACCGCCGGCACGGCGGACCTGCGCACCTTCCAGTTGGCGGGCAGCCACGTCTGGCAGCCGTCGCTGGGCGTGCTGAGTCAGATCGCGATTCAGCCTCAGGTAACCCTCGTGCACAACCAGTTGTCGACCCAGGTGAGCGTCGTCAGCGCCGCGCAGGCCCTGTCGTTGGTCACCGTCTCGGGCGGGGCGGTCCCGTACGCGTACCGCATGCGGTGGCAGTTGCGGGTGGACACCGGAGCGGCCCCGGCCGACTGGACCACGGACCAGGAGGGCCCGGCCGGGGAACGGATGGCCGTCTGGTTCCCGGAGCACCTCACCCGCACCGACCCGCCCGAGGCGACGGACACCGCCGTCCCGGACACCGCGGCGGGCGGATCCGGCCAGGCGGCCGTGGCGCGGGCGGCGGCCGAGCGGGAACACGCCCCGCTCCGGACGGCGGTGCACGAGGTCCCGCTGTACGGGGTGGAGACGGTACTGAACCCGGAACGCGTCCTGCACGCGGCGGAACAGGCGTTCGCGGACCATCTGGGCGCCCTGTCGGGAGCCTCCCACGAGGACCTGCAACGCTTCTTCGGTTCCCGCAGCATGCGGGACGCCCTGCCGAGGATGCTGAACGGCTGGCACGCCTCCCCCCTGCTGCTGGCGGCCAACGGCTCCGCGCTGGGCTTCATCCGCGTACGGGCCGAGCTCGCCGACGACGGCCGGCAGACGGGCCCGACCGCCCCGGCCGCGGACCTGCAACACCAGGTGGTGCGTACCGTCCGGGTCGTCGGGCAGTCGACCGTCACCAACGCGGTGGGCGCCGACCTCCGCCTCACGGTAGGTTTCTCCGCCCCGCAGGGCGACGCGGTGACCGCCCCCATCGGCGGCGCCCTGATGGTGAACGCCGGTGCCCGCCAACAGGTGTCGTACGTCCTGGGCTCCGGCGGCGACCTCACCAGATCGCTGACCCTGCAGTCGGGCGGTCCCATGTTCCAGGTCGAGGGCCGGGTCACCTTCGAGATGCAACTGGTCCTGCCCAAGGGCGGCGTCGCTCTGCCGGCCGCGACCAGCCCCCTGCACGCCGGCGCCGACGGCGAGGGCCGGACAGCCTACCCCGTGGTGTTCCGGGTGCCGTCCCGGGCGGTGCTGGAGGGCGTGGTGGAGCCCGTTCCGCGCTCGCTGCCGCCCGAGATGGTGCGGCTGCGTTCCCTCGGGATCTCGACCACGACCCTGCGCGTCGACGGCGCGGAGCCGCTGTACGACATGGCCGGGCGGTGGCTGCGCGAGCACGGGTTCCTGCCGTCCGGAACGAGCGGCCGCTGGACCGGGGACGCCACCCGGGCGAGGTGGCTGGCCAACGCCCGTGCCCTGGACCACGCCCGCTCCGCCCAGACCCTGCGGGGCGCCGCGGACGAGCTGGTCGAGGGCGGCCACACGGTATGGCTGGAGGTGCCCGGCACCGGGGACGTGCAGCGGGTCCGGGTGCGACTGACCGCCGAACGCATCGACGACGCGCCGGTCACCGCCGCCCGGTCACTGCCCGGTCTGCAGACCAACAACTGGTCCGGCTACAACCGCCCCGGCCAGGAAGGGCGCAAGGTCACCCCGATGGGCTGGTCACTGACCGGCATGGGAGAGGTGAGCAACCCCCTGGAGTTCCACGGCCAGCTGCCGCTGCAGGGAGTGCGGCCGGAGTACACCGCCAGCGGCTCGAACGCCGTGGCCACCGCCACCACGTCGCTGGTCGGCCAGGAGAAGTACCTGTCCACCGCGGCCGGCGACGGGCTGCAGCTCTTCGAGATCCCGGTGCGGCTGCGACTCGACCTTCGGTGGAGCCACGGCCCGGCGCCCCTCCCGCTCGTCGCCGAGGGCACCCTCGCCGTGGCCGTACCCACGTACCGGACGGTGAGCGCGCCTCCGCGGGCAGCGTTCCCGGCGGTCGTGGAGGAACCGGTCGTGGAGGAGCCGGCGGCGCAGGAACCGGTCGTGCGGGAACCCGTCGCCGCCGACCCGTCGGTCCGTTCGGACGAAGCCGCGTACGGATCGGAGGACTCCGCGTCGGAGGCGTCCGACACGGAGTCGGTCGACTCGGTGATGTCCGACGAGCCGCACATCGCCGTCCGGGTCACGGAGGAGGAACTGGCCCGGCTGACGGGCGACGCGCCCGAGGTGCTGCGTCGGCTGCCGGAGTCGGCCTTCGTGGACCGGGTGCTCGGCGGTGACACCCTGGTCCGGGTCGTGAGCCGACTGCTGGGCGCACCCCCTGAGGAGACGAAGGACGAGGACCTCTTCGACCTCACCGCGCTCCACAAGAGGGAGACGGCGGCCGACCAGGCCGCCGAGGCGGTCGCCGCACCTCCGGCCGAGCGGACCGGCGACCCCGTCCCGGAGACCGTTGCTGTCGTGCCTCCGGCCGAGGCGGTGGTGGCAGGCTCCGCGCCGGAGACCCTTGCTGTTGCACGTCCGGCCGAGGCGGCTGCAGGCCCTTCGCCGGAGACCGCCGTCGCGCCGCCGGCCGCGACCGCCGCCGCGCCCGCGGTCAGGACCCCCGCCGAGATCTGGGCCTCCGCCGGTGCCGGGGGCCCGCTGGGGTGGGCCCAGCGCATGGCGGACGGGGCGTGGCGGTGGACGACGCGGACGACGGTGGGCGGCTCGCTCGTCGACCAGGACAGCATGGCCCAGCAGGTCCTGCGGTCCGCGCTCTCCTTCCACCAGCTGACCGCCAACGCCCTGACCGTCTTCGGCGACGGCCTGGTTCTGGAGGGCGCGGGCAGCTTCGGACTGGTGTCGGGCACGGACGTCTCGGTCGAGATCACCGGCTACCTCAGCGGTGTGCGCCGGCTGGAGGCCCCCGGCCCCATGAGCATGGAAAGCTGGCTGTACGCGTCGGACACCGTCACCTCCACCCGGTCGGAGGGCGGAGGAGGGCAGACCGGATTGACCGTCAGCGGCGCCTATTCCCCCGGGGTCTCCCTCTTCCCGAGTGGGCGCTACGTGGACACCTCGGCCACCACCGTCAGTACGACCCACTCGGACAACGCCTCGGACGCCCGCGTCACCGCCCACAGCAGCACCCGGATGCAGCGGTTCACCGCGGACGCCACTTACCGGGTGACGGTCAGTCAGGGCAGGCGCAACGTCGTCTCGGGGACCCTGGCGGCCCGCCCCCACACGGTGCGGACCGTGGGCTTCCTGGTGCCGGACGCGGTGGAGTTCCTGCTTCCCGAGAGCGACCTGGCCAAGCATCCCGAGCTGGCGGCGCTCGCCGGGTTCACCCCGCCCGCCCAGGACCGGACGCTGATGCTGCCCCAGTGGTACCGGGACACCGGCCAGCTCGGTCAGGGCGCCGTCATCGGCGTCGAACCGGAGGGCCCGCGCGGACAGTTCCGGCAGAACCTCCTCGACGCCATCGAGAAGGCCGCCCCCGGGGCTACCCGGCCGGGAGATGCCGGATACCTGCCCGGCCTCGCGTCCTGGGTCAGTGACCACTCCTCCTCGGTGGGGCTGCGGGTGCCGATCGGCGCGGGCCCGCGGGGGACCGGCTCGATGCACTTCGTGCACCGGGGCTGGCTGGGTCTGGGCCCGCGCCTGGTGACGGTGGAGGTGAACGCCCGGCCGAGGCCGGGAACCGACCTCGGCCGGATACGGGGCAGCGGCGTCGACGACACCGCGCAGCTGACCCACAGCGCTGCCCACGGGGGCGGACGGAACGCCGGCCTGGCCGAGCCGGGTGTCCAGTCGCAGAGCGTCTCGTACAGCAGGGCCCGCCAGCTGGAGGCCAGGCCGGTGCTCCAGTCCGGGGGCCGGCGCCTCCAGACCACCTTCACGGGGGCCCTCGAAAACGCGGTCGGCGCTTCCGCCACGTCGCAGCGCGAGACGCGGGCCTGGCAGCGCTCCGGCGAACTGGCCGAGTTCCAGGTGCCGTACCGGTACCGGGTCACCGTGCGCAGCAGCCCGATGTCCGGCAACGGAGACGGCCGGGTCACGGGCCTGGTCTCCGCGACCCTGGGCGGACCCGGGACGCGTGAGTACCATGCCACGGCCGATGCCACCGCGACGCTGTGGTTCGACCGCGACGACCTGCCGGCCGAAGCTGACCAAGCGGTTCCTCTCGTGCGGCCCGCCGTCTTCGAGCGGGACCCCGCCGACCGGACCGCCCCGCCGCCCGGCACCGTCGTCATCGGTCTGGACGGGCTGACTCCCGCCGTGCGCGACGCGCTGGACGGCCAGGACTGGGTGCCCGACCGGCCGTTCGCGCTCTACTCCTTCGACGCCGGCGCGGAGCTGGCCCGGGCCCTGCGCGACGTCGACCCCGCGCTCGCCGGTCCCGACCGGATGCACACCTCGTTCTCGGACGAGAGTCTCCTGATCCGGCTCTCCCGGCTGGTGCGCCCGGGGGACGGCGACGCGGGCAGGCGGCTCGACTCCGTCGCGGTGGGCCGTCTGATGGGACGTACTGGGGCCGACCCCGCCACCTCGGTACGGCTGCGGCTGCTGCCCCAGCAGATCCTCGCCACCGGTGACACCGCCCTGGACGACGTCCGCACGTCCGGCGACGCGTACACGGCGACCGCCGCGACCACGGCGACCTCCTCGGCCACCACCCTGTACACCGCCCGGGTGACCCCCGACGACACCAACCGGGTCCTCCTCTCGGCGCCGTTCGCCCAGAACGCGGGGGCGCAGGGGCAGTCGGGCGGCGGCAACAACTACCGGCGCGACTACCTGAAATACGGACTGCCCGCGCGGGCCGGCAAGCCCGGACCCACGACCGGCCATCTGATCCGGGCGCTGGCGGTCCTGCACGTCACTGGCCCGGAGGAGAACCGCTGGGTGCTCGGCACCATGGTCCTGCGCGCCATGGACACCCCGCCCCTGCGGACGATTCCGGCGGTGACGGAGACCCCGGCGGCCACGGAGACCCCGGCGGCCACGGAGACCCCGGCCGCGACGGCTACCGGCAGCACTGCCGCCTCCGCCGAGCAGCGGGGCAAGGCGGCCGACCGGAGCACCGACCACCCGGGACGTGCTCAGGACACTGAACCGGACGCCACAGAACGGGCCACCGCAGAACCGGATGCGGCCGAACTGGACACCGAGGACGTACGCCGGCTGGCCGAGCGGCTCGGCGTGTCCGACGACACGGTGCGGGCGTTGGCCGGATCAGCATGGCGCCACCTGGCCGCTCCCCTGGAGATCGGCCGGGAACCGGAGGTGCAGGCGCGGCTGGAGGCACGGCGGGCCGCCGTGGCGCGGATCGTCGAAACCCTGCACGCCCAGGGCCCCGAAGCCGCCCGTGATCTCGCCGACCGGCTGGCCGCGGACAATCCCGAGCTGCGCGCCGCGGGAGTGAAGGTGCGGGGCGGAGCGAGGAGCGGGCCGACGACCGGAACCACCGACGAGAACGGCGCCGGGGGCAGCGGGAGTACGAGCAACCCCCAGCAGGCCCTGGATCCGCACCCCGCCCCGCCGGTCGCCCAGCAGCCCGACACGGTGTGGCGTCCGCCGTCGCCCGAACCGGAGTCGCCCCTCGGCACCGTCGTCCGCGAGCCGCGCCCGCCGCGCCCGTTGCCGGAGCTCGCCGGCGTGTTCGCCGAGGAGGGCGTACGGACGGAGGCCGGCGGAGGGAACGGGCGTCAGGCCGGCCAGGTGTTCGCGCCGCCGGAGTACACGGGGCGGCAGGGCGCCGGCCAGGAGCGCTACGCCTTCGCCGACGACCGGCTGCACAACGCCGTCCGCGACGGCGTGCTCGGGCTCCTGCCGCGGGAAGCGCGAGCGGAGACCGAGCCGCTGCTCGATGCCTACCTCGCGGCCACCGACGCCGGCACCGTCCTGCGCGAGGCGGTCGCCGGCGGACACACCGCGGTCCTGCGCCCGTCCGGTGGCCCGCTCGCCGTCACCGTGCGGCTGCGGCTCGCGGACTGGACCCAGCTCACCGGCGCGCGCGGCGAGCCCGTGGGCGACGCCGGGACCCACTCGCTGCCGGACGACGGACCGCGGCAGACCGCCCAGCAGATCAGGGCGTGGGGGGAGAGCACCTCGGCCGACCGGACCGTCGATCACGCTCTGAACGTCTCGCTGCCGCAGCCGATCACGCAGGCACTCTCCACCGTTTCCCAGCTTTCCGGGATCGTCTCCGGCACGCAGAGTGTCCTCGGCGGCTATTCGAAGAAGACCGCTTACAGCGCTTCCACCGCGCGGAGCACCACGCGAACCGTCCGGCCGGCGTCCGCCCCGGAGGAGATGCGCTTCCTCCACGACGTGGAAGTGGGCCTGGAGGTCCGGCGCAGCGGGCAGGACGGTCCGCAGCGCGCCCGCACGGTCGTCGAGCGGGCCGTCATCGGTACCTATCCGCGCGGGGCCGTACGCGCCCTGCCCCGGCCCGCCGGCACGGACCACGCCACCTCGGCGCTCTGGACAGAACTGTCCGGCGAGCCCCGGACGAGCACCGCGCACCTGTTCCAGGCCGCCGTCCCCGACGGGGCGGACACCTTGTTCCGCACGGCCGGACCCGCCACCGTGGGCGCCGCGGTCGCCCTTCCCGCGCTGTCCTGGGTGGACTCGGTGACCGGGGGCGCGGCCTACCGGGCCGCGGTGTTCGCCGCGGCCGGCCCTTCCCTGGCCGATCCGTCCGCGCCCACCTTCGAGACGCTCAACGCCTTCGCCGGGGTCCACACCCTGCTGTCGAGCCTGCTCGACGCCACCGGCGGTCTCCACTCGGCGCGGCTGGAATCCGCCGACGGACGGTCCGACGCGGTGCGGGTCGACGCCACCTTCCACAATCCCCGGGCGGTGGCGGACGGCACCGAGTTGTCCCGGATCGACGTGGAGGACGTCCACTCCGCCGCGGCGGGGGCGGCCTCCGTCCAGGGCGACGCCGCCGGCGCCGGTACCGACTTCGTGCTGTCGTGGGCCAAGAACTGGTTCGGGATACCCGCCCTGGTGCCGCTGCCCAAGCTCACCTACAACCGCTCGGTGCAGTACACCCTGCCGGGGCAGCAGGCCGACCACCTGGAGGTCCGCCGACTCAGGCACAGCGACGAGCCGACCACCGTCGTCGAGTACGACGTGCGCGTGGAGACCGGTTCGCTCAGTGGCGGGCCCGGCACACACACCTGGATCACCGCCCGGGTGCGGGTGCTCACCGCCGACGCGGCACGCCTCGGACACCTCCCCCCGGCCGCCGACGCCCACCTCCCGGCACCGTCCGAGGACCCGGAGGCCCAAGCCCGGACCGCTCCCGGCCGGGTGCTGACCCTGCCGCCCGCCGCCGACGGGTGGCTGCCGCCCACCAGCCGCATCGCCGAGATCGACCCGCGCGACGCCGGGGAAGCGCTGACCGGCGCCCTCGACCTCGTACGCAGCCGTTTCCCCCACTACCTGGCACCCCGCGCCCCCTGGCAGGACGCGCAGGCCGGAGCCGCGGCCGGCGCGGCCTCCGGCCGCCGCCCGCTCCACGCGGCGCAGCCGCACCACATCGCCAACCACCTCGCCCTGGCCGAGGCGTTGAGCCCTGCCGCGCTGACCGGACGGGCGCACCTGCTGACGGGGCCCGGCCACACTCTCGTGCTCACGAGCCCCGTGGCCGGCCGCGCGGGCGTGGAACAGCGCCTCCTGGTCACCGTCCGGGCGAGCCTGGACCAGACGGACTTCAGCTACGCACGGTCCCGGCGCGGCCAGACCGAGGTCGTTCAAGGCGCCTCCTTCAGCCTGCTCACCTCCGCTCTGCGGAACTGGAAGGTGGCAGCGGGCCTCGGGTTCAAGTCCGGTGACACGTCGGAGGAAGAGCCCGCCGCCACGGAACAGAGCCGCAGCCTCACCTCCGGGGTCACCTGGAGCGGCTCGGTCGACGAGACCGGCGGATTCTCCGCGGCCGGAGCCTTCGGCGGCGGTTCGCTCTGGCTCGCGGAATTCGATGGACCCGTGGTTCTCCACATCACCGCTACGCCGGTGCCGAGCACCGGGGAGGCCGTCGGCCATCTTGTGGAGGCCGCGCCCGTCACGGTCCGGGCGACTCTCGTGACGCCCGAGGACCTTGTCCTGGAACAGGACGGCGCCGGACTCCCGCGCAGCACGATGGAGTTCGAGTCCCGGACGGACGACACCGGAACGGTGGCACGGGTGCCGCGCACCGCCGAGCCCGCGCCGCCCCGCTCCTGGACGCCGGCCGTGGGGGAGCGGCTGCCCCGCGACACCCTGCACCTGGTCCGCACCGACCACCTGTTCCCCACCGCGGCGGCCCTCCTGCGCGAGATCGGGATGCCGCCGCTCGACCCGGCCGACGAGGCCGCCCTGCGTACCGCCCTGTCCGGGCTGGCCCCCCGCGTCCGGGACCTGGATGGAGCCCCCCGCCCGGTATGGAGCCGCCCCGCCCCCGCCGGCACCTTCCGGATGGTGGGGCGCGTGGAGGTCGCGGTCCGGGCCGTCACCGCCGGGCTGACCGCGATCGGGGAGAGCGCCCACGCCTTCCACTACGACCACTCCCTGGTCACCGCACTGGTCCGGGACACCGGAACCCACGACCGCCTGGCCCTGGACGCGACCGCCGAGGAATCCCTCGCCGCCGCCCAGCCGACCACGGTCGACCCGCCCGAATCGAGCAACACCACCAAGCTCACCTTCGGCTACGGGCGCAGCGCCCCGGTCTCCACCGGGCGCACCGCCAGCGGGCGCGGCGACCGGACGCACACCACCGCGGACGACCACGTGTGGGCCCAGGCGCCCACCGATTTCGTGGTCACCGTGCGCCGCTGGGACGAACTGCGGGTGAGCTTCGGGGACTACAGCTCGCGCAGGTTCAACGAGCGTGAGGTGACCGGTGACCCGGTGCGCTCTCCCGGTCTGGCCCTGCTGTCCTCCCGGTCCGCGCACGCCCTCGGCCTCGTGGAGCGCCCGGTCGGTCCGCCCGGCCCGGCCACCGATCCCGCCGGAGCCACCGCTCTCGCACCCGTCAACGTGCTGCGCGGCGACGGATTCGACCACGCCGTCCTGCTGGACGCCCCCGATCTCGGCCCGCTCGTCGACCAGGTCATGCCGCGTCTGCGCGAGTTGGGGCTGCTCTCCCGGGAACACGTCGAGGCGGTGGAGAGCGAGCTGTGGAAGGTGGCCGGACGGCAGGGCACCGCCGCCCTGCTGGAAACCATGCTCACCGGTCTGCCGATCCTGGTGCCCGACCGCAACGCGTACAGCACCTCGATGGCACGGGTCGTCCTCACCGCGGAACTGCTCGCCCCGCGCGCGGCCGGCCGGGAGCCCGGCGTCCACGTCCTGGAGAGCGCGAACGGGCGTACCCGGGAGACCAGCCGCTCCGAAGCACGGGAAACAAGCAGTCAGGGGCGGGCGGCGCTCGCCGGAACCTCCGACCAGTACGACGTTCTCGCCCCCGTCGGAGCCGGCCGCCTCAGGCCCACGGTCACCCGGTCCGACAGCGCGCGCACCCGCACCACGGACCAGCGGGACACCGCCGTGGTGACCGTCCTCCACCCGCACGTCACCGCCTTCGACGTACGGCTCACCGCCGAACTGGAGGTGCACCGCGCCGTCGCCAACGCCCCCACGCCGCTCGGCGGGCTGATGCCGCTGATCGGACGGGAGGCGCGGCACGTGCTGGGGGTGGAGGTGTTTCCCGGCGCGCTGCGGCTGGGCCACGCTGTGCAGGTGACGGGGCACGACCCCGCACCGGATCCTCGCCCCGCGACGGCACAGGAAACCGCGGACGTGGAATGGCAGCGCCCGGAGCCGCTCCTCTCCGCGGAGGCGCTACGGGACGCGTTCGTCGGCACCGTCGCCGATCTGCCCGCCCTGCGGAGAGCGGCCGAGTCACTGTTCACGGGCCGCGAGCTGTGGACCAGCCCCTCACGCGCCGCCCACTCCTGGCAGGGCGGCCTCTTCCTGGTGCGGTCCAAGATCGCGGCGGTCTTCAGCCCGCCCTACATGAACCAGTGGTTCCTGACCCTGGCGGCGGGAGGCACCCTCGACGAACCGGTGACGCTGCCGAGAACCGCCAGCACGGACCTGCCCGCCCGGCTGGAGATCAGCGCGGACGTCCGGGGCCTGCGGGTGGCGCCGTCGGGTCCGGACGGGGCGCTCCCCGACACGGTCGCCAAGGAGCCGACGCGCTCCGTGCTGCTCCCGGCCGGCCGTTCCGGCAGGGCCGCCGTGCGTCTCGGCGGTCCGCTGCGCGGCGACTCCTCCGCCTCGGCGGTCCGAGCACGGACGGACGCCGCGACGATCCGGCTCACGGGCCCGGACCGGCAGGCCGGCCGGTCCTACGCGCGGGTGGAGGCGGGCTCGGTCACCTGGCACCTCGTCCTCCGGCCGACGACGGGTGACCCCCGGGCGGTACGGGCGACCGTCACCGACCGGGCGGCTGTCTTCTACGTACCCACCGAGAGCCTGTCCGAGCCGCCGCCCCGGACGGACGCCGGTACGGACAGCTCCCTCCGGACCCGGGACACCCCGGGCGGCACCCGTGCGGCGAGGGGCGACGGCCCCGGCGCGGCGCATGCCGGCCACTCCCAGGACGCTCCGGCGACGGACGAGGGCCGCCGCGCGGGCAAGGACAAGGGCAAGGGCAAGGCGACCGACCCCGAGCGGGCCGACCCCGAGCGGGCCGACCCCGAGCGGGCCGGCGCCGAGCGGGCCGGCGCCGAACGGGCCGACGCCGCGCGGGGGCCCGCGGTCGAGACCTTGACACCCGATCAAGTGAGCGAAGCAGCACAGGAGTTCACCGAGGCGATGCTCGCCCTCGATCGTGCGCGAGAGGCACTGGCGGCGCTGGAGGAACGGGAGGCGCACACCAGCGCGGGCAGGTCCGACGACACCGTCCGCGAGATCGAGGCGGCGCGGCGGGAGGTCGAAGCGGCCGGACGACGGGCCGTGGCGGCCGACCGCGTCATGGGCCTGGTGGAGAGCGTGGAACCTGCCACCTTCCCGATGCCCACCGAGGCCGAACTGCGCGCGAACCCGCGTGCGCTGGGCGCCGGGCCGCTGGACCGTCTCCGCACATGGCTGGACGGGTCCGCCTCCGCCCGCCAGGACGACACGGCGGGCGTGACGCGCCGTACGGACGAGCAGGGGCTGGCTCCGGACCGCACCGAAGCCACCGGCTCGCACTTCCTGGAGCCCCTTCCGGAGTGGGCCGCCGCTCCGGACGACGAGTCCGCCGCGGTGACGGAGTCCCGCCCGGTCGAGGTGGCGCATGCTGTGGCCGAGGCGCCGGCCCTGCCGGCCCCGCCCACGCGCCTCACCGCGGGCATCCTCGGCGCCGGGGACGTGGTGCACAGCCTCGGCGCGGGGCCGCAGGACTTCACCCTCCGGATGGCGGACGCGCTCGCCGAGCCGCTGGGCACCGACAACGCCGACCTCGCGCGGGACCAGATCGCCGAGCATCTGCAGACCGAACACCTCGGGTCGTGGCTGTACGGGCTTACCAACGGCGAGACACGGAACCTGACCATCGACACCCCCGGATGGCAGGGCCGTATCCCGCTGCGCGCGACACTGCGCAACGCCCGGACGACGGGCACCGTCGCCAAGTTCGAGTTCGAGCCCGGGATCGAGTCCGGGACGGGCACGGCCGTGGCGTACGACGCCAACCGCGGCTGGAACGCGGGTGTCGCGGCGCGCGGTACCTTCCCGTTCGTCCGCCTGGACCTCGGTGCCACGTACGCGCGCGAGAGCGGCCAGGGCATGATCTACCAGGACATGAGCCGGATGACCGCCCGTGGAAAAACGGTCTCCAGGGCTCTGGCGGTCACGGTGGACGTGCGCTTCCAGCTGGACCTGTCGCATCTGGTCCGGGGCGACGGCACCGCCCCGCCCGAACCGCTGACCCGCAAGGCGGTCACACTTCCGGCCACGCTGTCCACGCCGTACGCGGACTCGCCCTCCGTCCCGCCGGCCGGCACCGCCCGTTCGGTGCCGTCGTACATGAGCCGGATGCGGGCGCCGGGCCCCTTCGACCTGCTCGTGGACTCGTATCCGGTGAACGCGGACAGCGATCGCCGCGACGGAGGGCTGAACGCGATCCTGCGGCAGCCCCTGCCGCACGTACCCGGCCACTCGCCCCGCGACGCGGCGGTGGAGGTGTTCGGCAGCGCCCGGGACGCGGACGAGGTGCTGGCCGCCCTCGAACAACTGGTGCCGTTCACTGCGTTGCACCAGCAACTGCGTACCCTGATGTGGGCCGGTCCGCTCATCGTCGACCTGCCGGACGGTCTCGGACGGGTCGAGCTGGAGGCCGAGCTGGGCGCCGCGAGGTTCGCCCACCACACGGAGAACGGCACCGAGTTCAACGTGGGCACGAGCACCGGCCAGTCGGTCCTGACCAGCTCCGCGCATTCCCGGTCGACCAACCTCACGGGAACCCTGCAGGGCAATCAACTGGGCGACACCACGTCCTGGATCCTCCCGGGCATGGCGGAGCCGTCCGGCTTCAAGGCCCTGGTGGGCGCGAACCGCACGGCCGCGAAAGAGGCCAACACGCTCCAGGAGGAGTCCGCCACCACCGGCGCCACCGTCAAGGCGAAGGTGCCGAGCTCCGTGTTCGACACGACCGTCGTGCTGACCGCGCGGTTCCGGAACGCCGACGGCCGTACCGCCGAAGGGCGGGCGCCGATGGGCGCCAGATTCGTCGTGCGGACGTCGGACACCGAAGCGGCCGTGGACGGGTCGTGGGCATGGACCTCCTCGTGGATCGAGCGGGGAACGGCACCGGCCGAGCCCCGGCACTTCGTCCTGCCGACCTACCAGGTCGGTGACGTCGTGCACCGCCCGGAACTCGAACTCTCCGACGACTCCGTGGTTCTCGCGCTGCTCGCCGGCGGCAGCGTCGCCATCCCGGAACTGACCCCCGTCCCGGTCTCCGCCGCGCCGCAGACACAGGCACGGGCCCCGAGGGGCCACCTCGTACGGGCCCGGTTGCAGGCACTTGGCTCGGTGGTGGACAAGAGCTGGAGCCGGCACGAGGCCGCGATCCAGAACGCCTTCAGCTCGGAGCGGCTGGCGGCGAACCTCACCCTGATGAGCCGGGGCGTGCTGCGGGGGCCCTCCTTCGACAGCAGCACGGTCCACGGCAGGGCGCGCATCGTCTCGTCGGCGCGGGTGCGGAGTCTGGCCTACCTGAAGGTCGTTCCGGGTTCCGAGCTGAACGTCGTCAACGAGGTCGGTTCCTCCTCCGCGGTGCGCAGCGGCTTCTCCACCCTGAATCAGGGACAGGGCGCCGCAGGCGCGTCCTTCGGTTTCACGGCCGGCACGTCGTGGCAGCCGACGGCGGGCTGGGGGCGGGGAAAGCGCGAGCGCGAGTTCTTCCGTACGGCCCAGTCGGCCAAGGAACTCGCCAACAGCAAGTTCAAGGAGGAGATGGCCCTCTACGCGGGCGAGGCGGTGTTCCGCTTCGGGGTGATCGGCGGCCAGGAGCGGCAGACGCGCGGTACGGCCACGAACGAGGGCGACGACGTCGTCGTGCCGTTCTTCGTGGCGATCCCGACCCGGCTGACCCGGCCCCACACGGTGGAGCGGGCCGGAGCGCAGATCTTCCGCGCGCAGGCCGCCGCGCCCGCGGAGGTGCCCGGACCCGCTGAGGTCGCCGCACCCGCGGCGGAGTCCGCGCAGGTTCCCGTACCGGCGGCGGAGTCCGCGCTGATTCCCGTACCTGCGGCGGAGTCCGCGCAGGTGCCCGTACCCACGACGGACCCCGGACCCCCGCGGTCCGTGCGTGACCGGTCCGTGCTGCCCGAGGACACGCAGATCCTCTCTCTGGGAAACAAGGGGCAGAACGTATCCACGAGAGTGTTCCGATCGCTCCGCGCCCAGTTGGGGGAGAGGGAGCTGGCCGAGGAGGAGGCGGCCTACGAGATGCTGCTCAGCCCCGGCTTCCTGCGGCCCCGGCTCGCCTCCCTCTCCTCCGCCTCGGCACGCAATCTGCGTACGCCCGAGCCCCGGAACCCGGTTCCCGTGCACACCGTCACCGGGCGGCACTCACGGGTCGTGTTCACGAGCGTCGGGGCCCACGATTTCACCTTCGAGCGGACCGTGAAGTCGTTCGAGGCGGAGACGGGGACGGAGGAGAGCGCCGTCACCGGACGCGCCGAAGACCGGATGCAGCGCACCACGCGCATCCTCGACAGCGTGGTGACCGCGCCGTACACCACCATCCAGAACACCGTCACAGCCAACCAGGACACCAGCCGCAGCACGGTCACCGATGCGGGCACGACCCTCGGGAGGAAGACCAAGGCCACCGAGTCCTACGGGGTGTTCAACGGCACCGTGCGGCTGCGGGGACGCGTCGAATACCGGCACGGGGACACCTGGGCCGCCCCGGCGGACCCGTTCACGGTGGACGTGCCCGTCCGCGCCGCCTTCCCCACCGCCCACCTGGTGCGGCCCGGCGGCAGCCCGGCACTGAACACCGGAGGGGGGACCCGGCGGCCGTCTCGGAGCACGCTGTTCAGCCGCCGGCTCAGGGAGAGCGACGTCACCGGCCGGGTCCAGGTGCTGTTGCCCGACGACGCCCCCGGTGGCCCGCTGGGTGACCTGGAGGCCCCCGGCATCGCGCTCTTCGGCCGCGAACAGTGGGCCAGGAGCAGCCAGGTACTGGCCCACAAGGTGCGGTCCACCGACCTGACCGCCGCCGCCCGGGGCGCCTTCGACGGGCAGCCCGTCGTCCTCACCTTCCCCGGCGGCCACGCGGAGGTGACGTTGATGCTGCGCGGCACGACGGTGCCGGAACACGACCGGCAGGTCGACACCGTCGAGTTCAACATCGGCAACTCCCGCGAGCACAACGAGGACAGCGTCGACGGTGACAACACGCGGTCCCGCGCCACCTCCACCTCCCAGCGCATGAGCGTGACCGGCAGGGCCGAAGCGGTGCCCGGCGTCGCACCGCTGGGCACCCTCGCCCACCAGTGGACCAAGGCCCAGGAGAACGCCGAGTCCCGGCTGACCAACGTCGGTGCCGGGGGCGGGACCAAGAGCAAGACCAAGGGGTCCGTCTTCCGCGACCAGGTCGACCTCCTCCTCACGGTGCACCGCGACTTCGCCGGTTCCCGGGCCAGGTTCGCCGCGATGAAGCTGTTCGTCGCGGACAACTGGCGGGCCCGTGCCATGCGGAAGAGGGTCGAGCGCCAGCAGGAGCTGCTCGACACCCTGACGGCCGCCGCCACGGAGGAGGAGCAAGCGGTACCGGGCACGGAAGATGCTCGTACGGACGATGTCCGAGACGCCCGTACGGAAGCCGGCCCCGCTCGTGCGGACGCGGACGCGGACGCGGACGCGGAGGCCGGCAGGCCGGTCACGGGCGCTGCCAGGCCCCAGCCGGTCACGGCGGCGGCCACCCCGGCCGCTGCCGTGCCGAGGCCCGTTCTGACCGACGTCGAGAAGTGGGCCATCCAGCGGGCCGGCCAGTTCAAGGCCACACTGCCGGCCCGGATGACCCATACCTCCCCCACCCGCACGACCGAGACCGTCGGACCCGCGGCGGCTTCAGTATCTGCGCGGCAGACGGAGCCGAACCGCCCGCCGGATGGGATCACGGCACCGATGCTCCGTGGAACCACGGTCCAGATGCGCTCTCTGTCGTCCATGGAGAGCGTCCGCAGCCTCGTCGCCGGCCGGGGTGCGGCGCTCTACGGCTCCTGGAACTCCCGCCACGGCGCCTCCTCGCGGACCCACGGCCAGTACGTGGTGGACAGGCTCAGCCGGCCCGCGCTGATGGCGTGGCTCAGCGACCGGCTGACCAACCCGGAGCGTACGGACGCGCTCGTCGTCACGGTGGGGGGCGTGCCGGGCGGGGCCATCGCCGTCCGCGTCGACACCCACTTCAAGGACGCGCTGACGTACGCCGGGCTCGACAAGGAGGCGGAGACGGTCACCACGTCGATCACGGGCAACCGCATCGACCTCTCGGGGAGCACCTCCTCGGCACACGCGGGTATGGCGGAGTTCGGCGCCGAGTTCGGGTACAGGCCGGCGCTCGCGCGGGTCTCCGCGCGCGCCGGAGGAGGGGCCCGTACACGCGGCACCGACCGCAGCAGGGAAGCCGGCCGCACCATTCTCAACAGCAAGACCCCGGTGCCCCACGCGCTCTACGAGGGGCATGTGCTGCTGCAGTTCACCTTTCTGCGCGACAACATCCCTCTGGAGAGCAGCAGTTACGGAGCCATCCCCTTCGAGCTGGCCGTGCCGCGTGACGAACTCCGCGCTCTGCCGGCCATCACGGAGGACGACGAGACGCCCCCTCAGGAGCGGCAGCCGTCCCCGGAACAGCAAACCCGCCAGGAGCGAACCCGCCAGGAGCAGCCCCTGCCGGAGAAGCCGGACGGCATACCGCTCGACGACCTCGCGGGCCGGTCCCGGCACGACGGCGCGGTGCCGCGCACGCGGGAGGCCCGGCCCGAGCCGCCCCCGACGCCGCCTCCCGCGCCCTCTGCGCCGCCTCCCGCTCCGACCCCCGCCCCGGCTCCCACGACGGACCGGGGGCCGACGGTCACGAGTGGCTTGCCAACGCCGCCTCCGCCCGGGGACCGGCCCCGCCGTTCGTCCCTCCCGACCACCGGGACCCGGGACCGCGGCCACCTCCGACCTCGGCCCTCGCTGAGCGGGCTGGACCGCTTCGGGCAGGGCGGCGACAGGGGCGGCGGCAGGGACAGGGACAGGGACGGGGACAGGGGCGGGGACAGGGACAGGGACAGGGACAGGGACAGGGACAGGGACAGGGACAAGGGGACGGACGGAACCACGGAAAAAGGGAAGTGATCCAGTGCGTCCGGGCACGGTGGCGACGCGGGGCGGTGCGCCCGTCGCGGTTCTCCTACGATCACGCCCGGGTCCCCGTTCACCCACGGCCGGTCGACCACCGCCGTCCGCGTTCCCCTACCGAGGCAGGCTCGCACGTGGCACAGCAGCAAACGGGCACCGGGCGTACCTCCCGGTCCTCCGGGGATCCGGCCGGCCAGGAGGACCGTGCCCCCCGCGCGCACCTCACGCGGCACCTGCTGACGGGAGCCGTGGGGCTCTGCCTCCTGGTGCTCGTGACACCGGCGTTGTTCCTGGACGACTCCGGCCGGCCGGGGCGCCCCGAAGCGGCTGCCCCCTCCGAAGACCACGAGCCGAGGCGCCCCAGCCCCCTCGCCGACACCGGCGCGACACCCCCGCCGGGCTCCCGGCCCGAACCGGCCCCCAGCGCCCCGTCCGCCCCCGGCCCGCCGGGCGCCCCTCCCACCCGGAGCGCGCCCGAGCCCGCCGTCGAGGCGTCCCCGACGTACCCGGCGGGAGACAGGACCGACGCCGAGGCCCCCGCCCGAACCTCCGAAGAGAGCAGCGCCCGACCCGGGGCGCGGCGCGGGACGGACGGCGTGGTTCGGGGCACCAGCGTCCTGGAACCCGGGCAGACCTGGTCCACCCCTCTGTTCGCCCTCGCCTTTCAGGGCGACGGGAACCTGGTGCTCTACGACCGGGAGAGCCGCCCGCTGTGGGCGTCCGGAACCGTGGGGCAGGGCGCCAGGACGGTCTTCCAGGCCGACGGCAACCTGGTCGTCTACACGCGGGACATGCGGGCCGCCTGGTCTTCCCGGACCGACGGCCACGACGGCGCCGAACTGGTGCTGGAAAACGACGGCAACCTCCTCGTCCGTCAGGGCGGCACGCGGCTGTGGGCGACGGACACCACCGTGCGACAGCCGTGACACCGCCAGTCGTGACGCCGCCAGTCGTGACGCCGCCAGTCGTGACGCCGACGGCCGTACGCACCCGATCGCACGCCCCACCACCCCACCGGCCGCGAGGAACGGGAGGACCGGGAGGAGGACCGGGAGGACCGGGAGGACCGGGATGAGCGGAGGACCACACGCCGAGCCCACCATCCGGCCGGGAGGCCGGCACGCCCCGACACTCCGCCGGGAGTTCGGGCAGTACCCGTGCCCGACCAGGCAGGATGCCCCCTGGGCACTGGCCGCCCCGGGGTCGTCTTCCTATGTTTTCCCTACCTGGGGTCGTACCCGCCGAACCCACCGCGCGGACGGCACCCGGCACGGCACCCCACGGCGTTGCCGGACCACCCGAGCGCATGCGGTCTTCACCCACTGACGCGACACGAATTCCGGACACGACACAGATGCCTGCCACCGGGCTGGAGATGGACCAGATGAACACCGTGGTTGTGAAACGCCCACCGCGCGTGTCAGGGCCCGAAGTACCGGAGGACCGCATCGAACTCGCCGAGCCGCCCGTGCTCGGCGAGCCGGCTGCGGCCGACCTCGGGTCCGTCATGGTCGTCCTGCCGATGGGCATCGGCTTCGGGGCGATGGCTCTGATGTTCACCGTCGGCGGCTCCACCTCCACGTACATGATGTCCGGGATGATGGGCGTCGGCATGATCTCCATGGGCATGGGGCAGATCGGCCGCGCCGGACTCGACCGCAAGCGCCGGATGCGCGCCGAACGCCGTGACTACCTGCGCTACCTCGCCCAGCTCCGTGTCCGGGCCAGACAGGCCGCCCGGGACCAACTGGCCGCGGCCGTGTGGGAGAACCCCCCGCCCGACCGGCTGTGGTCGTTCGTGCGCTCGGCGCGGGTGTGGGAGCGCCGGGCGGCCCACGACGACTTCGCGAAGGTACGCATCGGGCTGGGCACCCGCCGTGCCGCCCTCGAACTCGTCCCTCCGGAGACCAAGCCCGTCGAGGACCTCGACCCGCTCGCCGCGATCTCGCTCCGCCGGTTCACCGCCGCCTTCCAGACCGTGCAGGGCATGCCGTTCCCGGTCGGTCTGCGCAGCTTCAGCAGCGTGGAATGGGCCGGCGACGTCGAGGACGCGCTCGACCTGGTGCGCGCCGTGCTGGGGCAGCTCGTCACCCTGCACTCGCCCGACGAACTGCGGGTCGCCGTGCTGACCGACGAGGCGGGCCGGGAGGAGTGGGAGTGGGTGAAGTGGCTGCCCCACAACGCCCACCCGCGCGAGCACGACGAGGCCGGCCCGTTGCGGCTCGTCGCCACCGACCACGCGGAGTTCACCGATCTCCTCGGGCCGGACGTCTTCGACCGGCCCGACCACGACCCGCAGGCCACCCCCAGCGCCGCCGAGCCGTTCCTCGTCGTCGTCGCCCACCGCACCGCGATCCCCCCGGGCTCCCGGCTGCTCGGCGCCGGCCTGCGCAACACGGTCCTGCTCGACGTCACCGGCGCCATGCACGGCGGCAGCGGCGTACTGCGGCTGACCACGGAGAACGGTACGGTCTCCTTCCCCGTCGCGGACAGCACGGCTGAGGCCGACGCCGACGCGCTGAGCCGCGCCGAGGCCGAGAACCTGGCCCGGCTGCTGGCCCCGATGCGTACCAGCGGCACCATCGACCTGACCGACAACCCCTTCGAGTCCGACTTCGAACTCACCACTCTGCTCGGCATCCGCGACCCGCGCACCTACGACGTGGCCGCCCACTGGCGCCGCCGCCTCGACCAGAGCACCCGGCTTCGGGTGCCCATCGGAGTCACCGAGGACGGCGAGGTCGTCGAACTCGACCTGAAGGAGTCCGCCCAGACCGGCATGGGACCGCACGGGCTGCTCATCGGCGCCACCGGCTCCGGCAAGAGCGAACTGCTGCGCACCCTGGTGATCGGGCTCGCCGTCACCCACTCCTCCGAGGTCCTCAACTTCGTACTCGTGGACTTCAAGGGCGGCGCCACCTTCATGAACATGGAGCGGCTGCCCCATACCTCTGCGGTGATCACCAACCTCGCCGACGAACTGCCCCTGGTCGACCGTATGCAGGACTCCATCGACGGCGAACTCATCCGCCGTCAGGAGCTGTTGCGCGCGAGCGGCCACGCCTCCCTGTACGAGTACGAGAAGGCCAGGCTGGGCGGCGCCCCGCTGGCTCCGCTGCCCTCGCTGCTCGTCATCGTCGACGAGTTCTCCGAACTGCTCGCCGGAAAACCTGAGTTCACCGATCTCTTCGTGACCATCGGACGGGTCGGCCGCAGTCTCGGCGTCCACCTCCTGCTCGCATCCCAGCGGCTGGACGAGGGTCGCATCCACCGGGTCGAAGGACACCTCTCGTACCGGATCGCCCTGCGCACCTTCTCCTCCATGGAGTCGCGCAGTGTGATCGGTGTGGCCGGGGCCTACGAGCTCCCGTCCGTGCCGGGCAACGGTTTCCTCCGGGTGGACACCACCAACCTGGTGCGGTTCAAGGCCGCCTACGTCTCCGGCCCGTGCCCCCAGAGCCCCACCGGCGAGGACACCGAACGGCCGGACCCGGCGGCGGCCGGGGAGATCGTGCCCTTCGGACTCGACCAGCGGCCCGCCGCGGCGGGCCTGCCCGAGGAGCAGGAAGAGACCGCCCCGCGGCCCCCCGCCGAGCCCGACCGGCCGGCCGAGAGCGACGAGACACTGCTGGACGTCCTCATCGAACGGCTGGCGGAAGCCGGCCCGTCCGCCCGGCAGGTCTGGCTCCCGCCGCTCGCCGACCCGCCCAGCCTCGACCAGCTGCTGCCCGGCATCGTCCCCGACCCCGCCCGCGGCATGACCGCCGCCGAATCCTCGCTCCTGGGCCGCCTGCGCGTACCGCTCGGCATGGTCGACCGGCCCCACGAGCAGGTACGCGAACTGCTGGTGGCCGACCTCTCCGGCGCCGGCGGACACGTCGGCGTGGCCGGCGCCCCGCAGACCGGCAAGTCCGCGTTGCTGCGCACCCTGATGATGTCACTGGCCCTCACCCACACTCCGGAAGAAGTCCAGTTCTACTGCCTGGACTTCGGTGGCGGCGGCCTCGTCTCCATCGCCGGGCTTCCGCACGCCGGCGCCGTCGCCACCCGGCTGGAGCGCGACAAGGTACTGCGCACCGTCGAGGAGATCACCCAGCTTCTGGAGCGCCGCGAGCAGACCTTCACCACCCGCGGTGTGGAGTCCATGGCCGCCTACCGGCACCTGCGCCGCACCGGCGAGATCGACGACCCCTACGGCGACGTCTTCCTCGTGGTCGACGGGTGGGGGACCCTGCGCCAGGACTACGACGAGATCGACGACCGCATCACGACGCTCGCGGCACGCGGCCTGTCGTTCGGCATCCACCTGGCGGTCTCCGCCGTGCGCTGGTCGGAGATCCGGCCCCGCCTGCGCGACCTGCTCGGCACCCGGCTCGAACTGCGGCTCGGCGACTCGATGGAGTCCGAACTCGGCGCCCGCCAGGCGGCCGGCGTGCCTCAGCACCCCGGCCGCGGACTCACCAGCTCCGGACATCACTTCCTGTCGGCCCTGCCCCGCCTGGACAGCTCCTCCGCCACGGACGACCTCACCGCGGCCACCAAGATCGCCGCGGCCGAGATCGGAACCTTCTGGACCGGCCGCACCGCGCCCGGCGTCCGGCTGCTGCCCAGCAGGCTGCCCGTCGGCCGGCTGCCCGCCGCCGAGGGCGACCTGCGGGTCAGCATCGGCTGGGACGAACAGCGCCTGCAACCGGTGTGGCACGACTTCTCGGCCACCTCCCACCTGATGGTCTTCGGCGACGGCGAGACCGGCAAGACCAACCTGCTGCGGCTGATGGCCCGCGCCATCACTTCCCGGTTCCGGCCGGAGGAGGCGCGCATCCTGCTCGGCGACCCCGACCGGGGGCTCCTGTCGGCGGTCCCCGAGGAGTACCGCGTCGGCTATGCCGTCGACAGCCAGGGGCTGAGGGAACTCGCCGCCAGCACCGTGGTCTCGATGAGCAAACGGCTGCCCGGCAGCGACGTCACCCCGGAACAACTGGCCCGGCGGGACTGGTGGCAGGGGCCGCGGCTCTTCCTCCTCCTCGACGACTACGACATGTTCGTCAGCAGCTCCCTCGACAGCCCGACCGCACCCCTGGTACCCCTGCTCGCCCAGGGCGCCAACATCGGGATGCATCTGGTCCTCGCCAGGTCCACCAGCGGCGCGATGCGCGCCATGATGGACCCGGTTCTGCGCAGGCTGTGGGAGCTGGGCAACCCGGCGCTGCTGCTCTCCTACCCGAAGGAAGAGGGCAAGTTCATCGGCGAGGCCAAGCCCCGCTCCCTTGTCCCCGGCCGCGCCCAACTGGTCACCCGACGCGGTGTCCGGCTCGTCCAGACCGGACTGGTGGACCAGGAGTGAACGGGCTGGCGCCCCCGTCCCCCGCATCCCGGCCGTCCCACACAGGAGCGCCATGAGCACCTCCAGCATCATGTCCGACCCCGAATCCACCACCGTCTGCCGGATCACCGTCGACGGACCCGGGCGCAGCGCCGACCTCGGCGTCCCGTACACCGTCACGGTCGGCGCCCTGCTGCCCGTCCTGGTCGACCGGCTCCGCGCGGACGACGATCCCGACGGCGCGGGATACGTGCTGCAACGGCTGGGCGGCGAGCCGCTCGAACCGACCTCCACGGCCGGGTCGCTCGGTCTGCGCGACGGCGAGACCCTCTGTCTGCGCCGCGCCGACGACGTGCTCCCGCCGATGTTCTTCGACGACCTGGCCGACGGGGTGGCCGCGGTCGTCGGAGCACGGCCCGACCGCTGGCGGCCCGAGCTGACGCGGCGTCTGTTCGTCGGGCTCGGCTCCCTGACCCTGGCCCTGCTCGCCGCCTTCGTGCTCCCTGCCGGGCCGGGCAGGGAGAGCGCTGTCGAGTGCGGCGTGATCGCCGTGCTCCTGCTGGCGGGGTGCGCGGTCGTCAGCCGCTCCGCGGCGGCCGACCCGGCGACCGTCCTGGTCACCGGCGTGGCCGGCTGGATCTTCGCCGCCCTCGCCGGATGCGCGGCCCGAAACGGTACGCAGGTGCTGTCCGTGCCCGGCCGCCACGAACTGCTGCTCGGCGGGGCCTGCGCCGTCGCCGCGTCGCTCGTCCTGTTCTTCGCCGGACGGGTGCCGGTCAAGGTCTTCGGGGCCCTGCTCGTCGCCGCTCTCGGCGCCGAGATCGGCTCCTGCCTCTCGATCAGCCTCGACTGGGACGCCACCACCTCCGCCACGGTGGTCGCGGTCACCATGTTCGTGCTCAGCGCGATCGCCCCGCGCGTCGTGCTCCGCCTGGCCGGACTACGCGTACCGCAACTGCCCCGCAACGCGGAGGAGTTGCAGGACGACGTCGAGCCTCGCTCCCGGCAGGACGTCGAGCGGCGGGTCGCCGCCGCCGACACCTACCTCACCCTTTTCACCGTCGGAGCCTCGGTGGTCTACGCGGTGGACCTGGTCCTGCTGACCCGCCGCGACACCTGGTTCGAGTGGCTGCTCGGCCTCGCCCTGGCCGGCGCCGTGGCCCTGCGGTCCCGGGGCGTCACCGAGACCGGACAGCGGGTGGCGCTCGCCCTGGCCGGCACGCTGGGGCTGACCCTGGCCGTGATCCGGCTCCTCGACGACGGCGGGACCGGCGCGCGGGCGAGCCTCGGCGTCGTCCTGCTGGCCGCCGCGGCCCTGTTGCTCCTCGCCGCCCAACGGCTTCCCTCCGTCCGCCTGTTGCCCATCTGGGGCCACACCGCCGACATCCTGGAGATGGTCACCGCGATCGCCCTGGTGCCCCTGCTGCTCCAACACCTCCACGTCTACTGGTACTTCCGGTCCCTGGCCGGCTGAGAGGAACTCGTGCAAAGCCGCCGCGACCACGTCCACGCGTACCAGTTCGCCACCGGGCGGCTCGCCGCAGCCCTGGTGACCGGAGAACCCGCGACCGGCGAGCCACCGGCCCGGCGCAGCGTCGTCGGTACGGTCATCGGGATGGTCCTCGCCCTGCTCGCCTGCGCCGGGTTCGCCGTCTACGGCCTGATCAAACCGGGCGGGAACACCGCCTGGGCCCAGCCGAACGCCATCGTCGTGGAGAAGGAGACCGGCACCCGCTTCCTCTACCTGGACGGCGTCCTGCACCCGGTGGCCAACTACGCCTCCGCGCTGCTCGGCGCGTCCGGCTCCCGGGCCGGCACCGACGTGCGGACCGTCTCCCGCAACTCCCTGGGCGGGACGCCGCGCGGGAGCGAGGTCGGAATTCCGGGGGCGCCGGACTCCGTACCCGCCGGCCCGGCGCTCCTCACCGGAGCGTGGTCCCGGTGCCTGACCCCCGGCCGGGCCGGCGGCGAGGCACTCGACTTCGCTCCCTCCGACGGCGCCGCCCCCGCCCGCGCCGCGGCCGGGCGCCGCATCCTGCTGACCGACGGCGACGGCGCCTCGTACCTGCTCTGGAACGGCACCCGGTACGCACTCGGCGGCCGTTTCGCACTGGTGGCGATGGAACTCGACGGCCAGGACCCGCTCACCGTCCCCGGCTCCTGGCTGCCGGCCCTGCCGTCGGGCCCCGTCCTCGACGCCGCCTCCGTCCCGGACCGCGGCAAGCCGGGCCCCAGCATCGGCGGGCAGGCCACCACCGTCGGCCAGGTGTTCACCACCGGTGCCGACGGCACCACGCCCGCCCAGTACTACGTCCTGCGCGACGACGGACTGGCGCCGATGAACCGGACCGAATACCAGCTGATGGCCACCGGTTCCGGGCAGGGCTCACCCCGCCGGGTGAGCCGCGCCGATGTCGCCGCGGCCCCCGGCTCCCCGGACCGCACGCTGCTGCACCGGCTGCCCGACTTCCTCTCCGGCCCCCTCGCCCGGCCGGGCGAGGGCACCGTCTGCCTGCGCCAGCTGGCCGCCGACGGTACGGTGCACACCACGGTGACCTGGGAGCGGACACCCCCCGCCGGGGCCGGAGCGGTCACCGTCCCGGTCGGGGCAGGGCTGCTGGTGCAGGACCTCGCCGCCTCGTCCCGGACGGCCACGCCCCCGACCTACCTGGTGACCGACCTGGGCCTGAAGTACCCGATGACGGACCCGGCCACCCTGTCCGCCCTCGGGTACGGCAGCGGCCAGGCACGCCCCGTCCCCGGAGCCGTACTCGACCTGCTGCCCACCGGCCCGACGCTGTCCCGCGCAGCGGCCCTCACCGCCGTGACCACCGCGTCGCCACCCCCGGCACCCGCCCCCTCGAAGGGCCCCTGAGATGGCGCTCGGCCTGAAGAGCCGGCGGACCGCAGAGACACCGGACCTGGACAGCCACCGGACCGGCCACGTCCTGCTGGTCCACGCCCGGGGTGCCCTGGACGAGCAGGCGCTCGCCTTCGCCGGAGGCCTGCCCGAGGACCCCGAGCACCACCTCGTGGTCCTCGACCTGCCCGCCGGCTTCACCGACGCCGGGTGGCCGCGGCTCGCCCGCCTCCTCGGCCGTCGCACCGGCGACTACCGCCTCGTCTTCGGCCGCCGACCGACCGGCGGTGTGCTGCCGCTCGGGCAGTGGCTGGCCGACCGGCTCGACCGCACGGTGCTGGTCGCCGACGGCGCGGTGACCCCGGCCGCCGGAGGCGTTCTCTACGTCCCCGTCGACAGCGGCTCCGGCTGGGTACGGTTCCGCCCGGGCCGGCCCGGGCGGCCGGTGTCCCGCCGCTTCCCCAAACCCGTCTGGGAGTTCTCGGTCGCCGACCAGCCCTGGCACACCAGCGACCACGCGGTCGCCGACCCGCTGCCGAGCGGCGTGTGGCTGCACCCGGTGGAACCGGAGACCCGGATCCCCGCCCACCGCGCCAGGCTGGAAGCCCGGCTGGCGTGCCGGCGCGAACTGCTCACCGTCGTCCTGGGCTGCCCCGGAACACCGGCACTGGAACTCGACGACGTCTGCCGCTTCTGGGCATCGGTACTGCCCGGCGCCCGCCCCCAGGTGCGGTTCTTCCCGTACGGGCCGCTCGCCGCGCCGGGGGAGGGCACGTCCGGCCAGGCACTGGCCGACCGCCTCGACTCCCCGGTGGTGCTCTACAACGGGATGCCGGTCGGCCGCGCCCTCTGGGAGGCACCGCAGGTCCACGCCGTCGACACGGACGGGACACTCGGCTTCGCCGCCTTCGCGAAGGAACTGCGCTACCTCCCGGCACGGATGACCGGGGGACAGCCGGCCGCACCCGCCGTACTCAGCCACCGTCCGGTGGTGGACGGCATCCCGCAGGTCGCTCCCGGCGTCTACCGCTACGCCCCCGACGCGGTCCTGGAAGTGATACCCGGCGGCCTCTGGATGCGTCCCCCCGAGGAGCCGGACGAGGCCCCCGTCGTCCGCTCGGTCCCCGCCGACCCCCGTCACTTCCACCTCGTCCACGGCACCGTGGCACGGGCCGGCGGACGCATGCGGGAACTCGCGGAGAACCTGCTCGACCGGATGGACCCGGTCACCCGGCGGCTCGCCCGACTGGTGCCGGCGACCCGGATGGTCCAGGAGAGCAGCGCGTTCCGCCTGCCGACGGCGCTCACCGCCGCCCCGCCACCGGAGGCCCCGGCGCGGTTGCTCGCGCCGACGGAGCCGCCGGTCGTCCCGGCGCCGCCCGATGTCCCGGAGCCGTCGGTGACGCCCGTGACGTCGGAGTCCTACAGTGCGGTGGAGTTGTACGCGGCCGTCGTGCCGGGCCCCGGGACGCGCGTGGTCGTCCATGCCCCGGCCGCCACGCCGGAGGTGAAACCGCCCGTCTCGTCCGTACCCCTGGGTCCCGCCGCGACAGGCCGGGCCGCCCTTCGGGCCGGGACCGCCGTCGCCCCTGCGGCCGGGACCGCCGTGGCCCACGTACCGGCGCCGCCGGCTGCCACCCCCGGTGCGCTGTGGGAGATGCCCGCAGCCACCTCCGCGGGAGCTCCGGCGCCGGAAGCGTACGCCCCTGACGTCTACCCGCCGCCCGGGGCAGCGGCCGAGCCGGTCGCCCGCAGCGCGGCCCCGGCACCGGACACCACCGACGCACCGGACACCACCGACGCACCGGACGCCCCGGCCACGCCCCCGCCCGGCGGTCGGCCCCCCGCCCCGTTCGTGCCGTCGTTCAGGCTGGTCTCCGCTCCCGGCACCGCGTCGGCCCCCGTACCGACGAGCCCACCCGGACCCGCCGCCGACCGCACCACCGGACCCCCCGCCCCCCGGCCGGCCCCGCCCGCACCGGAGCCCGCGAGCCCCTCGGCGCCCGCCGGTCCCGTACCGGCGGCGGCGGTCGGCCCTCGTCCACAACCGGTGCCGTCCACGGCCGCCTGCGCACTGCCACCGACCAAGGGCATCGCCCGGGAACGTGAGTGGCTGCGCGGAGCCTTCCGACAGCAGTACAACGACATCGGTGGCGCGGTCGCCCGGGTCCTCTCCCAGTCGCCCGGTCTGCGGGGCACCGACCGGACCTCCACCGAGGACGTCCTCACCGACTTGGTGGCGGCCCGGCTCTACCTGCGCGGCGACGGGGCCCTGCTCGACGACGCCGTCCGCGGCGCCACCGTCGGGCCCCACGTACCCCTGGCCCGCTGCGTCACTTCGGGGCTGCGCCGACTGCCTTCCTACCGGGGCGCCACCCTGATGCGCGCCACCCTCGACGAGGCCGAGTGGACTTGGTACGCGGCACGGCGGCTGGTCACCGAGTGGGGCTTCGGCTGGGCCCTGACCTCGGCCGCCCCGGAACTGCCGGGCGACACCGACGTCCTGGTCTGGTCGACGACCGCGCGCCGCACCGCCCTGCTCGACCCGGAGCCCGCGGACCGGGTGCTCTTCCTTCCCGGCACCAGCTTCAAAGTCCTGACCGCCCGGGACGGGGAGCGCCGCACGGTGCTGCTGCGCGAACTCTCCGCCTCCGAGATCGACGCCGACGGCCGGGTCGACACCGGACACACCCCTCTGGACGAGATCGCCCTGTCCGGACTCGACCTGGCCGACCAGGCATGGCGGGCCAGGGCAGCGGACACCGTGCCGACGCTGCCGGACGCGGTCCGCGGCAGGTTCGGCGTCCCCCCGGGGCTCCTCGTCGGCTCCCGCCCCGCCGCACCGAACCCACTTCCGGAAAGAGGATGACGACATGAGCCGGCAGATCCTGCTGGTCTCCCAGGACGGGACCGCCCCCTACCGCACGATCGGCGCCGCCTTGGCCGCGGCCGCCGACGGCGCGCTGATCACCATCTCGGCGGGCACCTACCGGGAGTCCCTCGTCGTGAACCGGGTCGTCACCCTCGCCGCCGGAGCCGCCGGCGTCCGGATCGACGGGGGCGGCGCCGGCGCCGTGGTGATCGACGCGGAGGCGGCCCGGCTGTCCGGCCTCGTCCTGGAAGGCGGCAGCGAGCAGACCCCGGTCGTGGAGGTGCGCCGCGGCGAGGCCGCCCTGGAGGAGTGCACGGTCTCCGGCAACGCGTGGGCGGGAATCCTGGTCTGGCACCAGGGCACCCTCATCGCCCGTTCCTGCCGGGTGTCGGGCCCCGGCGGGGCTGGGATCGTGGTCACCTCGACCGGCGCCAACGTCATCGAGGGCACCATGGTCGGCCAGACGCTCTCGTCCGCGGTCGTGGTCGCCGAACGCGGCCGGCTGACCGTCCGTGACTGCCGGCTCGACCAGGCCGGAGGCAACGGCGTCTGCGTCAACGGGCAGGCCCACGGCATCGTCGAGGGCACCCGTATCACCGGCAGCGGCCAGCCGGCCGTGGTGGCCGAGCAGAACGGCCGTCTGGAACTCACCGGGGTCACCGTCTCCGGCAGCGCCGGTCTCGACGCCTATCTGACGAGCGGCGCCGAAACCACCCTGACCGACTGTTCCTTCACCGGCTCCGGCGGCGAGTCCGTGCTCGTCGCCGGAGGGGCGGCACCCACCTTGCGCGGCTGCTCCCTGTCCGGCGCCGCCCGCGACGGGCTGCGGATCACCGAGAAGTCGAGTCCGCTCCTGGAGGACTGCGAGATCTCCGCGACGCCGGTCGGCGTGCTGGTGGACGCGTCCAGCCGGCCGGTACTGCGCGGCCTGACGGTACGCGGAACCGACCGCGGCCTGCTGGCCGTCGACGGCGCCGTCGTCCAGGGCGAGCGGCTGACGGTGGCCGCGCGCTCCACCGGCGTTCTCGCCAAGGGCCGGGCGGAGCTCCACCTGCGCGAGTCGGAGGTGTCGACGGAAGGCCAGGGCGCCGCCGTCGAGCTGGCCGAAGGCGCCACGGGCCGCTTCCACGAGGTGCGGGTGCGCGCCGCGGGCGGCCCGGGTCTCACGCTCACCGGGGCTTCCGCCGTCGTCGAGTCCTGCGTGGTGGTGGACTCCGGGATGTCCGTAGGCGCCGACGCGCACCTCGAACTGAAGGACACCGAGGCCGGCGGTTCGGACACGGACGGCATCCGGGTGGCCGGCGGAGGCAGCCTCACCGCCGTGGGCTGCCGGGTGCACGGGTCCCGCGGACACGGGGTGCACCTCCAGTCCACCTCCCGCGCGGAGTTGGACCACTGCGTCGTGTTCGACAACGCGGGGGACGGCGTCCGCGTCAACACCGAGGAGCCGGTACGCGTCCAGAGCTGCGAGATCCGGGACAACGGGGGTCAGGCGCTGCACCGGATGAGGTCCGACGCGCGGCTCACCGTCGTCGACGTGACCGGTACGGAGGACTTCTCCGGTCCCGGCCCGGGGGACGCGGACGACACCGGGGCGCGGCCCGCGTGGGAACCGCGGGCGCCGGACGAAGGCGGCACCGGTGCGCAGCCGCGCGCCCGGCACACCGGAACGGGACCACTGGCCGAGATGGACGCGCTGGTCGGACTGGAGAGCGTCAAACAGGAGGTCACCGGACTCATCAACCTGAACAAGATGACCCGGCGCCGCGAGGAGATGGGCCTGCCCATGCCTCCGATGAGCCGCCACCTGGTGTTCGCCGGCCCCCCCGGCACCGGCAAGACGACCGTCGCCCGGCTGTACGGCGCGGTCCTCGCGGAGCTCGGCATCCTCAGCAAGGGCCACATCGTTGAGGTGTCCCGCGCCGACCTGGTCGCGCAGATCATCGGCGGCACGGCCATCAAGACCACCGAAGTCGTCAACCGGGCGCTCGGCGGCGTGCTGTTCATCGACGAGGCGTACACCCTGACCAACCAGTCCAGGGGCACCGGCCCGGACTTCGGGCAGGAGGCCGTCGAAACCCTGATGAAGCTGATGGAGGACCACCGGGACGAGATCGTCGTCATCGTCGCGGGCTACTCCGCGCAGATGGACCAGTTTTTGGCCTCCAACCCCGGCATGGCGTCCCGCTTCTCCCGGACGGTGGAGTTCCCCAACTACACGGTGGACGAACTGGTCACCATCGTCCGCGGGTTGTGCGGCAAGCACTACTACGAGCTGACGGACGACGCACTGGCGGCGGTGGCCGGCTACTTCGAACGCACCCCCAAGGGGCCGACCTTCGGCAACGGGCGGGTCGCCCGCCAGCTCTTCGAGACGATGATCAGCAAACAGGCGTCGCGCCTGGCCATGTCTCCGCCCGGCAGGGACTCCGAGCTGAGCCGGCTCACCGGGGCGGATGTCGAGACGGTGCCCGAAGCGGACCCGCCGGTCCAGGAGGAGGCCGACGCGGTCGCCCTTGAGCAGGGCCCGGCGGGCGGGGCGGCGACAAGCACCGCGCTCACGAGGATCTCCGCATTGATCGGTCTCGACGAGGTACGCCGGGCACTGGAGCCCGGTCTCGCCGCCCTGGCCACCGCGCACCGGGCCGGCACGATGCCGGCCGAGGCGGCCAACCTGGTCCTCGCGGGAGCGGAGGGCAGCGGACGCGACGCCGTCGCGGTGCTCTACGCCAAGGCCCTCGCCGAACTCGGTGTCCTCCCGGCCGGCACCGTGCACCGGGCCCAGCTGTCCGCCATGCCGGCCCGCTGGCCCGGACAGGCCCAGGCGTACGTTTCGGGGCTGTTCGAGGAGGCGGCCGGCGGACTGCTGCTGCTGGAGCTCGACCGGGACTTCTCCGGGCGGCCGGCCGAGGAACGCACCGCCCTCGTCACGGCGCTCGCCGCCACGATTCCGGACCGTGCCGGCACGGCGGTCTCCCTGTCCGCCGATCCGGAACAGCTCGGTGGCCTGCTGTCCGGTCCGGAGGGGCGCCGGCTCGCGGCCTGTTTCGCGGGACGGCTCGATTTCACGCCGTATACGGCCGAGGAGCTGGCGCGGCTGGCGGCACGGCGCCTGACAGCGCTCGGCTTCGACGTGGCGGACGAGGTGGTAGGTGCCCTGGCCGAACGATTCTCCCGAACGCCGCCGACGGGCGGGGCGTTCGGCGCCCACCTGAGCGCCGAACAGGTGGCCGACGCCGCCATGTCCCGGACGATCGGCCCCGCGAGTCTCCCCGGCCCGCCAGGAGGCCTGCCGCCGACCCCGGAGACGGACGGGCTGGACGGGGCGGTCGCGGTGGCTGTGGCGTAACCGGGTGTTCGCCCCCGGGTCACAGGGGCAGGGGGTGTGTCACACCGGGCAGGGCGGGGCGGTTGAGCTGTCACCACCTCAGAGGTGCGGGCAGGATAACCACCACGGAGTGAAAGCTCCATCAATCACACCAAATCGTGCGGAGGTTCCGTAATGGCCACAGGTTCCGGACTTGAGGCTTTTGACAGCGAGGGCATGCAGAAGTCGGGCCAGGTTCACCTGTCGACTCTGGAGAGCCACCGCGCGTCGTCCGACAGGATGCAGGCCCTGACGGCGGAGGCGGAGGCCGGCTGGACGGGAGAGGCCGGCGCCAACTTCGCCAACGCGATGACCGCCTGGCTGGCGAACTACAAGATCGTGGGCAGCGTGCTCGACCAGATGCACGAACGCATCGTGGCGAACCACTCGGCCCTGGCGAGCACGCACGAGACGACCACCCAGGCCACCGCACGCGTCGGCGCGACCATGGCGGAGCCCATCGGGCTCACCGGCTTCTAGGAGATCGCTGAAGAGCTTGCTCCGGTCGACCGGAGCGCGCCGATGTGCCCGCGATGCCGGCGCACGCCGGCTTGATCGCAAGGTCTCCAGGCTTTCCCGGGCGGTGTTCCAAGAGTCCCGCCTGCCCGGCGATGTCTGGCACGCGCGCTCGCCGCGCTGTCGGGACCGCCCCGGTACATCCGGTGTCGGGGCGACCCTCCGCCTTGCGACCGCACGCCCCCGACGCCGTCGGACCCCGTTCGGGACGGACGGCGCTACGTGCGAAACGCGCCCTGCGCGCAGGCCGCACCTCACCACGCACTCACTCGAAAATGGAGGAAAAGCATGTCGACTTACATGATCAACTGGGCTGCCGTCAACGAGGTGCTCGACCAGCTGACGACCGTCCAGACGGAGATCGAAACCCTGAACGAGCAGTTCGCCTCGGGCAACACCGCGGCCCTCGCCGGCTGGGACAGCTCCGTCAAGGAGCTGTTCGACGCGAACAAGGCCCAGTGGAACCAGGCCACCGCGAACATGGGGGCGCTGGCCCAGCAGGCCCAGAGCGCGGCCGCCTCCTGCCGTGACGACTACGTCTCCGCCGTCAACTACGGCACCCAGCTCTGGAGCAAGTAGCCATGCCTCCCGAACCGGCTTCGACGGATCCCCAGGCATGGGACCCCACGAGCGTGCACAGCCCGGCCACCGTCTCCGGGCCGACGACGGGCGGCACGCCGGACCCGCCGCACGTGCCCAAGGGCGGCGGAAACTCGGGCCCTGAGGTCGTGAACACCGCCTCTCTTGACCTGTTCGCGAAGAACATCGAGCTCCTCGTGCCGATGGTCATCGCGGCACGTGACCGCGTCCAGGCGATGGCCACGGTGCAGCCGGGCGCCTTCTTCGACGCCTACCAGCTGCGGACCGCGACCTCGGGGGCCAACGGCGGCGAGGGCCTGCAGGGGCGCTACTACAAGATCCTGTACGACCTGGCCGAGGGACTCGCTGACATCGCCAACGGCGCCAAGCTGATGAGCAAGAAATACACCTCCACCGAGGAACTCAACAAGGTGAAGACGAAAGAGCTCAACGAGCTCTTCTCCGACGCGTCGTCGGACTTCAAGCAGCTGGCGGCCGACAGCGGTCTCACCGTCAACCAGCCCGATACGACGAAGACCCCGACCACCACCACGTAGGACCTGTCGGGCGGTTCTCCGCCGGGCGGGCAGCACCCACCGGCCACCCCTGAACAACAGCGGCATCACCGGAAGTCCGGTCGTGGACCGCACGGACGCCGGCTCCACCGGACACCCCGGCGGAGCCGGCGGTCGTGCGCACTCCGCGGGTCCGGCGTCCGGTACCCCAGCAACCGTCGAAGCGACGTCCCGGCGGTCGAGGCTTCGGACGAGAGCGCAGGCACATGCCCGACGACTACAACACCACCGGATTCCAGCAGGACGACAGCGGGATCTACGGCGACACCAAGAACCAGGGCTCCAGGTCCGACTACGACAGCTGGGACTGGAAGCAGATCATGGCCGCCGTCACAGGCGGCTCGAACATGACCCCGGGCGCCGGCGGGGAAGCCCGGGCGTCCTCGGTGTCCAACCCGCAGACCCTGATGACGGCGGCGAACGAATTCCAGTACGTGCAGGAAGTCATGGAGATGGTCGGCAAGAGCCTCGCCGACCAGGCCAAGGCGCTGGCGGGAGGGAAGGGCGCGCCGTGGCAGGGCGCCGCGGCGGACGCCTTCGCGGACACCATGACGACCTTCTCCAAGGAGGTCCTCTCCAACGCGGCCGCCCTCGCCGGCGGTTCCACCGGCACTCCGGTCGGGCAGAGTCTCGTCGCAGGTTCCAACTCCCTGACCTTCGCCCAGGCCCAGATCCACGCCATCGACACCTGGTACGCCAACGAGGCGATCAGGGTCGGCGTCGTCCCCATGGCCAACGGCCTCATCCCGGTCAGTCAGCGTCCGGACATCGTCGAGATGATGACCAACGACATGCGGTCCGTGCTGAAGTCCCTCGCGAACAACTACTCGACCGTCACCCAGTCCCTGAACAACGTGAAGCCCAAGGCCGTCACACCGCCCACCAGCGACCCCGCGAGCACGGGCGACGGCAAGAACGACGACAAGGACCTCGACCAGCTCAAGGGGGCCGGCGGAGGCCAGAACGGCATCAAATCCCCCGATCTGAACACCGGCACCGGAGGCGGTTCCGGGGGAGGCACCGGCGGCGGCATCAACACTCCCGATCTCTCGACCCTCGGCGGCGGCGGCGGCGGTGGCGGTACGGGCGGCACCGCGAACCCGTACACCGGAGGTACCGCCTCCCCGGACCTGGCCACCGGTTCGGGGAGCGGGATCAGCACCCCGGACCTGGCGACGCTGGGGACGGGCGACGGTTCGGGTATCGGCGGCACCGCGAACCCGTACACGGGCGGCCTGACCTCCCCGGACCTGGCCACCGGCGGGAACGGGATCGGTTCGCCGGACCTGGCGACGCCGGGCACCGGGGACGGTACGGGTATCGGCGGTACCACGAACCCGTTTTCGGGCGGCACCGCGACCCCGTACACGGGGGGCAGCGGACTGCCGGCGCTGGGCGCCGGATCGACCGTCGCCCCCTACACCGGGACGTTGAACCCCGCCCTGGACGACGTACTCAACCCGTCGACCGGCACGGCGGGCACCGGCACCCCGGCCGCCTTCCCCCTCGGCGGACTGGGCGGTATACCGTCGGCGTCCACCGGCACCCTGAACTCCTCCGGCTCCGGCCAGAACCTGAGCGAGCTGCCGGACGCCTGGACGGGTTCTTCCACCACACCCGACCTGCCCGGAGTCACTCCCGCGAGTTTCCCGGGCACCGGCACAGCCGTGGCTGGACTGCCGGAAGGCTTCTCCCCCTCCGCGATGCCCACCTCCGGCCTCGTCTCCGCACCCGGTCTGTCGGGGGATGGTGTGGGTGGTTCGGGTATGCCGATGATGCCGATGTCTCCGGGTGTGGGGGCGGGTGCGGCTGGTGCGGGTTCTGGTGCGGAGCGTCCGGACGCGGCGGGTCTGCTGGGTGGTGCGGGTGTGGTGCCGTGGGCGTCTGCGGGTGGGTTGGACGATGTCGTGCCGGTGGCGGGTGCTGTTGCGGGTGGTGCGGAGTTGGGTGGTGTTCCGGCGGCGTTCGAGGGTGTTCCGGGGGCGGGTGTTCCGGTGGCGGGCGCGTCCGGTCTGTCGGGGGATGGTGTGGGTGGGTCGGGTATGCCGATGATGCCGATGTCTCCGGGTGTGGGGGCGGGTGCGGCTGGTGCGGCTTCTGGTGCGGAGCGTCCGGACGCGGCGGGTCTGCTGGGCGGCGAGGGCGTGGTGCCGTGGGCGGAGCAAGGCGCTCAGGGGACGACGGAAGACCTCCCCGTCGCAGGCGCGCCGTCCGGCGGCGCGGGCCTCACCGGGCCCGGCGTCTCCGCGTCCGCCACGGAGGGCGCGTCCACCGCGGCGGCAACCGGGGTACCCATGATGCCGATGATGCCCGGCGCGAGCTCCGCCGGCGCCGCGACGAGGGGCAACGCGGAAAGCGAACGGCCCGACAGTGCCGGGCTGTTGGGTGGCCCGGCCACCTCGTGGCTGCCCCACCCCTCGGAACGGACCGACGAGGCGGCCTCCGCGGGCGCTGCGGCCGGCGGGGCCGTACTGCACGGGCTGACGGAGCCGGGCACCCGCGTGCCCACCGCCGCGACGGCCGACGACGGCTCCGCGGCCGGGGCGCCCGCTCCGGCACCGGGTGCGCCCACGGGCGCGGCGGACGGCGGGCCCGAGGCGTGGGGACCAGCAGGCGGCATGCCCATGATCGCCGGCGTGCCGCTGGGCGCCCCGGGGATCAACAGCGGCTCCGCCAGTACATCCGCAACGCCGGGTGCGGGACGCGGGGGCCAGGGCCGACCGGCCTCCGCCGGAGCCGCGGCGACCGCGGTAACGGCCACCGGCATCAGCGGCGAAGAGCCCGTGGCGCCCGCCCACCTGCCGGACGACCTCCTGGCACCCGCCCCCTTGCCGGACGACCGGATCGCCGTCGTCACACCCGAGGGGGACACCGACGACGTCTCTGCCTGGGACGTGGCCGCCGCCGGCTTCAGCCCTCTGCTGCTCGCGCTCGCAGGCCGCGGAGCGGCGGCCGACGCCGGTGACGAAGTCGGCGCCTCCCGTTACACCGTCGCCGATCCGGCGATGTGGGACGCCGAGGGAAGCGCCGCACAACTGGCCGAGCACGCTGTCGCACCCGCCCCGGACGCCTCCGCCACCGGGGACGACGGCCCGGAACTCACCACGTGGCGGCCGTCCCAGCGGCCCGCCCCCGCGTCGGGGACCGTCCAGCTCGCGGGGGCGGGAGAACCACCGCGGTCCGGAGACGGCGGCGACCCGGGGGACCGGCCCGCCGAACCCGACAAGGGCCCCGAAGGTTCCGGCGAAGACCCGGAGGAAGAGGAGAACGAGGAGACCGGCGCCGTCCAACTGCTGCGCCAGGACGCCTCCACCTGGGGGAACCGCCCCCAGGTGATCCCGGACTCCCTCGGCTGACGGGAAGGAGCACCGCGGATCAAGCGCCCTTTGCCCGGACTTTCGTGGGGCGGCCGGACCGCCGCGGCCCGCCCGCCACGGGGGTCTCCGGGGCAGGGCCTCTGGTTGGGACCGCGCCGGGTTCGCGTGCCCGGACCCGCCCCGACCCCGACGAAAGACCCTGGGAGGCATCGCGGGGGCAGGGTCCCCGGACGGAGGGGCAGAGATCGGGCGGGAACCGTTTCCGGACGGTGCGGCGGATGTGGAATGGCCACGCACGCGGACGACGGCCGGTGGCGAGAGCCGGTGACCACGAGGTTCGTCTCTCGGGACCACTTCTCCCGGCGCTCACAGGAACGACCGGCCGGTCCGCGGACGCAGCGTTCCCACTTCTCCGATGTACAGGAGCATTAGGTGCCCTCGCTCTTCCTCAGACGTTCCCGCAGCGCTGCCGCCGTTCTCGGGCTGGCCGTCGCGCTGCCCCTGTGCGGTGCCGGGTCCGCGCACGCGCACGACGCGCGCTCCTGCGACCGTATCGGCGTCGAATACACCTCCGACCGTGGACAGCACTGGTTCAACGGCGGTGTCATCGCGGGGGAAGCCCCTGCGACCAGGGTCGACGTGCGGCTCAAGGGCGAGCCGGCGGAGGGATGCCAGTACGTCGTCTCGCTCGCCTCGTACAGCACCGAGGGCCCGGACTGGGCGTCCTCGGGCACCCAGAAGTTCCTCGGCTGGGACAGCGTGGTCCTCACCAAGGACCTGGCGCAGACGGTCCTGGACGTCTCCGCGTTCACCCCCGAGTGCTTCGGGCAGATCGACCTCTACAGCGGCGACCGCAAGTACGACGGCACGGAAGCGCCGGTGCCGCACTACCCGGACTCCCAGATAGGTTCCCACCTCATCGCGCACTGGAACGGAGGCGCCGCCTGCACCCCCGCGCCCCCCGTCACTCCCACACCGGAGGCTCCGACGACGCCGCCCGCCACCACCCCGCCTCCCGGCACACCGACTCCGTCCGCCGGGACGCCGTCGCCGAGCGGGACGCCCACTTCCCCCTCCCCGGTCCCCACGCCGAGCGAGACCCCCGCCGGGAGCACCCCGACGCCTTCCGCCTCCACGACGCCCCCCGCGGCGGCCACCCGGGACGAGCCCCCCACCGACTCGACGGTCCCCGGCACTCTGGCGAGCACCGGCAGCGACAGCACCACCACCCTTGTGACGACCCTCGCGGCGATCGTCCTCGTGGCCGTGGGCGTCGGTCTGTACGTGTTCACCCGTCGCCGTCGCCAGGGGCTCGCCAACTGACCTTCGCCGAGGCGAAGCCGTTCCGACGTGCCGACGGCTGACCACGGGACGGACCGGGGCCCGACGCCACCAGGCGTCGGGCCCCAGTCTCTCCGTGCTGGCCGGTCAGCCGTGCGAGACGTCCAGCGCGTAGAACGCGACCTTGGCACCCTCCGTGCTGCTGTCCGACGCGGACTGGTTGTAGGCCCCCGCCTTGAAGTACTGCTGGTAGGACTTGAAGGAGTCGGCGATGGGGTAGTGGGTGGTGCTCCCGTCGACCGTGAGGTCGATGGTGTCGCCGCCCGACACGCCGATGGTGTAGCTCCACTTCTCGCCGACCGCCACATGCCCCACCGTGTGGGTGGTCTGGCCGCCCGAGGGCGAGTTCTCGGTGCCCAGGACGATGTCGCCGTTGGCGTGGTAGTACAGCTCCAGAAGCGGCTTGGTGGACGAGCCCCCTTCACCCAGGTGGATCTGCCCCACGCACACGTTGGACGACACGGACACCACGCGCAGGGTCGCGCTCATCCGGTGAGTGCCGTCGAGCGACCAGTTCGCACTGCCTCCGCCCGGGTTCATCTCCCGCAACTCCGACCGAGGCGACTTGGAGTTGGGCGTAGTGACGCCCTTCTCCGGTGACCAGAACGTCATGGCGCCGTCGTCGTCGGTGAAGAAGTACGCGTCCCGGTAACCGCTCTGGAGCTGCGACGAGGAGATGGTGGTCGGAGACCCGGGAGAGCCCACCGGTTCCTGGAGCTGCCAGATCGACAGGTCGATGCCGCCGCCGGTGCCGGCCTTCGGAGCCGCGTTGGTACCGCCCTCGTCGAGCCGGCTGCCGTCGTCCGGGAGTTCCGCCGTGGCGGAGGCGGAGGGCGTCGGCGTGCCGCTGCCCGCCACCGCCTGGCCGGTGACCGGCTTCGCGGCAGGCTCCACGCCAGGGCTGGTCGTGGTGACGGTCTCGAAAGTCTTCAAGAACTGGTAGTCGCTCTGCTCGGTGCCACTGCACGAATCGGAGAGCGTCCCGGCCTCCGGACAGGCTTGGTCGCGTCCCACCGCCCAGAACGCCAGCTGCCGGATGCCCTTGTCCACGGCGAAGGCGGCCAGCCGCTCGGCGTCGTCCGTGGTGAACGTCTCGCCAGGAGTGTCGTTCACCCCGATCATCGGCGTGTTGCCCTCCATCGCCCACAGTTCCTCGGACGACTTCGACGTCCAGATGCTGCCGAGCTGGTCGTGCAGTGCGGTGGCGGCGTCGATGGCCGTCTGCCCCATGTCACCCACCGCGGACCCGTAATCCATCGTCATGATGTTCACGAGCGACACCCGCAGGCCCGTACTCTCGGCGTCCTGCAGCATGGCCACACCGTCCGCCTCCAGGCCCTGCAACCCCGAAGGCAGCGTGAACTGCACGTCCAGCGGGTGACCCGCGGCCTCGGACTGCTCCTGCAACGCCGCCAGTGCCTGGTTACGACGGTGGTTCGCGGCGCTGTCGGCCAGCGCGGCGCCCTCGATGTCGAAGTCCAGCCGCGACAGGTCCAGCGCGTCCACGACGGTGCGGTACTGCTCCTGCAGGGCCGTCACGGAGTCGCACCCCTGCCCGAGCTCGGTCCCCGAGGCGCCGCCGAAGGACGCGATCACGTCGCCGCCCGCACCACGCAGCCCCTGCACGGCCGACAACCAGCCCGCGTCCGTGACCGGGGTGTTCCCGTTGAAGGTGGCCTTGCAGCCCCCGCCGTCCAGGACGAAGGCGAGCGTGGCGTGGCGGAGACCCGCCTGCCGCGCCCGGTCCAGGTCGGAGGGCGACCCCCACGTCTCCACGTACGGGGCCGCGTACCGGGAGGGCCAGCCCGCCCCGCCGGACGCCGGCGCGGCACTCGACTCCGGTTCGCCGGACGAGGAGGGGAGCGCGATGGCCTTACCGCCGTCGGTGACGAACTTCCAGGAAACGCCCTTGACGAGGCCCTTCTCCAGCGGGGCGAGCTTCTCGAACGCGGTCTGGCTGAGGTCGAGATGGCCGGCGTCGCACGAGGGACACATGTCTTTGACCGGCACCGTGATCGTCTTGCCGTCGTAGGTCACCTCGACGTCCACGCCGTCGCAGAGCCGGTCCTCGTTGGGGTTGGCGGACGTCCACCACGCGTGGGACACGGCGACGAGGTCCTCGGTGGCCGCGTCGACCTGGCTCCCGCACGCGCCGTATCCGCTGTCGTTGTAGTACGTCATCTGCCCGGAGACGGTCCGGGTACTGATCGGATCGTCGGCCAGTGCCAACGACACGCTTCCCAAGGTGACCGTCACCAGGGCGACAGCACCGCCCGCGATGATCCGATTCCGGATGGACACGCAATCTCCTGGTCACTCTGTTGGGGTGCGGATCGGCCTTCGGCTGAGCGCGCGACCGCCCCGGTACACCTGGTCCGGGCAGCACCGAGCCCGAACGGCCCGGGAAGGCTGCCGCGTCGACCGATCATCGGAGATGCGTGCGGGTATCACAGCGGTCCGCCGGGCCGTCTGCCCGGCGGGCCACTCACTCCGCCTCTTCGGCCACTCGGGGCGGCGGCGGGCCGGCCCCCAGCGGTCCGGCTTCGGCCCCGTCGAAGTAGGTCGCCGAGTCGCAGCGCAGGCGGGCGGAGGCACGTCCACAGTGGCGTGGGGCGACGTGGTTTCCCGGAGGCGGCGCGGTGAACCCGGCTTCGGCACGTGGAGAGTCATCGGGTGGCCAGTGACCGGGTGTCTGCGGCTGGAGGCCGGCACCGCCGCAGTCGTCGGCCGATGCCGAACTGACCAGAGAGCGCCGCGCTCTGCACGCTGCCGGACGGAGAAGCCGGCCTGACACAGGCCGGACGGAACGAGTCGAGCGCCTCCCGCGCTTGTCCCGCCCGCGGCAGAGTGTCGGCGGCAGAATGTTGGCGGCTGCCCATCGCACCGGCCCCAGACCAGGTTGGTGTCCCGGGAGCCTGCGCGCGCCGAGTGTCCTCGTCGGGGAGGAGGCCGCGCAAGTGATCAGGGCCGGCCGGTGACCGGACCGGTCGGGGGTTGCGGGCGGCCGCCACCGGAAGACCGGCGGCGGCCGCCCGGACCGAGGGTGCTCAGTAGATGTTGGCCTCGACCTGCGAGCCTTCATCGCGCCCGGCGTTGATCTGCGCGCGCAGTGAGATCTCGTCGTAGACACGGACCTCCTTGACGATGCGGCCCTCCTGGATCAGGAACTGCGAGACGCCGAGCACCGTGACCGGCTTGCCGGTGATCGGGCCGAAGGACGGGTTGCCGCGGTAGGTGCCGTGCATGGTCCACAGGACTGCCACGCGCAGGCCCGCGTAGCGCGGGGAGAAGTTGGTCTGGATGTCCCGGACCGCGAATCGTGCGTCGGGGAACGGGCCGACCATGGCAAGCAGATCGGCCTGGTAGCGCTCGGGCCGGATGACCGTCCGGTCGCCGATCGTATGGAGGAACAGGTCACGGTCCATGTAGTCGTGGACCTTGTTCAGCTGACGCTGCGTCCACACCTCGTCGATGAACCGGAGCACCATCTCGCACTCGGGACGGAACTCGTCCGGACGCTCACCGCTGACCCCGTTGACCAGCACGTCCTGTGGCGGCTCGTCGAGCATTGAGCCGCTGTACCCCTGGAAGGTCAGCTCGCGGGCCGCCTCGGCCGGGTCCTGGCCGCGCTGCAGACAGTCGGCGAGGTCGTCGCGCACGACCCACTCCTCCACCATCCGGCCACGCCGGTAGAGGCAGTTGGCCACGGTGCGCTTGCGGATGCGGATGTTGTGGCCGTCCACGAGGTGTTCGTCAGCGGAGAAGACCAGGTGCGAGCTGAGGAATGCGTCGTCGCCGCGCGCCTCCCACACCACGTCCTCGGCCTGGCCGATGTGGCCCGGCGTGCTGCCCATACGGATCGTGCTGCCCTCGATGACGCCGTCACGTCCGACGACGGTGCCGAGGCTGGCGTGCACGATCGAGTCGGGCTCGTAATTGTCGACGATGTGGGCGATGTCGCGGTCGACCCAGATGCGGTCGGTCACCTCGCGGATGAAGTCGTCCGGGTCCTTGTAGGGGAGGTACGCGACGGGGTCCAGGGTCATGGTGCTTTCCGTTCAGTGGTGTGCGTGAGCTGTGTGAATGCGTATGTATGCGGCTGGTCACGAGGGTAGCCGGGGACCATGCGGCCCGTTGGGGACCTGGGCCCACCAAGGTCACCGGTATGGGGCCTAGCGGGCGAACTTGTCCGCGCCGAGCTGACTCCGGTACGTCTCGGTCATGAAGGCGCTCACGACGGCCAGCGCCAGGAGCGCGCCCACCGCCAGATAGGCCCAGACGGCGAAAATGGTGCCGAAGGTGCTGACCAGCAGGGTCGCGACGAACGGCGTGGTGCCCATGAAGATGGAGAACGAGCTGTTGTACGCGATGGCGCTGGCGCTGAACCGGGTGCGGGTGGTGAACAGTTCGGCCGCGCAGACGGTCACGATGCCCGTGAGGAAGAACTCCGGCACGAGGTAGATGAGCTGGCTGGCCACGGCCGTTTTGAAGGTGCCGTGCTCGCCGACCATGAAGGCGATCGGGACCAGCACGATGCACGCGACGGCGCCGGTGATCAGCATCGGTTTGCGCCCGATGCGGTCCGACAGCATGCCGGCCAGCGGCAGCATCGGGATGAGGACGGCGATGGAGATGGCGTTCGAGGTGAGGGCCATCCACCGCGGCAGGCCGAGGGTGTCGGTCAGGTACTGGGGATAGAACGTGACCCAGGTGTAGGACAGGATCGCGAGCATGATCGAGATCCCGCAGAAGACCAGGATCGGCCGCCACTGCGAGCGCAGCGCCTCACGGATGGGGGCCTTGACGACATCCGTCCCCTCGTTGGTCGCGCGGACGAACTCCGGGGTCTCCTCGATATGCCGGCGCAGCCACACGCCGACCAGGCTGAGCGGGATCGCCAGCAGGAAGGGGAGCCGCCAGCCGTACGAGTCGAGGGCCTCGCCCTCGAACACCCAGCTGGTGAGGGCCGCCGTACCGGCGCCGGCGAGGGTGCCGACGAAGCAGCTGTTGGAGGCGTACGACGTGTAGTAGGCCCGCCGGTTCGGCTCCGCCCACTCCACGATGAACGCGACGGCTCCGACGTACTCGCCGCCGGAGACGGAGCCCTGGACGACGCGCAGCAGCAGGAGCAGCGCCGGGGCGCCGATGCCGATCTGCTGGTACGTCGGCAGTGCCGCGATCAGGGCGGTGGCCACGCCCATGGCGACGATGGTCCACAGCAGGGTCTTCTTACGGCCCACCCGGTCGCCCCAGCGGCCCACGAGGGTGCCGCCGAGCGGGCGGAACAGACAGGCGACGGCGATGATCGCGTATGTGCTGAGGACCGCCACGGTCCTGTCGCTCTCGGGGAAGAACGCCGGGGCCATGATCGGCGCCATGTAGCCGTACAGGCCGTAGTCGAACTGTTCGACGAAATTGCCTATGCTTCCCGCGCCGATCGCTCGGCGCACCGCCTTCCGCTTCTGCGGGTCGGCTCGGGGGGAGCTGACGGCTGGGGCGGGTGGCGCTGTGGCGGACATGGCTGCTCCGATCACGCGGGGACGAGGTGTGCATACGTATGGATTGAGGGGGCTGGTCGAGAACACTATGGACCCGGCTCCGGGGCGTCAAGGGTGGGCTGGGAGTGGTCCGGCGGGCCCCTGAGTGCGGCAGCCGGGAGCCCGGCGGGGCGGCGCGTGCGGGGGGACGCGCCGCCCCGCCGCGGGTTCCCGCAGGCGCGGTCCTCGGCCGTCCCGAAGCGCTCAGGCAGGGGGGACGGCCGCGTCCGTCGTGCCCGGCCCGGCCAACGCGCGCATGGTGTCCATGAGGACATGGGCCATGTTGTAGAGGACGAGCTGCGCCCCCTGGCGCTCGGCGGTCCGGCCGGCGTCGGCACTCGGCACGATCGTCATCACCGCGCGCTTGTGTGCCCGCGCCGCGCCGTGTGCCCGCGCGGTCAGCCCGTCGACGACGCCCGGCTCCGGGAAGCCGCAGTCCACGGCCAGGTCCGCGGGACCCACCAGGACCGCGTCCACCCCCTCGGTGCCGAGGATCGTCCCGGCGTCCTCGCAGGCGCGCCGGGTCTCGATCATCACCACGACCAGGGTCTGGCGGGACGAGGCCACATGATCGGCCGCCGTGACCGTGCCGAACCGGCCCGCTCTGCTGTAGGTGGCGAAGCCTCGCTCACCCCACGGGGGGTAGTGGCTGGCCGCCACCGCCCGCGCCGCGTCCTCGCGGCTGTCCACGTGCGGGAAGACCAGCCCGGCCGCACCCAGGTCGAGGCAGCGCAGCGCGAGCGTCGGCTCGGCCGAGCCGACGCGGACCAGGACGTCGATTCCCTGCGCCGCGGCTGCCGTCAGGTGCTGCTGGAGCAGCGCCGTGTCGGCAGGGCCGTGCTCGCAGTCGATGACGACGTAGTCGAATCCCGCGACCCCGGCCATCTCCACCAGTGTCTCCGCGGGGAGCCGCAGCAGGGCGCCCCGCAACTGCTCGCCGTCCGTCAGCCTCTGCTTGAGACTGCGGCGCGGAGTGCTGTGCGCGGTCACCTGGCCACCATCCCCGCGGAGAGGTCGATGTCGGCCCCGCACAGTCCGCGCATGCTCAGCATCGCGACGACGGCCTCGCCCACCTCGTCCTCCGTGACCATCCGTCCCAGGGCGGAGCGTCCGACGAACTCCTGCTCGGCGCGCGCACGGGTGCTCCCGGTGCGCTCCGCCTCCAGACGGAAGTTGCGTTCCATACGAGGACCCGAGACAGGCCCGGGGGACAGCGAGTTGACCGTGACACCGAGCGGTCCGACCTCACCGGCCAGCGTGGTCGTGAGGCCGATGACCGCCATCTTCGACGCGCAGTACGGGGTACGCCGCAGCAGGGGGCGCTTGCCCGACACCGAGGCGATGTTGACGACGTCACCCGTGCCCCGCCCGGTCATGGCGGGCAGGAAGGCCCGGCACATCAGGAACACCCCGCGCACGTTCACGTCGAAGACCTCGTCCCACTCCTGCGGGGTGACCTCGGTCAGCGGGGCGACCGGGCCGGCGATCCCGGCGTTGTTGACCAGGATCGATATCTCCTCACCGGCCAGCCCCCGGGCGAGCTCCTCGACGTCGTCGGGGCGGGAGACGTCGCAGACGCGGTAGGAGACCTGCGGGCCGAAGTGTGCCGCGGTCTCCTTGAGCGCGGCCTCGTTGCGGCCCGTGATCACCACCCGGGCGCCATCGGCGTGCAGCGACCGGGTGACGGCCCGGCCGAGCCCGCTGCCGCCCCCGGTGACCAGCGCGACGCGGCCGGCCAACGCTGCGGCGCGCCCGCTCATGCGGCGCCCTCCTCGTTCCACGGCAGGGTGCCCTTGCCGTACTTGGCGGCGCGGACGTCTCCGGAGCGGGCGTGGCCCTCGAAGAGCTCGACGCGCGAGGCCCGGCCGCACACCTCGCCGAGCAGCGCGGAGGACGCGGTGTCGGTGACCTCCTGGTACGTCACCGTCTTGAGGTACTTGCCGACCCACAGGCCCCCCGTGTAGCGGGCGGCGCCACGGGTGGGCAGGACGTGGTTGGTGCCGATGACCTTGTCGCCGTAGGAGACGCAGGTACCTTCGCCGAGGAAGAGCGCACCGTAGTCGCGCATCTTTTCCAGCGCCTGACGAGGGTTCACGGTCAGGACCTCGACGTGCTCGCTGGCGTAGGAGTCGGCGATCCGGAAGGCCTCGTCGAGGGTGTCGGCCACCACGATCTCGCCGTGGTCGCGCCAGGCGGGTCCGGCGAAGTCCTTGGTGGGCATGCCCGGCAGCAGGCGCTCGATGTGCCGCTCGACCTCGCGGCCCAGCTGTTCGGACGTCGTGACCAGCACGGCGGGGGAGTCCGGGCCGTGCTCCGCCTGCGACAGCAGGTCGACGGCCACGACGAACGGGTCCGCGTTCTCGTCGGCGATCACCAGGATCTCGGTCGGTCCGGCGAACAGGTCGATGCCGACCTCGCCGAACAGCTGCCTCTTGGCCTCCGCCACGTACGCGTTGCCCGGTCCCGCGAGCATCGGGACGCGGCCGATGGTCTCGGTGCCCACGGCCAGCGCCGCGACGGCCTGGACGCCGCCCAGCAGGTAGATCTCGTCGGCGCCCGCGAGGTGCATCGCCGCGACCGTCGCGGCGGGGATCTCGCCCCGGATGGGCGGTGTGCAGGCGGCGACGCGGGGAACGCCGGCCACCTTGGCGGTCACGATCGTCATGTGGGCCGACGCCGTCAGGGGGTAGCGGCCGCCGGGCACGTACGCCCCGGCGGCGGCCACGGGGACGTGCCGGTGCCCGAGGCGGACGCCGGGCAGCGTCTCGATCTCGACGTCGGCCAGCGAGTCACGCTGGGCCTGCGCGAACGTACGGACCTGCTGCTGTACGAAGCGGATGTCGTCCAAGACCGTGCCGGGCACCCGCGACACGATCCGGCGGACCTCGTCGGCGCTGAGGCGGAACGAGTCGGGGCTCCACTTGTCGAACTTCTCGGAGTAATCGCGGACCGCGTCGTCACCGCGCCGGCGGATGTCGCCGAGGATGGCGTGGACGCGCTCGGCGACATCGGCCCGGGCCGCGCTCACCTGCGCGGCGGGGAGGGGGGACTTGAGGTGTCGGGGCATGACGGCTCTCTTCCGGTGAGGTTGAAAGGGGCGGGGGTGGTGCGTTCATGGAGCGGCGGGCGCCGGTCTCGTACCGCCGGTGGCCGCGACGAGTTCGCGCAGTGCGGCCGAGACCGCCTCCGGCCGCTGCCACGGCAGCAGGTGTCCTGCGTCGGGCAGCAGGGTCAGGGCGGCTCCGGGGACCAGGTCCGCGATAGCCCGGTGGTAGGAGGGCGGGCACAGGGTGTCCCGCTCCCCGGCCAGTACGACGGTGGGGCAGCGGGCCATCCGCAGCGCGGGGGCCGCGTCGGTGCGGGTCGCCTGCGCGGCGAGCTGGGCGCGGGCGGCGGTGGCGCCCACCGCGTGCGCCATGGCCCGGTAGCGCCCAGCGGCCTCGGGCGTGGGGCTGCGGTCGGGGAACATGTCCGGCAGTGTCTGCTCGACGACGTGCGAGAACCGGCCGGCCGTGATCAGCTCGTCCATCGCCCGCCAGGCCGCGTACTGCCCGGGATGCGGCGGGCCCCCGTTGGTCGCCATCACGCACAGTCCCGCGATGCGCCCGGGCGCCCGGCGCAGTGCTTCAAAGCCGACGATGGCTCCCAAACTGAGCCCGACGAGCACGAACGGTCCCGCCACCGCGGCGAGCACGTCCTCGGCGAGCGCCCCGATGTCCCCCCGTCGCAGGGCGACGTGGTGGACGTCGTGGCCCTCGGGGAAGTCCACGTCGCGCCACAGGTTCGCGTCGCAGAACATCCCGGGCACGACGACGAGCGGCAGCGGACGGCCCGTGTCCCCGTGATCCACGTCGGTCACCGCAAGCGCGCGGAGCGGGGCAGCAGGGCGTACGGGGCGACGTAGCCGTTGTGGTCGATGCCGAGGCCCGCGTCCGCCGCACTCCTGCGCACCTCCTCGTCCCACTCCAGACGGACGCGTCCGTCACCGGAGTTGACCACGAGGAGGTCGCCCTGTTCGTCGCCGACATTGCGTACGGTGCGCCAGGCATCCTGCGGGACGGAGAGCATGTCGCGGGGGCCGAGACGGACGGGGAGGGGGTCGGTGCGGTTGAGGGTGACCTCCCACAGGCCGTCCTTCACGATCAGTGTCTGGGTCTCGTGCTGGCGGTGCGCCGAGACACCCTGCCCGGGGTCGGCGCGGAGCCAGGCGACGTTGTGCCCGTGCGGATTGAACACGCGGGGCTCCTGATGCGGGTCCTCCGTCATGCCGTACCCGATGACGCAGCTCAGCCGGGCACCGCCGCCGGGCAGGGTGCTGTCGAGGAAGGGGTGCTCGGAGAAGACCAGCTCGTCCGCGGCGGCGATCCGGCGCTTCATCTCGTCGGCGGTGTAGTGGCGCAGCCGGTCGATGTGATCCTGCGTCATCGGGCTGACCAGCTCGGACTCCGGCGGGAGGGCGTCGCCGGCGACGGTGTCGACCAGCTGGTTGTCCGCGGTGAGGTACAGGCCGTGCTTCCCTGCCTCCCGCAGGACCGATGGGCCCCAGATGATGCCGCCGGTGTGGTCCATTCCCAGCACGGTGAACATCCAGCCGTCGTCCGGACCGGTGTTGGTGAAGCCGCGGAAGATCCAGGTGGGGATGGAGGCGATGTCGCCGGCCCTGAGGGTGAGTTCACCCTCGGTGCCGTCGGCGCCCCAGCGCAGCAGGTACTCGCCCTCGGTGCAGACGAACACCTCGGCGGTGTAGTGCAGATGGAGGTTGTTGGTGATGCCGTTCGGCATCGCGGCGGCACCGATGTTGTAGCCGTGCGGCAGCCGGAGGTTGACGTGCTGACCGGCGGCCTGCGAGACGCCCGGCCCGATCATCGCGTAGTTCTCCTTGCGATCCGACCCGGGCGTACGGCAGTCGATGAAAGCCTGGTTGCAGGAGACGAAGTCGCTGCGCCGGACCGTGCGGCGGGCCAGCTCGCTGGGTGATACGACGACATCAGGCATGACTGCTCCTTGCGTGTGAATACGTATGTATCTCATGACAGGTGCCGCTGCGTCGGATGTCAAGGGGGCTGGGTGCGTCAATTGGCCATGCGGGCTTTGCGCGTGTGCCACGACGCCCTGGGCGGAACAGGGCGACGTGTGCGTACGGCATACGTATACTGGTCCGGAGGCGCGGTCGGGCGGCTCCGATGGCGACGAGGAGAGAGCCGATGGGGATCACCAGTCACGACGTGGCCAGGCTGGCAGGTGTCTCGCAGCCCACCGTCTCGCGCGCGCTGCGTGACGACCCCCGCGTCTCCCAGGCCACCCGCGAGAAGGTCAGGCGGGCGGCCCAAGCGCTGAACTACGTGCCGAGCGAGGCCGGGCGCACGCTGTCGACGAGCGCCACCCGGCGGGTGGGCGTCATCGTCACTGATCTGACGAACCCCTTCTATCCGCATGTCATCGCCCCGCTCCACGACGAACTGAGCAGTCTCGGCTACCGGATGATGCTGATCACCGAGCGGTCCGACGAGGCGGTCGCCGAGGAGAAGCTGCTCGACCAGTCGATGGACGGGGTCGTCCTCGCCACCGCCACCACGGACTCCCGCCTGCCGGCCCAGCTGGAGCGGCGTGGCATGCCTTACGTCTTCCTCAACCGCGACACCGGACGCAGCGACGACTTCGCCTCCGTCGTCGACAACGAGGGCGGCGGACGGCTCGTCGCGCGGGAGCTCGTGAACCTGGGGCACCGGCGTGTAGCCGGGATCTTCGGTTCCGCCAACACCACGACCGGCCGCGAGCGCGAGTTGGGCTTCCGGCTGGCCCTCGCCGAGGTGGGCGTAGGGCTCCCGGAGAGCCGGGTGGTGCGTGGGGCCTTCGAGTACGACACCGGCTACCGCGCGCTGCCCGCCCTCCTCGACGCGGACGAGCCGCCCACGGCGGTGTTCTGCGGCAACGACGTCGTCGCCATCGGCGTCCTGAACGCGGCGCTCGCGGCGGGTGTCAGGGTCCCCGAGGACCTCACCGTCATCGGCTTCGACGACCTCCCGATGGCGGCCTGGGAGGTGTTCCGGCTCACCACCGTCCGGCACGACCTGCGGGAGCTGTCGCGTCAGGCGGCGCGCCTGCTGGTGCGGCGGATCGCCAAGGAGGTCGACCCGGCCGGTGAGCGCCTGGTCCTGCCGACGGAGTTCGTCCCCCGCGCCACGCACGCCCGCGCCCACTGAGCCGCCCCGGCCTCATCGTGCCGCCTGCTCCGCAATCCGCTCCGTGTCCAAGGGGCGCGCCGCCGGACCGTCGCCCCTGGCACCCGCCCGGCGCTGCCGCGCCGCTCCCACCGCGACGAGCACGGCGGCGAGCCCCAGGGAGAGCCACAGCTCCAGCCGGTGGCCCGGCAGCACGGCCATGAGCACGAGCACCCCGGCGATGAAGGCGACCGTGGCGAGGGTGAGGTAGGGGAACGCCCACATCCGGACCTCGGCCGGCCGGCCCCCCTTGCGGCGGGTCGCGTACTGCGTGAGCGCGATGACCATGTACATCATCAGGGCGATCGCCCCGCTGGAGGCGATGAGGTACGAGAAGACCTCCGGCAGCAGATAGTTGGCGATGACCGCGGCGATCCCGATGACCGTGGAGGCCACGACCGCGTTGGCGGGCACTCCGCGCCGCGAGGTACGCGCGAAGGCGGCGGGGGCGTCACCTCGGCCGGACAGCGAGAACATCATGCGGGACGCCGTGTAGACAGCGGAGTTCAGGCAGCTGCTCACGGCGACGACGAGGACGATGTCCATGATCCACGCGGCGCCCGGGATGTTCATCCGGTCGAGGGCGGCCTGGTACGAGCCGGCCGCCAGGTCGTCGGCGTTCCACGGCACGAGGCAGACGACGATGAGGATCGAGCCGATGTAGAAGAGGCCCAGCCGCCAGACGACGGCGCGGACGGCCTTCTTGATGTTCTTGCGCGGCTCCTCGGACTCGGCGGCTGCGATGGTGACGATCTCGCTGCCCTGAAAGCTGAACATCGCGGTGAGCAGGCCGGCGATGACGGCCATGGAGCCTTGCGGGGCGAAACCGCCGTGGCTCCAGAGGTTCGACACGCCGTGGGTGTCCGAGCCCGGCAGTACACCGAGCACGGCCAGCGCACCCAGGACCAGGAACGCCACGATCGCGACGACCTTCAGGAGGGCGAACCAGTACTCGAACTCTCCGTAGTTGCGCACCGCGAGCAGATTGCTGCCCGCCAGTGCGGCGATCACCAGGAGCGCCGGGATCCAGCTGGGGACCGAGGTCGGACCGGCGATCACCTCGCCCGCCGCGATGGCCTCGATGGGAATGACGAGGATGTAGAACCACCAGTACAGCCAGCCGATCGAGAAGCCCGCCCAGCGGCCCAGCGCGCGGTCGGCGTAGGTGGAGAAGGAGCCCGTGTCCGGCTGGGCGACGGCCATCTCGCCCAGCATCTGCATGACCAGCACCACGAGCGCGGCCGCCAGCAGGAACGAGATCAGGACGGCCGGCCCCGCGGCGGCCACGGAGGTGGACGAACCGACGAAGAGGCCGGCGCCGATCACTCCGCCGATGGAGATCATGGTGATCTGGCGGCCCTTGAGGCCCTGGGTGAGAGCGGTGCCGCTCCCGCTCCCGCTTCCGGGAGGCGAGGACGGCGCGGACGGGCGGTGTCGCATGGGGGACCTCGGGTGTGGGCGGTGTCGGGGGGAGCCGGTGCGGCCCGGGACGCGACCGACAGGGCTCGCTCGTAGGGAGGCACGCACCGGCGTTCCCGTGCCGCCGCACGCGGAGCGGCGGCACGGGAGAGCGGTCAGAGCTGGTCGCGCAGAGCGGCCGGGACCTCGTCGAATGCGTCGGACGTCCGCCCGATCCGGTCGATGCGGAGCGTCGCCGTGGCACCGTGGGCGGCCAGCCCCTCGAACGCCGAGATGCGCTCGACGGCGGGAGCGAGGGAAGCGGTCCCCTCCTTCGAGGCGCGCTGATACGTCAGCGGCTTGAGGAAGCGGGAGACGGAGAGCCCCGCGTTGTAGCGGGCCGTCTTGCCCGTGGGCAGCACGTGGTTGGTGCCGGCGATCCCCTTGTCGGAGTACGCGACCGTCGACCACGCCCCGATGAACAGCGAGCCGTAGTTGGTGAGGTTCTCCAGGTAGTAGTCGTCGTCCTCGGTCTGGATCTCCAGGTGCTCGGGGGCGATGACGTCGGCGACGGCGACGGCGTCGGCTTGGTCGTCCACCACGATGACGGACCCGAAGTCACGCCACGCCGGGCCGGCGATGTCCCGGGTGACCAGGGACTCCAGCTGACGGTCCATCTCCGCGATCACCGCGCGTCCCAGTTTCTCGGACGTGGTGATCAACGCGGCGGGCGAGTTGGGGCCGTGCTCTGCCTGGCCCAGCAGATCCGCCGCGACCCACTCGGGGTCGGCGCTGTCGTCTGCGATGACGGCGACCTCGGAGGGGCCGGCCAGCAGGTCGATGCCGACCCGGCCGAACAGCTGCCGCTTGGCCTCGGTGACGAACGCGTTGCCCGCGCCGACCAGCATGTCGACCGGGGCCTCGCCGAGCAGACCGAAGGCCATCGCGCCGAGTGCTTGGACACCGCCGAGCGCGAACACCCGGTCGGCGCGCGACAGATGGGCGCCGTAGAGGACGGCGGGGTGAGCGCCGTGCTCACCCGACGGGGGAGTGCACGCCAGCACCGTGGGTACACCGGCGGTCTTCGCCACGTTCACCGTCATGAAGGCGCTGGCGAGCAGCGGGAAACGGCCGGCCGGCAGATACGCGCCGACCCGGGAGACGGGAACGTATCGCTGGCCGCCGACGACACCCGGAGCGACCTCGACCTCGAAGTCCGTCAGGTGCTCCCGCTGCGCGGAGGCGAACCGGTGGGTGCGCTCGTAGCCCATCTCCAGGGCGGTACGGACGTCCGGGGGCAGGGCGTCCCCCGACTTCTTGAGCTCGGTGGCCCCGATCTCCACGTCGCCGGACCAGCCGTCCAGCTCCTGGGCGTAGGCGCGCACCGCGTCCATACCCTTGTGCTCGATCTCCTTCAGCATCTGAGAGACCCGCTCGACCACCTTGGGGTCGCGCTGGGCCGGGGGGCCGTCCACGGACGGCTTCTTGAGCCACTGGAACGGGGGGAGGGACTGTGCTTCGTCGTGCGTGATCTGCATGGCAGGGACGCTAGACGTCTCGCTGCCACAGGACCAGAGGGGCGAGTCCTGTCCGAACCACAGGGTTTCCCTGATCCATGGATTGACGCTGCGGCTCAGAGACCGAGGTCGGTACGGATCTCGCGCAGGGTGTCCTCGGCCAGTCGGGCGAGCTCCCTCGTGGCCCGCGACAGCGGATGTCCCCGCCGCTTGACGAGGGCGATCGTGTCGTAGAGGGGGTCGGCGAACGAGGCAGTGCGCAGCCCGGGCGGGAACGACGGGCCGGCGACCACCGCCCGGCTGGCGATCGTGTCGCCCACCCCGGCCGCCACCAGGCCCAGCGCGGCCTCCACGCGCTCCAGCTCGATGAGCGGGTCGATGGCGACCCCGGCGAGCTGGGCCCGCTCCGCGATCTGCCGCCGGGTGGGGTCCTGCCAGCCGTAATGGGCGTCGTAGAGAACCAGTGGCGCTCGGGCGAACGCCTCCATCGTCACCGGGACGCGGGTCCGTTCCTCGCTCGCGCTGATGTAGAAGACCTCGTCGCGCAGGAGCGGGGTCACCACCAGCCCCTCGTCGTCGATCGGCAGGACGACCAGGCCCGCCTCGATCCGGCCCGCGGCCACGGCGGCCGCGGTCTCCGACGAGTTCTGCCCCACGAGCCTGACCCTGACGGACGGATACCGGGCATGGAACATCTGCACGAGGTTGGACAGCAGGTAGTAGTCCGCGTTGCGCAGAACACCGAAGGTCGCCGTTCCTCCGCCCAGGGAGCCCAGCGAGCGCACCGCCCGCGTCCCGCTCGCGGCGGCCTCCAGGGCCTGCTGGGCGTACGGCAGCAGTTCCTGCCCGGCCGAGGTCAGGGTCAGGGTGCGGCTGCCCCGTACGAACAGCTCGGCGTCAAGTTCCGCCTCCAGGCGCCGCACCAGTTCGGAGGCAGATGCCTGGGCGATGTCCATGGCCTGCGCCGCCGCGGTGAACGACCCCAGTCGCCCCGCCTCGACGAAGGCCCTCAGCTGGGTGAGGGTCATGCGTGTTCCTCTGTCCTGTCGGATCGGTGAGGCACGTCCGGGGCGGTCGTGCGCAGCGCGGACGCGGTGGCTCTCGTTCTACCACGGAGCCACTGGTTCTCCCTGTGGATGGTGCTGGGTGAGGGGATCTTGCCCTGAGGCAGACGCGATGATTGGCTCGTCAGCGCTCCGGGACCAGCGCCCGCAGACCCCACCGGACAGCCACGGGACACCCCCCTGCACGGAAAGTTGCTCGACATGACGGTCCCCCTGACGATCGGCCTCGTCCAGGCGGCGGCGCTCCACCACGCCGCCGACGATCCGGACGCGTTCGCCGCAGACGTACGCCGTGTCGTCGAAGCGCATCCCGGCGTACGCCTGCTCGCCTACCCGGAGCTGCATCTGTGTGGCCACGAGCCCGGCGAGGACCCCGGGACGGTCATGACCGAGGCGGCCGAGCCGTTGGACGGCCCCCGCGGCACCCGGCTGGCGGTCCTCGCCCGCGAACTGGGCATCTGGCTCGTGCCCGGCAGCGTCTACGAAAAAGGCTCGGACGGTAAGGTCTACAACACCGCCCCCGTCTACTCGCCCACCGGCGAACGGGTCGCCGAGTACCGCAAGATCTTCCCGTGGCGGCCGTACGAGACCACGGCGTCCGGCAGCAGTTTCGTGGTCTTCGACATCGAGGGCCACGGACGCGTGGGCCTGACGATCTGCTACGACGCCTGGTTTCCGGAGACCACCCGCCACCTGGCCTGGCAGGGCGCCGACCTCGTGCTCAACCTGGTGCGCACACCGACCGTCGACCGCGCCCAGGAGGTCGTGCTGGCCCAGGCCAACGCGATCGTGAACCAGGTCTTCATGGCCAGCCTCAACGCCGCTTCGCCCGACGGCATCGGACGCAGCGTCGTCGTGGACCCCGAGGGGCATACGCGCGCCGAAGCCGGGCCCGGCCCCGAGGAGGTCCTGACCGACGTGCTGGACCTCGCCGAGGCACGGAGGGTGCGCGCGCGGGGGACGGCGGGCCTCACCCGGGTGTGGGACCCGTTCGCGGACGACCAACTCCCGATCGAACTCCCCCTGTACGCGGGCAGGATCGACCCGGGCCGCTGGCGCGGCGGATCCCGGCCGTGAGCCGGCCCCTCCGTTCACGGCGCGAGGGGCCGGACCCGTGCCTCAGCGGCCGGACCGGGAGACGGACGCGGTCCCGGTCCTCAGCCAGACGGTGGTCCACGGTGGGAGCGTGTCATCGGTCAGCGGCGCGGAGGCGAGCAGGACCTCCCCCCGGGGCAGCCGCCCGGGCTCGTCGGACAGGTTGCTGACGGTCTGCCAGCCGCCGGCGCGCTCGAAGTGCAGCAGTCCCTGATGTGCCGGTTCCTGCGGGCCGGTCCACGCCAGCGTCTCGTCCGCGACCAGCGTGCGACGCAGTCGCAGGGCCTCGCGGTACAGCTGCAGGAAGGATCCCGCGTCCCCGCTCTGTGCCTCCGCCGCGTACCGGCCCCAGCCGGAGGGCTGCGGAAGCCACGAGCCCCCGGAGCCGAACCCGAAGCTGGTGCCCTCAGTGGTCCACGGCAGCGGTACGCGGCAGCCGTCGCGTCCCTTGACGCGTCCGCCGCTGCGTACCCACATCGGGTCCTGGAGGTCCGCGCGGTCGAGGTCCGCGACCTCGGGAAGGCCCAGTTCCTCGCCCTGGTAGACATACGCGGAACCGGGCAGCGCCAGCATCAGCAGGGCAGCGGCCCGCGCCTTGCGTTCACCCGCCGCCAGGTCCGGGGCCGGTTCCCGGCCGTCGGTGAGCAGCCACGCCTCGATGTCGCGCTTGCGGTGGTCGCCGGGCAGGGCATAGCGCGAGACATGACGTACGACGTCGTGGTTGGAGAGCACCCAGGTGCTCGTCGCACCGGCGTGGCGGGCGTCGGCGAGCGCCGTGTCGATGGTGGCGCGCATCTCGCCGGCGTCGAGCCTCGCGCCGAGGAAGTCGAAGTTGAACGCCTGGCCCAGCCCGTCGGCGGAGGCGTACGCCATGCGCCGTGAGGTGCCCACCCAGGCCTCGGCGACGGCGAAGCGCGGCGGGTCGTACGCGTTGAACACCTGCCGCCAGCCGCGGTAGATCTCGTGCACCGCGTCACGGTCCCACAGCGGATGACTGCCGTCGACCGGCAGGGCGTCGGGCTGGTAGCTCTGCTGGTCACCGAGGTCGCGCAGCGGTGCGCGCAGGTCCTTGGCGAGGCCGTGGGCGACATCGACGCGGAAACCGGCGACACCCCGGTCGGACCAGAACCGCAGGGTGTCGTGGAAGTCCTCACGGACCTCGGGGTTGTCCCAGTTGAAGTCGGGCTGCTGGGGCGCGTACAGATGCAGATACCACTGGCCGTCCGCCACCCGGGTCCAGGCGGGGCCTCCGAAGCTGGACGGCCAGTCGGTGGGCGGCAGTTCACCGTCGTCACCCCGCCCGTCGCGGAAGACGTAGCGCTCGCGGGCGGCCGATCCGGGGGCGGCCCGGAGTGCCTCCTGGAACCAGACGTGCTGGTCGGAGGAGTGGTTGGGAACGATGTCGACCATGATTCTCAGGCCGAGCCGGCGGGCCGTGGCGACCATCTCGTCGAAGTCGTCGAGGGTGCCGAGCCGCGGGTCCACATCGCGGTAGTCGGCGACGTCGTAGCCGCCGTCGGCGAGCTGTGAAGGGTAGAACGGGCTCAGCCAGACGGCGTCCACGCCGAGGTCGGCGAGGTAGTCCAGCCGGGAGGTGACGCCGGGGATGTCGCCGAGGCCGTCGCCGTCGGAGTCGGCGAAACTACGGGGGTATATCTGGTAGATGACCGCCTGCCGCCACCAGTCCGCGTCGCGGGGGGAGGACGGGAAGGAGGCGGGGGATTCGTGGTGGAACATGTGTCTACCTCTCGGGCGTGCACCCGGGACGGGGCGCGGATGTGCGGAAGTCAGGAGCGTGACGGCTGGACCGGCCCTCACGCTGTACGGGGCCCGCCCGCTCAGCCCTTCACCGCGCCGGTGGTCATGCCGGAGACGACGGACCGGCGGAAGATCAGCACCAGGACCGCGATCGGCACGGTGGCGACCATCGCACCGGCGAAGATCACCCCGTACGGCACCTGGTACTGGCTGGTGAACAGGGCTATGCCGACGGAGACGGTGCGGCGGGCGTCGGAGCCGTTGAAGGTGAGCGCGAGCAGGAATTCCGACCAGGTCGCGGTGAAGGAGAAGACCCCCGCCGTGAACATCCCCGGCCGGGCCAGCGGCAGGATCACCGTCACGGCGGTGCGCAGCGGGCCGGCACCGTCGATGGCCGCGGCCTCCTCCAGCTCCCCCGGGATACCGCTGAGGTAGTTGCGCATGATCCAGATCGCGAACGGCAGATTCAGTGCCACGTACGGGATGATGAGTCCCGGGTAGCTGTTGAGCAGACCTGCCTGACGCTCCATGAGGAACAGTGGCACGAGCAGGGCGATCGGCGGGAAGACCGACAGCATCAGCAGCGCTGTCATGACGGCTCCGCGGCCGCGCAACGGCAGCCGGGCGAGGGCGTAGCCGGCGAAGAATGCCAGGGACAGGATCAGCACCGTTGAGCAACAGGCCACGACGACGCTGTTGAGGAAGTAGTGGCCGATGCCGTTCCGGGAGAACGCCGTCTCGTAGTTGCCGAGGGTGGGATGGGCCGGCAGCAGCGAGGGCGGCGTCGTGCTGATCTCGCCGGGCCCCTTGAGGGAGGCGGACGCCATCCAGATCAGGGGCAGCGTGGCGCACATCGCGATCACCAGCCCGCCGAGGTTGACGGCATTGACGTAACGGCGCACGCCTGTGCGCGGGACGTGGCGGCTCATGCCCGCCCCTCCTCGTCGACTTGGGCGCGGAAGACGCGCAGGAACAACAGGCAGCAGGCCAGGACGATGGCGGCAGTGGTGACCGCGACGGCGGCACCGCCCCCGAAGTCGAGGTTCTGGAAGAGGATCCGGTACCCCAGCATCGCCACCGACTGAGTGGCCGTCCCCGGGCCGCCCTGGGTGAGGACGAACGGCAGGTCGAAGATTCCGAACGCCTGGAGAATGCGGAAGAGGACCGCGATGGCGACGATGGGCCGCAGTTGCGGCAGCGTGACTTTCCAGAACGTCGTCCAGGCGCTCGCCCCGTCGATTTCGGCGGCCTCGTAGACGTCGCCCGGGATCAGCATCAGACCGGCGAGCACGACGATCGCGACGAACGGCGTCGTCTTCCACACGTCGACGGCGACCATCGCCGCCATCGCGGGCACCGGCTCGCCGAGGATGTCGGGCCGGTAGCCGAGCAGTTGCTCGCAGAGCCAGGTCACCGCGCCGTAGGTGCCGTTGAACAGATACGACCACAGCTGCGCCGCGACCACGTTGATCAGCGCCCAGGGCAGCAGGAGCAGGGCGAGGATCCACCCGCGGGCAGCCCCGAGCCGTTCCAGGACGAGTGCTGTGAGCGTCCCGAGGACCAGCTCGATGAAGACCGAGACGACGGTGAAGCCCAGCGTGAACGCGAGTGCCCTGTACCACTCGGAGTGCGTCAGGAGCGTTTCGTAGTGCGTGAGGGTGGGAGAACCGATCCGCAGGCCGCCGTACTCCAGCCGGACCTCGCAGAACGACAGCACCAGCGAGAAGGCGACGGGGAAGACCGTCACCGCCGCGATGATCAGGAGAGCGGGGGAGGCGAACAGCCACCCGGTGCGGGCGCGACGTCGGGCGGCGAAGCCTGGGGGCGCGCTTTTCGGGGACCGCCGGGACTGGGGCGGTGCGTCGCCGGTGCGGCCGGTCGTCACCGTCCCCCCTGTCCTCGTCGCTGCCCTCGCATGCTGCACTGAACTCACAGCGCTTTTCCTTCCAGGGCCGTACGCAGCCCTTCACGTGCGGCGCGGACACCGGCCGCGGGGGAGAGGCTGCCGCGTACGACCGCGTTCGCCGGGGTGTACAGCGCCTTGCTGACCTGCGGGTAGTAGGGGGTCTGCACGGGCCGGGCGACGAGTCGCAGGTCGGCGGCGCGCAGGACTGTGGGGTCGCCCGCCGCACGCGCCTGAGGGCCGCTCAACACGGAGGTCATGGCGGGGATGACGCCGGCCTCCTGGGCGAGGAGGCGCTGCACCTCGCTCCCGGCGCAGAACCGGGCGAACTCCATGGCGGCGCCCAGCTGCTGGGAGCTGGGATTGACGAAGTTGCTCCAGCCGCCGGCGCAGGAGACACCGGAGCGGCCGGTTCCCTCGAAGCCGGGACGCAGGGTGGCCGCGATTTTGCCGGCTACACGGGAGACCTTCGGATTGCTCGCGTTGACCCAGGCGTACGACCAGTTGCGCAGGAACAGCCCGCGTCCGTTGGCGAAGGCGTCCTGCGAGTCCGACTCCTTGTACGTGGCCACGGTGCGGGGCGAGACTCCCTGTGCGGTGAAGTCGGCCATGAGCGAGAAGGCCCGCTCCGCCTCGGCCCCGCCCAGCACCGCCCTGCCCCGGGAGTCCAAAATCTCGGCGCCCGCGTCGGCGAGGAATTCGGTGACGTTGGCCGTCAGCGACTCGGACACCCCGGCCTGCCACAGGAATCCGGTCTCCACGTCGCCGGCGCTCTGCACCGTGCGGGAGGTGTGCAGCAACTCCTCCCAGCTGCGCGGGGTGCGCAGCCCGTGCTTGGCGAGGAGGTCCTTGCGGTAGAAGAGATAGGTGCTGTCGGTGAAGAACGGCACCGCGTAGGCGCTGCCGCGGAACGTGGAGCTGTCACGCAGGGCGGCCGGAAAGGCGTCCCAGAAGCCACTGGGAAGCAGCGTCTCCACCGGCAGTGCGAGCGAGGCGTGGCCGAACTGCGCGGGCCATGTCGTGTCGCCCAGATACACGTCGGGCTGGGGGGAGCCGCCGGCGAGCTGTGTGGCGATGGCGCTGCGGTTGCCGTCCGACGTGGACAGGGCGTTGATCTTCGAGATGCGGACGAGAGGATGCCGCCGCTCGAAGGCACGGATGATCAGATCCGCGACGACGGCGCCCCGCCGGGAGGGGATTTCGGAGACCCACCAGGTCAGCCGGGCCGGCTCTCGGGGCGCGGTTGCGGCCTGCGTGAGCAGGTCGCTGAGGTTCTTCCCTCCGCATCCGGCCAGCAGACCCGCTGCGGCGACGCCTGCGGCGCTCGTCAGCAGTGCTCTGCGGTTCAGGGTCATGGCGCACTCCCTCCCTCTTGCGCTGTCCGATGACAGCGCTGTCACGCTAGGGAGGCCAGTGAGTCGTGTCAATGGTTGCAGTCGCCCGAGTAATGCGTGAATGCCCTATGACAGCGCTGCCACACCGCTGACCGTGCGGCATGATTGTTGTGTTAACGTCCACCGCATGGTCGCTGAATCCGCGGTGAGGGGCGCCACGCTGGCGGATGTCGCCCAGAGGGCCGGAGTCTCGCCCTCGACCGTCTCGCGTGCGCTGCGTGGTCTGTCAACGGTGTCCCCGGAGACCCGGGCACGCGTCGAAATGGCGGCTCGCGAGCTGTCGTTCGCGATCTCGCGCAGCGCGTCCAGCCTGGTCACGGGGCGCACGGGGCGGGTCGCCGTGCTCGTGCCCAACCTCGACTCCTGGTTCCTGGGCGCGGCGCTGGCCGGTATGGCGCCCGCGCTGAACGCGGCCGGCCTGGACATGCTGGTCTACAGCGTCACCACCGCCAGGCAGCGCGCACAGTTCTTCGACCGTCTGCCGGCCCGTCGCAACGCCGATGCCCTGCTCGTCGTCAGCTTCGCGCTCTCTCCCGAGGAGCGCGCGCGCCTCGATGACCTGGGCATGCCCCTGGTCTTCGTCAGTCAGCACGAACCGGGCAGAGCCGGCGTCTACGTGGACGACGTGGAGGCCGCCCAGCGCGGCACCCGCTATCTGCTCAACCTGGGCCACCGGCGCATCGCCTACCTGGAGCCCGCGGACGCCTCGGGATTCGCCTGGAGCAGCAGGGCCCGCCTCGACGGCTATCGCACCGCCCTCGCGGAGGCGGGTATCGAGCGGGACGACGACCTCGTCCGCCATGTCGCCGAGTGGCAGGGACCGAGTCTCGAGGCGGCGGTGGGGCGGCTGCTCAGTCTCGCGGAGCCTCCCACGGCGATCTTCGCCGAGACGGACGACATCGCCTTCAGGCTCCTCACGGTGCTGCGCGGGGTCAACGTCCCGGTGCCGCAGCGGATGTCGATCCTCGGCTTCGACGGTCACACGATGTCCGAGCCGTGGGACCTTTCCACGATGGCGCAGCCCGCCCGCCGGCTGGGCGAGGCGGCGGCGGAGCTGGTTCACCGCGTGATCCACGACCCCGAGGCGTACCGGGAGCGCCACGTAGTCCTGCCGGTGGAGCTCGTTCCCAGAGGCAGTACGGGCCCCGCGCCGGCCCCGCCGTCCGGTGACGCGGCCGAAGGCGTGTGACGACGGGAACGAGGCACGCCCGGGCCGTTTCCCCTGTCGCGTCGCCTGCCGGCCGTCAGCCGTGCCGGAACAGGGTGGCCTGGGAGGAGTCCGGGCGGTCAGCCGGAAGACGGGTCGTCCACGACGTGGCCTCAGCCGCCGACTGGATGGCTTACGCGCCGACCTGCGAGGGTGCGTACCAACGTCCGATCCGCTTGCTAACCCCATGAGGGACAAAAGACGGATTACCGCATCATCGGCTCCTGGCGGACGGTGTTGAGCGCCTCCACCGCACGGTTACCGAAGGGCGGTTGGTCGGGGCATACGGGTGGGCGGCGCGGGCGGGAGCAGTGCCGGCCTATCCGGTGGCCGGGGCCGGGAACCGTTGCCGACCGCACAACCCACGCCGTGGTGCGCGCAGGCACCGGCCGACGCCGCTGGGCGGGCTCACGGGGCGCGGTTGGGCACCCCGTCGAGTCGGCACCTCGGGCAGGGGGGCGGTGTCGAGACGGGCGAGGGCGGTGCGGGCCTTTTCGGGTCCCCCTGCACAGCCCCGGAGCGAGGAGGCCGCCTACCGCGGCGCTGCCGAGTCGGGGAGAGAAACGGCCCGTCGACGTACTGAAGGTGCCCTTTCTCGTCGCACCGGCCGAGGAGCAGAGTGCGGGGCGCCGCGAGAGGGCCGGTGGCGTCAGCGTCGGTGGTCGACGGGCACGGCGTCCACGGCCCGTCAGCCGCCGCTCCGCGAACAGCTCCTCCAGTGGAACCCGCGGTGGCGGGGGGCATCGTCTCTGCCGGGCGGGCCCGGACACGTGAGGGCGAGTAGGCGTCCATCTCGGCCTCGTGGACTTCTACCACCAGCCCGGGCCCAGCCACCGCGTTGTCAGCCCTCCCCGCAGCCAGGGAATCAGGGCGGTCCGCTGTCACGGAGCCGGCCCAGCACGCTTACGGGCTGCCCTTGTCATGTGGGGCTGTCGACTGTGGGCTGCCGGAGTCCGGCTCGGTACGTGGGCGACGGAGCATGATCATCAGGAAGGCGGCTGCGGCGAGGACGGCCCCGAGCGCGACGGACACCGTCGCCGCGTCCGAGATGGCCCGCCACGTGGCGCTGGTCGCGGGCCGGCACATCGGATCGCATTCCCACGCGATCGCCCGATGCCTTCGGGCGGACCAGCCCGCGGCCAGTCCGAGGCCGAGAAGCAGGACTCCGGTCCAGAACATTCTGCGGACCATGAGCAGGTACCTACGCGAATGGGTATCGAGCATCCCACCAAAGTCCCAGACAGCGGAGCTCTCGGGCAATACGGCGAAACCGGTCATCACGGGCAGCATCCCTTGGCCGTCGGCCAGAAGGCGCCTTTCCACGTGGACTTCCTCAAGGGCCTGGAACGCGCTGTGCGCCCGTGTGGCGAGGTGGGGGGCGCGATTGGTCACGACCGTCGGCCACCCGGCCGCGGTCCCTCAACGCGTCATGCACCCGGTTCCAGGTCCCGTCGGCCGCCCATGACCTGAACCACCGGTAGGCGACGTCCCACGGCGCACGATCATACGGAACCATCCGCCAGGCACACCCGGTGCCCAGCACGTACAGCACCGTGTCCAGGACCAGCCGACGCGAGAACTTCAGCGGACGGCCACCACGCCGCAGGTCACGCATGGGCAGAAGCGACTCGATCACCGCCCACTGAGCATCCGTCAACGACGTCTCATAGCAGGGCTTACAGAAACAGACGCACATGTAGATGATCTTTGCTGGCGCCCGACCCGCGAAGATCACCACCCGCTGGCAACACAACACTTTCTTAGGGCCCGGAAGGCCGAGGACCCGCCCCGACGCCGTGCCGGCGGACCGCGCGTACTCATCCCGCACGATCCGAAATCACCTCCGCCGACGCGGAATCCGCGCCGTCATCCCCCAGCCATCCGACCGGATCGGCCACCGTCTGCGGCGAGGAGGTGGGCAACGACGCCTTCGCCCGCTTCCAGATCGCGCAATACCGGGATGAGCGCCCGGTGGGCGGCATAGCGGTGATCGTACGAGGACACTGAGCGCTCCGGTTCGCGAGTCGAAGCCGTGGTGAGCGCACGAGGCGTACGTGACCGGAAGCGCCGATGCGGGGCCGTTCCCCATGTCCCGGTCAAACAGACCTGGTCGGCCCGCCCGGTCGCCCAAGCAGCATCGGAGGAGTGGACGGCCAAGGCCACCCCCTTGTCGAAGTCGTGCATGCGCCGGCCCGTCAGGGCCCGCTGCTGCCCGGTTGTCGGGCGCGTGGTGATGGCAGGTCGCAGTAATCGCCACCCCCGTCACGGTGCGGGCTCCCGGGCCGCAGCCCTGGACGCGGCTGTCTTATCCTTTTGATTGCGCCGGTGGGTCTTCGGGTGGTGGTGAACGCCTTCGACGGTTTCTGCGGAGTACCGGATCCGGGTTGTTCGCTCTTCGGAGATGCTCTGGAGCGGTCTCGGGCGGTGCTTCGTACATAAGGGGCTGAGGCAAGTGGAAGGGTGTCTGCTGTGACGCGCTCGGAGGACGGTGAGTTCACCACCTCGTCAGCGGCCATGGACGAGGTGTTCACCGCTGACAGGAAGATCGGGCAGGAGCTGGCCCGCGTGGAGTGGTCGGCGACGCCGCTGGGAGAGCCGCAGGATTGGCCGCAGAGTCTGCGGACCGCCGTGAGCATCCTGCTGTCGTCGAAGTTCGCCATGTGGATGGCCTGGGGGCCGGAGCTGACGTTCTTCTGTAACGAGGCGTACCGGCGCGACACGCTGGGGCAGAAGTACCCCTGGGCGCTGGGCCGGCCCTCCAGCGTGGTCTGGTCGGAGATCTGGGGCGACATCGGACCGCGCATCGACACCGTTCTGACCAGTGGCGAGGCGACCTGGGACGAAGGTCTGCTGCTGTTCCTGCAGCGCTCGGGCTACCCTGAAGAGAGCTACCACACCTTCTCCTACAGTCCCCTGCGCGATGACGACGGCGTCGTGGTGGGCATGCTGTGTGTGGTCAGCGAGGACACGGAGCGGGTCATCGGCGAGCGCCGAATGGCGACTCTGCGGGACCTGGGCTCCGATCCCAGTGTGGTGCGTACCGAGCAGGAGATGCTCGACTTCGCCGCCGAGCAGCTCAACCGCAACCCGTACGACCTCCCCTTCACCCTGACCTACCTCTTCCAGGACGACGGTAACGCTCGTCTCGCCTCGGCCACCGGGCTCGTGTCCACTCATCCGGCGGCAGCGGAGATCATTCCCGCTGGCTCCACCTCTCCCTGGCCGACCGATGTCCTGGTCCGCAGCCAGGCCGTGCTGGTGTCTCTCGAGGGCGAGCCGTTCACCGGCCTGTCCTCCGGGGCATGGGAAGAGGCGCCCACCCAGGCACTTGCCGTCCCCCTGCTCCAGCAGGGCGGGACACCGTACGGGTTCATGGTGGCGGGCCTGAACCGCTACCGCGACCTGGACGAGGGCTACCGCGGCTTCGTCGAGCTGGTCGCTGGTCACGTGGCTACCGGCGTCGCCAGCGCCCGCAGCTACCAGGCGCAGCAGCGCCGCGCCGAGGAACTCGCGGAACTGGACCGGGCCAAGACGACGTTCTTCTCCAACATCAGCCACGAATTCCGCACCCCCCTGACGCTGATCATGGGGCCGGTCCAGGAACTGCGGCAGCAGCTCGCCGACGCAGAGCCGCGCCTGCGCGAGGAACTGGAAGCCGTCCACCGCAACGGGCTGCGACTGGGCAAGCTGGTCAACATGCTCCTGGACTTCTCCCGCATTGAGGCGGGCCGGATGCAGGCGAGCTATGAACCGGTAGACCTGGCCACGGTGACCGGTGCGCTGGCGAGTGTGTTCCGCTCAGCCGTCGAACACGCCGGTCTGGACTTCTACGTTGAGTGCGAACCCCTGCCCGAGGCGGTGTATGTGGACCGCAGCATGTGGGAGAAGGTGGTCCTCAATCTGCTCAGCAACGCGTTGAAGTTCACCTTCGACGGCGCGATCCGCATAAGTGTGGGCGTCCAGGACGGTGAGGCCGTGGTGACGGTCGCGGACACCGGGATCGGCGTGGCGGCCGAGGAGATGCCGCGCCTGTTCGAACGGTTCCACCGCATCGAGAACGCCCGGTCCCGCTCCAACGAGGGCAGCGGTATCGGCCTGGCCCTGGTGAATGAACTGGTCGGCCTGCACGGCGGCACCATCACCGCCTCCTCCACCGCGGGGGAAGGCACCCGCTTCACCATCCGGCTGCCCTTCGGCTCCGCCCACCTGCCCGCCGAGGCCATCCGCACGGAGACGGCCACCAAGGCGTCACCCGCCACCGCCGACCCCTTCGTCCAGGAAGCCCTGCGCTGGCTCCCGGGCGAGGAGACCGGCATGTCGGCCGACGAACCCCGCAGCGTCTCTCAGGCCGACGACAAGGCGCAGGCGAACCGTCTGCCGGCCCCGGCGCGGGTACTGATCGCCGACGACAACGCCGACATGCGGGAGTACCTGACCCGGCTCCTGCGCGGCGCCGGCTACCAGGTCCGCGCGGTCAGCGACGGGCAGCAGGCCCTCGACACCATCCGGACCGACGTTCCCGACCTCGTGGTCAGTGACGTGATGATGCCCCGCCTGAACGGACTGGCCCTGGTCAGCGCGCTGCGCGCCGACCAGAGCACCGCTTCGGTACCGGTGATCCTGCTGTCCGCCCGCGCCGGACAGGAGGCGTCCATCGAGGGCCTGCGGGCAGGCGCGGACGACTACCTCGTCAAGCCGTTCGCCGCGGCCGAACTCCTCGCCCGTGTCGAGGCCAACGTGAAGCTGGCTCGGCTGCGCAACCACCACGCCCGTTGGCGCACCGCCCTGATCGACTCGCTCCAGGAAGCCTTCTTCCTCTGCGACGAGGACGGCGCGGTCATCGAGATCAACACCTCCTTCACCACCATCCTCGGTTACGGCCCCGAAGACCTGCCCTACCAGCCGATCCACCCCTGGTGGCCGGACGAGGCCACTGACCCCGAAGCCCACCGCCAGGTCGCCGAGGCCTTCGCGACACTGACCGGCCAGGAGCGTGGCAGCTACACCATCCCCGTTACCCACCGCGCCGGGCACCGCCTGTGGGTGACGGCCACGTTCAACCAGGTCCAGGACCCCGATACCGACCGCACCGTGATCGTCGGAACCTTCCGTGACGTGAGCGCCGAGCACTTCGCCATCCAGCGCGAAACCGCGCTGGCCGCCCTGAGCACACGCCTGTCCCAGGCCCCCAGCTTGCCCGACGCCATCGAAGGCTCCCTTGAGGAACTGAAGAAACTGTGGCGTGCCCGGCAGGTGACGGCCGTGGTCTTCGGCGCCGGTGACGAGCCTGCACTCACCTGCACCGACGCCTCCCTCACCTGGCAGCAACTACCCGCTGAACGCCGTCAGATCCTCTCTGGCCTGCGTGAACACCCGACGCTCAGCGCAGTTCCGGGCCAGGGCGAGGCCACTGTTGTCCTGGAACACCCGGAAGGCGTCCTGGTGTTGTGGGTCGACCTGGGCGAGCAGCGCCCCTTTACCGGCGAGGACCAGCTCCTGCTGTCTCTCCTGGCCGGCCACATCGCCCAGAGCCTGGTCCGCGCGCATCAGATCGACCAGCAGCGCGAGACCGCCATCGCCCTGCAGCGCGCCATCCTCGGCCCCGCCCGTCTGCCCGACGGCTTCGCCGTCCGCTACGAGCCGGCCACCCGGCCCCTGGAGGTCGGCGGCGACTGGTACGACACCATCGCCCTGCCCGACGGCCGCATCGGCATCGTCGTCGGCGACTGCGTCGGCCGCGGCCTGGAAGCCGCCAGCGTCATGGGCCAGTTGCGCAGCGCCTGTCGTGCGCTGCTGCTCCAGGACGTCGGCCCGGCCCAGACGCTTATGGCCCTGGACCAGTTCGCCGCCGGCGTCCCCGGCGCGGTGTGCACCACTGTCTTTTGCGGGGTCCTCGACACCGAAACCGGTCAGCTCATCTACTCGAGCGCCGGACACCCGCCCGGCATCCTCGTCCAGCCCAACGGCTCCATCCAGCTCCTGGAGGGCGGGCGTTCGCTGCCGCTCGCTGTCCGTCCGGGCAACCCGCGCCCCGAAGGAAGCTGTACCATCTCGGCTCGCTCCACCCTGCTGCTGTACACCGACGGACTCGTCGAGCGTCGCCGCCGCCCGCTCAGCGCGGGCATCGACCAGGCGGGCAAGGCACTCCAGGCCGGACGGGACACCGCGATCGACGACCTCGCCACCGACGTCATGTCACGCCTGGCGCCCGCCGGCGGCTACGACGACGACGTTGCCCTGCTGCTCTACCGGCACCCGGCCCCGCTGGAGATGTCCTTCCCAGCGGAGTCGGGTCAGCTCGCTCCCGTTCGCAGGGCCCTGCGCGGCTGGCTCGACCAGTGCGACCTGCCGTCGGGCACCGTGCAGAACATCCTCGTGGCGGCGGGTGAAGCCTGCGCCAATGCCATCGAGCACGGGCACCGTGACGCTCCGGGCGACACCGTCTACATCCGTGCCGAGGCGTCCGTCGGCAACCTGCGCCTGACCATTGCGGACACCGGGCAGTGGAAAGTGCCGCAGCCCGAGCGCAACGCGCACCGCGGCCGAGGCATGGGGCTGATGCGGGCCCTGATGCAGCAGGTCACTGTCACTCAAAGCCCGACCGGGACCACCGTCGACATGCATACGAGGATCGCCTGATGACTACGCCCCTGACCCTGACGCCCGGCCGGCGGCCGGACGGAACGGCCGTGCTGACCGTGGTCGGCGAGATCGACATGAGCAACACGGGGAGCCTGGCAGCCGCGCTCGACGGCGCACCCGGCCCCCTCGTCCTGGACCTGACCGAAGTCGAGTACCTCGACAGCGCCGGCCTGAGCGTCTTGTTTCCCCATGCCGACCGCCTCGAACTCATCGCAGGCCCGCTTCTGGCCCCGGTCCTGACCATCTCCGGACTGACCGACCTCACCACGCGCCACTGAAGATTTTCCTACGCGGAAGCCTGCCTCGCCTCACGACATGATTGTTCCTACGCGAGCGGGACAGGATCCTCACGGCACTGGGGTAAATGGCGCATCCGTGACAGCCGTTCCTGCACAAGGAAACGGGAAACGCCCGCCCACGAGGTACCGAAGCAGCTCTGGCCCGATTTCACCTTGTTCGGTGGGGGTTGGGTCAGTGAAGTCACCCGAGCCGGGGGAAAGCTGACCAGTCCGCATTCCACGCGGTGAAAGCTGCTCTTTATGATGAGCATCACTGAGAATCCTAAGGTGGAGGAAACCGAAAGTGTTCGCGGTAGACGTCAGGCGGGACACGCAGGCAGTCGTATTCGCTCTGCGCGGAGATCTCGACTTCCACAGCGTGGTGCAGCTGTACGAGGCCGAGGCCACGGAACTGGCCGCAGGACGGGAAGCAGGGACGGTTGTGGTCGACTGCTCCCACCTCACGTACTGCGACTCCACCGGTATCAGCGCACTGGTGAAGCTGCACCACCAGCTGGCCGCGCAAGGCAGGGTCCTGTGCGTGGCGGGCGTGCCCGCTTTTTTTGACCGCCTGTTTGTGCTGACCGGGTTGAACCAGGTCTTCTGCCTGCATACCGACACCGAGGAGGCCCTCAACACGCACAGGGGTGCTCTTGGTACCGCCGGGGCCGGCGCCGACCCCGGAGCACGGACCGGCGGGGAGCATGACGTATGACGGGCGTGCCGGACCAGCAGGCTTACCCGCCCGCCCAGGCACCAGTGGTACGTACCGCTGCCACGGACACGGACCGTGATCTGCGGGCTCTGTTCGGGCAGTCGATGGCGGTTTTCGCCTCGATGGCGGGCCCGGCACACATGCTGGAGGCGGCGAACCCTGCGTTCTTCACCGCGATCGGCGGGCTCGAGCGCACCCGCACCGGCGTACCGCTGGGACAGCTGATGCCGGAGCTCGTCGAACAGGGTTTCATCACCTTGCTGGACCGGGTCTACCGCACGGCTGAGGCCTACACCGGCCGCGACGCCCGTGTCGTACTGGGCGAAGGCGCGAAGGCCCGTGAGGCGTTCTTCGACTTCACCTACGAACCCCGCATGGACGTCGGCGGCAACGTCATGGGCGTACGCATGATCGGGGTGGAGACCACCCAGGTCAAGCACGCGCAGCGGCTGACGGCCGAGCACCGGGCGATGCTGGAGCAGATCGCCCGCCAGGCCCCCCTCTCCGAAGTGCTCGACGGCATGGCCCGCGCGATCCAGGACCTGACACCTGAGGAAGTGCTGGTGTCCGTCCTGCTCGCCGACGCCGACGGCCGGCATCTGCGCCACGGCGCCGCACCGAGCCTGCCCGACTTCTACAACCAGGCCATCGACGGCATCGCCACCGGCGAAGGCGTGGGCTCCTGCGGCACCGCCGCACACCGCCGTAGACCGGTGGCCGTCACCGACATCGCCACGGACCCCTTCTGGGACGACTACCGCGACCTGGCCGACAAGGCAGGCCTGGCCGCCTGCTGGTCCACCCCGATCCTGGCGAGCGACGGCTCACTGCTGGGCACCTTCGCGATGTACCACCGCGTCCCGCGCTCGCCGCAGGACGCCGACCTCGCGCTCGCCCAGATCTTCGCCGACACCGCCGCCCTGGCCATCGAACGCCACCAGGCCGAACAGGCGTACTGGGCGGCCGAGGTCCGTGAGAAGGCCGCCCGCGACGACCTGGCTTTCCTCCTGCACGCCAGCACCACCCTGAGCGCCGACCTCGACGCCGTCCACACCCTCAGACGCCTGGCCGACGCTTGCACCCCGCGTCTGGCACCCCTGTGCGCGGTCGACGTCATCGAGGGCGGCCGGGTGCACCGCGTGGCCACCACCGCCCCCACCCAGAGGCAGCAGGACCTGCTCGCCTCCCACACTCCCGCTCACGACACCGACGACACCATCACCCGTGTCCTGGCCTCCGGCGTGACCGAGGTCGCGCGCCGCGCCCCCACCGGCCCGGCCCCCTGGCGGGAGCTCGGCGTCACCGGCTACCTGTGCATCCCTCTGCTCGACCGCGGCAACGCGTTCGGTACCGTGACACTGCTGTCCACCGGCGACCACGTCTTCGACGGGCACACCATCGTCCTGGCCGAAGAGCTTGTTGCCCGTGCTGCCCTGGCTGCGCGTAACGCCCGCCAGTACACCCACCGCGCCGCTCTCGCCCGCGACCTGCAAGCTGGGCTTCTCCTGCCCGACCTGCCCCGGGTCTCCGGCGCGGAAGTGGCCACCTACTACCACCCCGCCGGTGAGGGACTCGACATCGGCGGAGACTTCTATGACGTCTTTCCCCTGGAAGGAGACCGGTGGGCGTTCATGCTCGGTGACGTCTGCGGGCGTGGCGCCATCGCCGCCACCACCACCGCCCTGGTCCGTCATACTGCCCGCGCCGTCGCCCCCCTCGTCCCGGGCCCCGAGGCCGTCGTCAAAGCGGTCAACCAAGCCCTGATCAATCGGCCCGCCGGACACGGCACCGGCTTCGTCACCCTCGTCTACGGGCAGCTCACCCCCACCTCCACGGGCCTGGACATCGAATTCGTCCGCGCCGGCCACACCCTCCCCCTCCACCTGGATAACCACCACACGGTTCGCACCGTCGACGCACCCGGCATCCTGCTGGGCATCGGACCCGACATTCACATCGAACCTCGCAGCCTGCATCTGCGCCCGAATGAGAGCCTGGTGCTCTACACCGACGGCATCACCGAAGCACGCCGCCACGACGACGAACTCTTCGGTGACCAACGCCTCGCCGATGCCTTGACCGGCACACCGCACAGGCCCACCCCGCAACGCCTGATCAACGCCGTCACCGAAGCCGTGCACGCCTTTACCGGCGACCACGGCATCGACGACGACCAGGCCATCCTTGTCCTCACCGCCACCGAACCCGGCTGAGGGCGGTGTCACGTTGTTGGGTGTGTGACTGTCTGATGGTGTGAGTCGGCGATTCGGTGCTCGCCGAGCGTGGTCATGTGCCGGGGGCTGTCGGCCATGCACTCCATGCGGAAGTCCCGCCGCACCGCCTCGGCTTCCAGCCAGCCTGCTTCCGTCCCGAGCTCGGTGAATCCGGCGGGGCTGATGAGTCCGGGCAGGGCGAGGCAGCCGTCACAGGCGAACCGTCGGCGCAACGATTCGCGGAGGGAGGGCAAAGGCATCGACAACACGGAGCATGCATCCCTCACGCCCCTGCCGGACAAACCCGCCTCCGGTGAACACCCCCCAGCACACCGCCGTCCTCGGCGGACTCATCGCCCTCGCTGGCCTCCTGCTCCTCAACAGGCGGCCTCGGCCCCCGCAGCCCGCAACGCCGGAGCCCGCGCCGCGACCGGGAGAGACCGTCTTCCCACGCCGCCACTCTGACCCCGGCCGGCATCCCGGTCACGCGGTGCGCCCGCCCCCGGCGCCCTGAGGTCTCGAGTCCGTCGGGCGCACATCATCAGCGGCAGAAGGGTGGTTCGCAGGCGGTGGACATCATCATGTTGTGCTGGTCATGTCGGCGAGCCGGGACAGCTTCCGTGCGGAGGATGTGCCCGGGTCTGCGTGGTGGATGACCAGGAGCTGGCCGTCGGTGCCGGTGAGCAGGAGTCGCTCATAGCGCAGTTCGAGTCGCCCTTCCTGCGGGTGGTTCATCTCTGACAGCCCCGTGCCCCGGGGGCTGACATCGTGGCGCGCCCACAGTCGGCGGAAGGACTCGCTTCCGACGGAGAGGTCGTTCACCAGTTCCACGACGCGTGGATCTTCGCCGTGCGGCCCGATGAGGGCTCGCAGGCCGGCGACCGCGCGCTGGGCCATCTCGTCCCAGTTGACGTAGAGGTCGCGCAGGCGCGGGTCGAGGAACGCGGCCCGGATGGCGTTGGTGCCCACGTGGCCGGCGGGCGAGAGAGCAGTGGCCAGGGGGTTGGCCGCCAGGACGTCCATGTACCGGTTCAGTACGAGTGCGGGTGTGCGGGCCCACGATGTCATGATCAATTGTTGGATTCCGGGCGGGACGTGCTTGTCCTGGTCATGGGCGGGCTGCGGCTGGTGGCGCGGGGTGGGAGCGGCGAGCGCGTGCAGGTGACGCGTCGCGTCGGAGTCGAGGCGAAGGACCCGGGCCAGCGCGTCGAGGACCGGCGGCGAGGGGTTGCGGTCGCGTCCTTGCTCCAGGCGCAGGTAGTAGTCGGTGCTGATGCCGGCGAGCAGAGCGAGTTCCTCGCGGCGCAGGCCGGGGACCCGGCGGCGGCCCCCGCCGGGCAGGCCGACGTCCTCGGGCGTGACGAGGTCTCGGCGGGCTCGGAGGTAATCGCCGAGGTGGTTGGCGCTCATGACCTCCACCGTACGAGGCGGCCCGCGCTGAGCCGGGGAGCCCACGGGGGCTGATGGGGGCCCGGTTTCCTGGTCCTGGCACTCCCAGGGCTGATGGGGCACTGGCTGAGGTGTCCGCGCGGCGCAACGATGGTAGGCAAGAACGCGCGGAAGACCCGCTTTACACGCCTGACCTGCACGGCAAGGTGAGCGCTGGCAACATCCTCGACCAGCACCCCCACCGGCAGCCCGTGATGCGTAAAGATGACAAACGCTTCGCAGACGCAGTCCGCGCCCGAGGGGCCCGATCCCGAGGAACTGCGCGGCCAAAGAGCCGGCACCGACGGACTCGTCGATGCGGTCGCCCTGACGGCTGCTCCCGTCCGTCCCGCCTGAGCGCACCCGCCCCGACGACACGAGGGAAAAACCGATCATGAACCGCATCACGACCCCCTTCGGCTTCTCCTCCACCGCCGCCGAGGTGGCCCACGGCATCGACCTGTCCGGCCGGCGCGCGATCGTCACCGGCGCCGCCTCCGGTATCGGGATCGAGACCGCGCGCATCCTGGCCTCCGCCGGCGCCCAGGTGACGCTCGCCGTCCGTAACACCGCCGCCGGGCAGGAGGTGGCGGCGGACATCACCGAAACCACCGGCAACAAGGACATCCACGTCGCCCGGCTCGACGTGTCCGACCCGACCTCCGTACACGCCTTTGTCCAGGCATGGGAAGGCCCGCTCCATCTCCTGGTCAACAACGCCGGAATCATGGCCACACCGGACCTGGAACGCACCCCTGAGGGCTGGGAATTGCAGTTCGCCACCAACCACCTCGGCCACTTCGCCCTGGCCATCGGTCTGCACAACGTACTGGCCGCCGCCGACGACGCCCGCATCGTGGTCGTCAGCTCCAGCGGACACCTGATCTCACCGGTCGTCTTCGACGACATCCACTTCCACTACCGGCCCTACGACCCGCTGGTGGCCTACGGGCAGTCCAAGACCGCCACCGTGCTCTTCGCGGTCGAAGCCACCCGCCGCTGGGCCACCGACGGCATCACCGCCAACGCGCTGATGCCGGGCGCCATCGCCACCAACCTCCAGCGCCACACCGGCGGCCTGCAGACCCCGCACGAGCGCCGCAAAACCCCACAGCAAGGCGCCGCCACCTCTATCCTCCTGGCCACTTCTCCCCAGCTCGAAGGCATCGGCGGACGCTACTTCGAAGACTGCAACGAAGCCGTCCCCGTCCCCAACGGCAACGGCTGGTCCAGCGGCGTCGCCCCCTACGCCCTCGACCCCACAAACGCCGAACGCCTGTGGGAGGAATCCCTCAGCCTCCTGGCCTGACCCACCCGACCGTCCTCCCAGCACCGGCACGCCCAGACCCCTCGCCCCGATCGATGCCCTGGGCGAACTCCCGTCACACCCGCGGAGTAAGCCCGGACATGGCGTGGTGCAATTCGAGAGTCGTTGGGGTGGAGATGGCACGATGCGACGGTGCTTGGTTGGACCCGCGATCCCCTCGGCAGGCCCCAGCCCCTGTTCCTGGCCGCCGCAGCTGCCAGCGAGTGGAGCAGAGCTGGCAGCAGCTCGCCCCGATAGCCTGTCCCACCCCGAAGAGCAGCGCCCGCCCGGGCCACGCCCACGTCATCCAGGACGGCACTGCCCACCCGACGCGGATCCTGCTCATGACCGACGCCGAAGCCGCCGACTGGCTCACCGCCGCAGCGGCGAGCAGGGACTGACCGGCCCGGAGCCGGACACACAGGGTCCCGGGGGGATCAGTCACTCCGGGGCCCGGTACGGGGCAACCGCCGCACAGACCAGACACCGGTCGTCGGGCCGCAGTGCCGTCGGATCGGTCCACGACGCACCGCCGGAGCAGGTGCTCGTGCGTTGTCCGGTCGAGCGGGAGGTGGGCGCCCATGAGGCCGTCGGGGTCGTAGAGCACGGTGTGCCCGTTCATGACGCGGCTTTCGCGCGAGAGGGTGAGGTGAGTTGCCGAAACTGGTCGGCGAACGGGGCGGCTGGGACGAGCGCCGGTGGGGTGCTGGTGTCCGGGTGGCTGATCCAATTGGCGGCGGCCGTGCCGTCCTGCGGCGTGATGGGGGCGAGGAGCTGGTGCCCCATGGACAGCACCCGGGCCTCGGGGATGTCCGCGAAGACGCCGCCGGAGCCCGTTGGCAGGCCGGCAGGATCAGTCGGCCGACGCGGTGACGCTCGACGTCGACCGACACGCCACGGTGAGGCGTACCCAGCGCCGACACGGCGTTGCATCGGCCGGGGCCGCAGCCTTCCGGTGTCGGTTGCGGTGGCTGGTTCATCCCACGGGGCGCCCTGCTTGCGCTTGTACCACCCTCCAAAGGCGCAAAACGCGCCCCTCCGGACGGGCTATATGCATGCATCTGCGCCGGTTAGAGGGTGGAACCACCGTCAGGCCCCGGAACGACCCCTTCCTTCTGGTCATCCTCGGGCCCCTTGGCCGGAGCGGTCTTTGCTGCCGCCCCCGGCCTGCTGCCTCGGCCGCCGTGCGCCGGTGCCACCGGGCATCCGCTGACCACCGACGTCACCGCCTGATCCGACCGGACGGCACCGCTATCGGGCCGTCGCACCGCCGAACACCCGTGGGGCCCGGCACCGAGCTGCGTCTCACCGCGCGCCAGGCACGCGCCACCACGTCCTGCGGCCCGGAGCCCAGGGCATCCCTCACCACTGGTTCCGACCGGACCCTCACCTCAAGGAGCACTTCCATGCCTCTCTTCATCCGCAGAGTGGTCGCGGCGTTGGCCGCGGTCCTGCTCACCGTCACGGGCCTGACCGTGACGGCCGGCTCCGCATCGGCCGCCGATCCCGTCACCTCCAGCCGCACGTTCCCCAACGGGACCATCACCGCCGCGTTCTCCGACACCACATTCCGGGCCGGCGACCCGTTCACGGTGACCGTGACGGTCACCAACACCGGCACCACGACACAGGGCGTCGGCTACTCCTTCCGAGGCAACGACTTCGGCACCCCGGCGTTGTTCACCCTGGACTCATGCGACCTTCCCAGCTCGCCGTCCGGCTCCTGCGACAACCCCGCACCGGATCTGCGGGTCCGCTTCTCCAGCCTCCCGGCCGGGCAGAGCGCCACCGCGACCTTCCACGCCCGCGTCGTCCCCGACGCCGCCCCCGGAAGCTACAACGCGTTCCAGACAGGAACGATCGGCCTCGTCACCAGCATGACCTTCAGCCCCGCCGTCACCTTCACCGTCCAGCCCCCGGCCGACGCCGACCTCGGCGTCACCCTGACAGCCACGGCCGGCCCCCTGCTGTCCTCGCAGATCAACTACGCCGCCACCGTCACCAACAACGGCCCCGGCACCGCCGGCGCCTCGACCACGACCGTGCTCCTGCCCACCCAGACCACATCCGTCACCGGCCTCCCCGCCGGCTGCACCTACACCACCGGCACCCGCACCGTGACGTGCGACACCGGCGCCCTCGCCAACGGCGCCTCCACCACTCGCTCCTTCACCGCCAACTTCGGCCTGCTCTCCCTCGGCACCCTCAGCGCCACCGCCGCCCGGGCCTCCTCCACCCCCACCGACCCCAACCCGGCCAACGACACCGCCACCCGGAACTGCACCGTCCTGACCAGCCTCATCATCACCTGCCCCTGACGGCCCGCGCCGACCGCGCCCGGCCGCAGGAACCGCCGGCCCGACAGGCGGCCCCGCCCCGAAGAGCAGCAGGCATCTGGCCCGTGCCCACGTCGTCCAGGAGGGCACCGCCCACCCGACGCAGGTCCTGGTCATGACCGACGCCGAAGCCGCCGACTGGCTCTCCGCCACGGCGGCCGGGGAGAACTGACCGGCCCGGAGCCGGACACACAGGCCCCGGGGGGATCAACATCCTCCCGGGGCCCGTTCATGAAGTTGCCGGGCTGCACGCGTGGCGGTGGCCGGTGCCGGTCAGGACAGGAAGTTCTTCTGCCACTGGAGCGAGTCCATGGACAGCGCGGCGTCCGCGAGGGCCTTCGCCGAGGGAGTCTTGAGGGCGGCGAGGCCGGTGTCGATCCAGTTCTGCGTGAGGCTGTAGCCCTGCTCCCGGTACTCGACCGCCTGGACGAGGCATTCGAGCTTGTCGGCGTCGCGGGTGACGATCGCCCCCGGGGTCTCGGCGGCCTCGTACTCGGCGACCGCGTCCTGGACGCCGGTGCGTACGGCCGGGTGGGCATTGGCGACCTGGTCGGCACCTTCCATCATGACGAGGACCGAACCGATCACCCCGACACGGAAGGAGTGCTCGGCCAGGACTCCGGCTGCTTGTTGCCGGTGAATCACCAGCCGGTCCGTGCGACGCGCTTGAGCACGCCTATCTCGGAGATGAAGCTCGCGGTACCCCTGGTGGTGTCATCGGCCATGCGGTCCTCCGGTGTCAGCGGTCGTGATCGAAAACGTAATGGACGTGGGCGAGCTCGCGCCGGGATCTCCCCGATAACGCTGCCCGTGCAGGAGTTGACCAGCCTGCTCGCGCAGCACGTCGGCGAGCGGCCCGGCGGCCTGCGCCAGCCACGGGTAGGCCGTCAGCAGCGCCCACAGCGAGTGCGCGTAGGTCGACGAAGCCGGGTGCGAGGTGCAGCCCGCCCGCCAGGCCCCGCAGCAGGGTCACCGGGTCCCAGCCCGACAGTTCCGGTCCCGCATGAAGGCGTCGTCCGGCTGCGGCAACGCCAGAGCCCCGAGCCGCAGCGCCCAGTAGTTCAGGTTTGCGGCCTCGGCGTCGTCGTCGGCCAGGGGGCGGTCGATGAAGTCCAGCGGCGGCTGCGGGTTCCCGAGGTGGCGAGCGCGGCGGAGGTGGGCCCAGCGCCGGAGTGTGTGGCCGAGCCCTCTTTCCGCGTCGGAGGCCCAAATCTGACCAGGGAGACGCGACCTGGGAAGGCCGCTGCCACGGGGGCGACTTGGGCGGGTGGGAGTCCGCACCGGGTTCCTCGTCATACGTGACAGGCCGTCATGTCAGCGTTCGGGTTTTTTGCAGGGAAGCCGCCATCTCGTCGTGTTTCTCCCCCTACATATAGGGCGTCTGACCTTCATTTGTATGATCAGTATCAATGTCCGGGATCTGCCACCGATAGGTGCAGAAACGGGCTACATCATCTTGAAGGAGTATTTTTCGTATATCGAAGATTGCGTGTCGGTGCTGTGGGCATCGCGGCGTTGACGGCTGGAGCTCTGCGCGCCTCGACGCCGTACGTGGCTGTTGCTGCGGACGCGGCACCTGACGTATCGCCCAGGCCCGCCGCCGTGAGGAAGTGCTCTTCCTCGGCCTCGCCGGAGTCGTGCTGCCCACCATCAGCGCACAGGCACTCGGAGCCCTGATGCGAACAAGCAGCACCGGCACCCCGGCGAGATGGGCACCTGCCCTCCTGGCCTTCGTCGCCGGCCTCGTCGCAGGGCTCACACCCGTGGGCTGATCCCATCACTCGCATGCTCGACCAGGTCTGCCCCGCAGTACGCTGCGGGGCAGACCTGCATGCCCTTGCGGCGTCATCTGCTGCCCGAGCCGCGCTTGAAGGTTTCGGCGGTTCGCCGTGGAGATTCGCTCCACCGGCGAGCTGGCCGGGTTCACCGGGGGTCAGGGGGTGACGATGGGGAAGTCCGGGTCGCCGGGGTCGAGTACGGCGGTGAGGCGGTGGAGTACTGAGACGTCACCCCGGATCTGGACGCCGGCTCGGTCGAGACCTTCGGAGGTGATGCCGGTGACGGTCAGGTGCGACAAGGCGCTGACGGTGCTGGTGAGCGTGACGTCGGCGGTGGTCTCCCGCGGGGCGTTGCTGTAGCTGAGGACGCCGTTGGCCAAGGTCAGGCGGTAGCGTTCGTCGGCGTCGGTGAGGTGGACGTCGATGGTGAGCTTCTCGTCCCATGCCTTGGGGCCGTTGATCTGGATGGCGATGGCGTCGAAGAGCATGGTCGGGGTGAGGTGGGCGATGACGTCGGGTGACGCGGTGACCGTGGGGGTGCCGAACTGGCCTTGGCGTAGTTCGGTGGTGGCGGACAGGTAGAAGTTGCGCCAGGTGCCGTTCTCCGCGCCGTAGCCGAGTTGCTCGAAGGTGTCGGCGAGCAGATCGCGGGCTGCGGTGTGCTGGGGGTCGGCGAAGACGACGTGGCTGAGGACTTCGGCCGCCCAGCGGTAGTCACCCGCCTCGAACGACGCACGCGCCTTGTCCACGACGGTGTCGGCGCCGCCCATGAACTGGACGTAGCGTTTCCCGGCTTCGACCGGCGGGTGCTGCCACAGGTGTGCAGGGTTGCCGTCGAACCAGCCCATGTAGCGCTGGTAGACGGCCTTGAGGTTGTGGCTGACCGAGCCGTAGTAACCATGGGCGCTCCAGGCGTTCTCCAGTGACGGCGGCAGGGGGAGGTGTTCGGCGATCTCGATGCCGGTCCAGCCTTTGTTGATCAGGCGCAGTGACTGGTCGTGGAGGTAGCCGTACAGGTCGCGCTGGGCGCTCAGGAAGGCGGTCACCCGTTCTTGGCCCCAGGTGGGCCAGTGGTGGGAGGCGAACGCGACGTCCGTCGTCTCGCCGAAGAGATCGATGGTCGCGGTCAGCGCGTGGGACCAGGCGTGCGGGTCGCGGACCACCGCGCCGCGCAGGGTGAGCATGTTGTGCAGCGTGTGGGTGGCGTCCTCCGCCGTGCACAGTGCCCTGAAGCCCGGGAAGTGGATGAGCAGTTCAGCGGGTGCCTCGGTGTTGGGGGCCATCTGGAAGACCATCCGGATGCCGTCGACGGTCTCCTCCTGCCCTGTCCGGGTGACGGTCAGGGTCGGTGCGATCAGGGTGACGGTGCCGGTGGAGGTGGTCTGCCCGAGTCCGGCGCCGACGGCGCCCTGCGGTCCGCGGGCGAGCGCGGCCCCGTACATGTAGGCGGCCCGGCGCCCCATGGCGGTGCCCGCGTACACGTTCTCCGCCACGGCGTGCTCGGTGAAACCCTCCGGCGCGAGCACGGGGCACCGGCCGGCGTCGACGTCCTCCTGCGTGGTGACGCCCTTCACGCCGCCGAAGTGGTCGACGTGCGAGTGCGTGTACAGGACGCCGGTCACCGGGCGCTCGCCGCGGTGCTCGCGGTAGAGGGCCAGAGCCGCGGCGGCGGTCTCCGTCGAGATCAGGGGGTCGATGACGAGGACGCCGGTGGCTCCCTCGACGAACGTGATGTTCGACAGATCGAGACCACGCACCTGATAGATGCCTTCGACGACCTCGAACAGGCCCTGTTCGGCGACCAGCTGGGACTGCCTCCACAGACTCGGGTTCACCGTGTCGGGTGCCTCACCCTGGAGAAACGCGTACGTGTCGTTGTCCCACACGACGGTGCCGGAGGCGTCGGTGACGGCACCGGGCACCCTGCGCGCGATGAGACCCCGCCTGGCGTCCTCAAAATCCTGTCCGTCTGAGAACGGGAGCCGCTCCCGGATCTCGCTCTGCTGTCGGACGACGGGCGACTGAGCAACCTTCGGTGTCGAAGCCATAGAGGTAGATTCACACCAGAGGCACCTAAAATATGGTCACGACACCGCTACTCTCCTCGTCCAGATCCGGGGCGGTTGCACCGGAGTCCTGGGGCAGTTGCTGGCGCGGAGCCCGGGGCGGGTCGTTGGGATACGGGGCAGGAAACAGCAGGAAGTGATACCGCGGTGCGAGGGTCGCTGTCCGAGGTGTCCGCACATGGTGACGAGGAGGCCGCAGTTCCCTTCCACCACTGGCCCAACTTTCACTGACGGAGAGGTATGACGAGTGTTCTCGGACCCGCGTGTCCACACGCGTAAATGGGCCGCAAGGCATCCAATCCGTACAGGGTTGATCGTGGGAGTGCTCTTCTATCTCGTGGAGATCCTCGCCACCACCGACGCTCTCGGTTCCCTGCCGTTCGCCGTCGCGATCGCAGCGATCTTTACTCTGACCGCCTTTGGCGAGAGGCGACGGCGGAAGAAGCGCACGTTGCCACTCTGACGTAAAACTGGGTGCTGCGAGGCCCCCCGGCCTCGCATCACCCACTGCTCTTTCAGGCCGACCGCTCATCGCCACGGGCCGCGCGGCCGACTGCATGCGTGTCGAGTGGCGCCGCCTTCATCAGGGTGGCATGCGCAGGTGAGAGAGGGAGGGACGGGCGGTGGTGCCCTGGTTACCAGCGCGTCACGAATCGGTCAACCGCCTGCTGGAGCTGCGCGCGACTCTCTACGCCGATTACCTGCTCGCGATGGAGGAGACGGGCAGATGGCTTCTCCAGGTGTGGAGCACCGCTGAGGCGTCCGAGAGGCTTCGAGCCGCGCATGCCGCGTTCGACGGCTGCGGCCTCGGTGGTGCTCGGCAAAAGATCCATGTCCTGGCGCCGGCTTCCACAGTCGAAGCTGCGGATGCGGTCTTCCATGGGCTGAGGGGCGCCCGAGACTTCGTGGCCACCGCCGACCAGCACGACTCCGACAGCTTGCACGTCTTCAGAGAAGAAGTCGGTGCACTGCGCGACGTCTTCCAGGAGGCGGCGCGAAACGACGTGCGCGCCCTGCTGGCCGGTTCGGCACGCTGGACGGTGTGAGCTGTCATTCAGCTCTGCTTCCAGGTGGGACGCGCGACGTACCGGGACACGGCGTGGCTGAATCAGCCGCAGGCCCCGGCCCGGCTCGGGGTCGTCCTCCGGCTCCAGCGGTGCGGCGGGCTCAAGGCGGGCGGCTTCGGCGGCCTCCTGGCGGGCGACGTCGTCGGCGCGGCACGGGCCGCACTCGGATGTGCCGCGTGCGCAGACGATGAGGCAGGGCCCGCCCCGTCTGCCACGATGGTCGGGTGACCGAGACCGCTGTAGAGTTCTAGTCGTGGGCGGCAGCGACCTACCGCTACCGGGCCCTGCGCCAGATCGAGGGCTGCTCCTGGTCGCCCGCTTCGATCTTCGTCACCGTGCTGCAGCCGGTGGAGGACGGCGGGCTGATCGTCGGCCGGAGCTCCGACCTCACCGCGCAGCCGGGAAGGTGGGCGCTGCCCGGGGGATCGGCGCAGCCGCCGACCGGCGGCGAGCGTTTCGACCTGGCGGCGTTGCGACGGCATGCCGCGCAGGAGCTGCTGGAGGAGATCGGTGTCGTCTCCGACCCCGAGGACATGACCGCCTGGGGCGTGACCCGTGGCGAGTACGGAAACATCGGTGTCCACTTCCTGGCGCCGGCAGTCCCGGCCGCCCTGGCGCTCAAGCAACACGAGGTGCTGGCGGACGAGGAGCGTGCCCGCGGTGAGGGCCCCGAACTGGATCGGCTCGCGGTCGTGCACAGCGTGCAGGGCGTGAGTGGCCTCGGGCACTGCGCGGACTTCCTTCCGCTGGTCGTCTCCCGCTACGGCCGCGGCGAACCCGCCACCGCCTGAGCGCCTTGCTCCGGCGGCCGGGTCCGGCGGCGTGTCGGCCCCGCCGTCGGTCCGTCGGCCCCCTCGTGAGCCCTGCCGCGGGCGGTGGCCACTGGGCTGTGATGGTCACCGGTGCTGAACTGCTGCACCAGGACCGCACGCCTGGGGGACTCCATGTCCGCACGCTCCCAACGCTCTGCCGCTCTGCCGCTCTGCCGCTCTGCCGCCCGGCCGGCGGCAGGTTCGTCAACCGACCGCCGGTGCCGCCGGACCTGCCGCATCTCGGTGCCGCCTTCGCCGGCCAGGGGGCGGGCAGTGAGGTGCCGCCGTGGGTCGGGCGGGAAGCCCTCGCTCTGTGCCATGCCGAGCGCGCCGCCGTCTCCGTCGACGCGTTGACCGCCCGACGCCCGGACGTGGACCTGCTGGACGCCTACCGGATTCAGTGGGCAGGCACTGCGCTGCGGATGGCGGGCGGGGCCCGGCCGATCGGCCACAAGGTCGGCCTCACCTCCGAGGCGATGCGCCAGCAGACGGGCATCGACGGCCCGGACTCCGGCATCCTGCTTGACTACATGGCCGTCCCCAGCGGAGGCACGGTCGACACCATCGCCCTGGTGTCCCCGTTGGTCGAGACCGAGTTCGCTTTCGGCCTCGGCAAGGACCTGGCCGGCCGGGAGGTCGACGTCGCCGCCGCCCGCGCAGCGGTGTCCGAGGTGATGGTCGCCCTGGAAGTGATCGACACCCGCTACCGGGGCCGGCAACTCACACTGGCGGACAGCATCGCGGACAACGCAGCGTGCGCGCGGATCGTCACCGGACCCGCCGTGCCTTTCCGCCCCGGCCTCCAGCTGCCCGAGCGCCTTCTGACCCTGGGGATCGGCGGCACCCCCGGCCGCCTCCGGAGGGCCGCGAGGTCCTCGGCGACCCACTCGCGGCCGTGGCGTGGCTGACCCGGGCCCTGGCCGAGTTCGGCACCGGACTGAAGGCGCGCGACATCGTGCTGGCCGGCTCCGTGCACCGGGCCGTCCCGCTGCGCCCCGGCATGCTTCTCGAAGCTGGCTGCGACGCCCTGCCCCCGGTGACTGCCCACGCCATCTGAACACCGCCCCGCCCGCGCCCGGCACCGGAGCCGGGACGCGGCCCGCCGTCCTGCACAGCTCACCCCTACAGGAGGACTTCGCCATGAACGGACCGGGAGAGCGGCCCCGCGCCGTCGTGCTCGGATGCGGAAAGATCGGAATGGACCTGGCCGAACGCATCGGCTACTCCGGCCTGCTGGAGTGCGCGCTGATCGTCGGCCGCGACCGGACCTCGCCGGGGCTGGGCCGCGCCCAGGAACTCGGCCTGCCGACGATGGCAGGCGGGATCGCCGCGTTCGTCGACGCCGCAGAGCACTTCGACGTGGTCTTCGACGCCTCCAACGCCGCAGCGCACACCGCCCACTGGCAGGCCCTCGCTGCCACCGGCACGGTGCTGGTCGACCTGACCCCCAGCGGCACCGGCACCCGCGTGGTGCCCGCCGTCAACGGGGACGCGGCCGTGCAGTCGTCCCGGCACTTCAACATGATCAGCTGCGGTGTGCAGAGCGCGATCCCCGTTCTGCACGCCATCGCCGTAACCTGCACTCCTTCCTACGTGGAGATCGTGGCTACCGGCGCCTTCGCCAGCACGGGGCGCGCGACCCGCCTCAACATTGACGAGTACGTCGCCACCACGCAGGACGCCGTCCGTGAGCTCGCCGGTGTGCCCGAGGCCCCGGTCAAGGCGCTGGTGAACCTCAGCCCCGCCCAGCCCGAGCCACCCTTTCGCGTCCTGGCCACCGTCCTGGCCGACGACGCCCGCCCCGAGCCCGTCCAGGCCGCCGTCCGCGCCGCCGCCGCCCGCGTCCGCGCCTACGCCCCCGGCTACACCCTTACCTCCTGCACCGTCACGGACGGCAGGGTCGACGTCGCGCTGGAGATCACCGCCCACGGCAGCCACATCCCCCCTGGGCGGGAAACCTCGACATCATCAACGCCGCCGCCGTGCGGATCGCCGAGCGGGCCGTCGCTGCCCTCGCCCGGGAAGGAGCGGCCCCGTGGAGCAGCTGACCGCCGGCCCCGTAACCCTGCACGACCCGACCCTTCGCGACGGTCACCACGCGGTGCGCCACCAGCTCGGCGCCGACCAGCTGCGCGCCTACGCCAGCGCCGCCAACGCCGCGGGCGTGCCCGTCGTCGAGGTCGGACACGGTAACGGTCTGGGCGCCTCCTCCCTCCAGCTCGGCCGCGCCCGCCTCGCCGACGAGGAAACGATCACTGCCGTTCGCGAGTGCCTGACCACCAGCCGGCTCGGAGTCTTCCTCGCGCCGGGCTGGGGTACCGGCATCGACCTGCGGGCGGCGGTGCGCCACGGCGCGGACGTGGTACCGATCGCCGCGCACTGCTTCCAGGCCGACGTCGCCGAGCGCCACCTCGGCGAGACGCGTGCCGCCGGTGTCGAAGCCCAGGCCGTCCTGCTGATGAGCCACATGCTCGGCCCCGCAGAACTAGCCGACCAGTGCGCCCAGTTGATCGGATTCGGCGCGCAGGACGTCGGCATCATGGACTCCGCCGGCCACTACCTGCCCGACGACGTCGTTCACCGCATCAGCGCCATCCGGGAGGCCGCCGGGACTGTGCCGATCATCTTCCACGGCCACAACAACCTCGGCATGGCGATGGCCAACTCCCTCGGCGCAGTTGCGGCCGGTGCCACCGTCATCGACGGCTGCGCCCGCGGCTTTGGCGCGGGGGCGGGCAACACCCAGCTGGAAGTCCTCGCGGCCGTCCTGCAGCGCACCGGGCACACCACCGGAATCGACCTGCGCCGCCTGCTGGCCGCCGCCGACATCGGCGAGGTGCAGCTGATGGACGCGCCCCCGACGATCGACTCCATCAGCCTGGCCTCCGGCCTGGCGGGGGTGTTCTCCGGGTCCAAACTGCCGGTCCTGGACGCCGCCCGGCGCGGGGGAGTGAACCCCATCGACGTGCTGTTCGAACTCGGCCGCCGCCAGGTCGTCGCGGGCCAGGAAGACCAGATCCACGCCGTCGTCCGCGACCTCCAGCACACCTGACCGACCGGCCCGCCGCTGTGCCCCCATGGCGGTGGGCCGCTCACCCACCGAACAGGAGGACCCGATGACCGCCACCACCCGGTGGAGCACCCCAGGCGGGCCGTGGATCGTCACCCCGGCCACCGCCCCCGCCCGCTTCGCCGCCGCCCGCGCCAGCGGCGCCACCGTCACGGTGGTCGACCTGGAGGACTCCGTCGCCCCCGGGGGCAAGGACGCCGCACGGGAGCGCGCGGCCGACTTCTTCGCCACCGCCGACCCCGCCGGACCCGTCCCCGGCATCCGGATCAACGCCCTGACCAACAGAGAAGGGCTGCGTGACCTGACCACCCTCGCCGACTACCCCCACCGCCCGCAGATCGTGGTCCTCCCGATGGTCGAGTCCGCCCGCGACATCGAACTGGCCGCCGCCGCCCTCGACACCGACAGCTACGCCCCGCAGCTATGGGCGCTCGTCGAGACCCCGCGGGCGGTCGAGAAGGCCGCCGAGATCTGCGCCGCACCCCGACTGGCCGGATTGGCGTTCGGCGCGGCCGACTACGCCGCCGCCACCGGCGCCGCCCGCACCTGGGAGGCGCTGCTGCACCCGCGGGCCCAACTCGCCAACAGCGCTGCCGCCGCCGGGATCGCCGCCCTGGACTTCCCCTGGTTCGACCTGAAACACGAGCAGGGGCTGCGCCGCGAGGCGCTGCGGGCCCGGGACCTGGGCTTACCGGCAAGATCGCCGTCCACCCCCGCCAGGTCGTGGCCATCGCTGAGGCGTTCCGCCCCACCGAGGAACAACTTGTTCACGCTCGCGCCGTCGTCGCCGCCCGGGAGCGGACCGACGGTTCGATCACCAGCGTCGACGGCCGCATGACCGGCGCCCCCCTCTACGCTGCCGCGACCGCCCTGCTCGCCCGCGCCGACTACCGTCCCGCCTGACCGCCCGTCGAAGGAGCACCCCATGGACACCAGCACCGACGGCTTCCTCCCGCAGGGCTTTCGCTGGATCGGGCAGCTGCGCTTCCGCGAGACGGTCGGCGCCGGACTTGCCGACTTCCCTACGGGATGGTGATCGAGCACCGGCCGCGGCGCACCGTCACCGAACTCGACCACGCCATGGTGCCTTCCATCCCGGGCAGCGGCGGTTCGCCGAAGCCCGCGCGTACGGGACCACCTCCGCTGGGGTCCGCCTGTCCGAGGCTAGGACCAGGACAGCTCGGGATTGCTCCGAGGCAGAGAGTGCGGATGCCGTTCATCCGGTCGCTGGGTTTTTCCGCTCCCAGCGCCAGAGGGTATTGACCCGGTGGTCGTGGACCGTGTCGCTCTCGTCTCCCCAGGGTCCTACCCGCTCGATCGCCTGCCTCGTGCGAGGGTCGTCGCGCTGGGCCAGGCCGTATGCCGCTTCGAGGCGTACCAGCTGGTCTTCGTCATGTGTGAGGGCGGCGAGGGTGTCCGCGGCAGCGGGCGTACGGTGCTTCGGGAAAGCGAGCTGTTCCGCCGCCCCGCGCCGGATGCGGGCATCCGGGTCGCTGGTGAGCGAGAGAAGGGCGTCGGTGACTTCGGGCAGAGGGGTGTCGCCCCAGCTGCCCACCGTGCAGGCATCGGTACGGACCCACGGGTCCGGGTCCCGCACCAGGCGGAGAAGAGCGGCCTGGGCCGCAGGGGAGGCGCCCGCAGAGTCCTCGTACCGCCGGAGGGCGTAGGGCACCTGTCGGCGCACCTCAGGGCCGGGGTGGTCGGCGAGCTGGAGACCAACCCGCTCGTGACCGGGATGCTCGTAGCTCGTGTACGTGTCGAGGACCCGGGCGAGCACCGCCCCGTCGGCCTCCCGCAAAGCCCACCCGTACAAGAGATCACCGGCCTCCCGCGCCCGGTAGGGATCGCCGACCGGCGGCGACGCGAGGATCAACAGATACCGCGCCACGAACACACGGCGCGCGGGGTCAGGATGGGTATGGTGCGCCACCACTGCCGACCACGTCCGCTCACTGCGACGCCGGCTGAGTACCCAGCAGGCTTCCCACGCGTCCACATGCTCCTCGTCCGCGTGACGCAGCGCGCGGCCGACGAGCTCGTCGACCGACGCCGAGATACCAAAGGCCCACTCCAGCTTGGTCAGAACCGCACCGTGACCCGCCCGCACGGTGCGCCCGCCCACGGTCACTTCGTCGACGTAGTTGTACTCGCCGTCGAGGACACGTACGGACACGGCGGGCTCCAGGGAGCCGGTCCTGCGCCGCAGCTCTTCGGCGGCTCCGCGGGTGTACCAGGTCCGCGCGGCGCCGAGCGCTTGTACACGGTCCGCTCCGGAGAGCCGCAGCACGAGGTCCTCGCCCAGGAGCGCCTGGACGACGGCCGGTGACCCGCCGTCGACAGCCAGTGTCAGCGGTGTGGTTCCGTCCGGCTGTACGAGCAGAGGATCCGCGCCGCTGTCCACCAGGGCGCTCGCGATCTCCTCCTCGTACGAGGCCACCGCCCCGGTGAGCGCTGAGAAACCGTCCGGACCCGCGACGTCCGGGTCCGCCCCGTCACCCAGCAGGTCCCGGACCGCCTCCGCATCACTACGCGCCGCTGCTGCCAGCAACAAGCTCTCAAGTTCGCCCCGGATCAAGCCCGCCCCCGAAATCTGCGACACTTTCTCGATAGCGGGAGGGACACCGAGGGCATGTGCCACGCCACCATCGCGGGCGCCGCGTGGACTCGGGCTCGGGCAGCCGGCCTGACACGGCTGGTCAAGGCAGACGAACGGTCCCGCGTTCGCGCGCGTGGAGGTGTCCCTCGGCCTCGTGCGGGGTACGAGGCGGCAGGACGCTCTCCAGGGTGTAGCCCGTCTTTTGCGCGACTCGGCAGGAGGCGGGGTTGCCGGTGTCGTGGATCAGTTCCAGCCGGCTGAGTCCCGCTCCCGTCCTGGTGTCGAAGGCCCAGCTCGTCAGCAGTTCCACGGCCCTGGAAGCAACGCCGAGGCCCCGTGCCGAGGCGCCCGTCCAGTAGCCGACCTCACCGCGCGCCTCGCCGCCGGACCGCTTGAGAACGACGTGTCCCACGACCCGCCCAGTCATGAGGATGGCGAAGCTGAGGCGCTTCCCGGACTTCCAGCCCGCCTCCTGCGTCGCGATCCAGCGCACCGCGTCCTGCGGGCCCGCCACGCGGTGCGACGTCCAGCGACGCAGATTCTCGTCATCGGCCAGCGCCGCCAGCGCGTCAGCGTCACCCGGCTCCCACGGCCTCAGCGTCAGATCGGTCGAGCTCAGCACCACAGTCGTCACCGCTTGGTCCTTCCTGTCCTCCCACCACCCTAGATGACCACGGTCACACCACTTGACCTGCACCGGAGCGTTCGACCGGGAGAGCAGGACGTCTGCTCTCCACCCCGAAGAAGCACAGAGGCCATCACGGCTGTCGGGTCGGAGTCGATTCGCCAATGACGTCGTCCCTTTCCCGACGGCACGGCCATGCGTCCCGACCAGTGGCCATGGGGCGGTTCTGGGGCAGCCCGCCCGTCCAACCGGGCGTGCAAGAACGTCACATGGTGTGGTGAAACCATTCCCGGTGACTGAACACGATGAAGGGCGCACGGCGGAACTCCAGCCCCCACCAAGCTGGACGCTCCAGAGGATCCGGGACGTGTCCGGCGACCAGGAGGCTGTCGTGCTCTCTGCGGACCGGGTGGTGAAGTGGGTCGCCTCCGACGGGCCTGACGAAGCGATGGACGCGGAGGTCGTGCTCGGGTTCCACGGCCTGTGCATCGTGAAGACCGTGCGGGACGACGACTGGTACATGGGGAGCCTGTACGAGGACGGCAGCATCGACTGCTGGACCGCCTACGGCGAGCTGTACGAGGCGCTGCGCGGGCTCTGACGGCGTGCTGCGCCGCGTGGCGGTAGGCGCAGCGCCCGGTGTGCAGGCGGTGCGGCCAGAAGTTCACCGACGAGCGCTGGAAGGAGATCACCGTGCACCGGACCGCCGTACGGGCCGGGGACAAGTCCGAGTGCGGCCCGTGCCGCGCCGACGACGTCGCCCGCCAGGAGGCCGCCGAAGCCGCCCGCCTTGAGCCCGCCGCACCGCTGGAGCCGGAGGACGACCCCGAGCCGGGCCGGGGCCTGCGGCTGGTTCCGCCTTCGCCCCCCTCGACGACCGTCTCAGCCATGCCTACGCCGGCCCCTACCGCAACGAACCCGCATGCCCCCTCTACGACCTCCTGCTCCTCGAATTAGGCAGAGACGCTGTTCCCGTGACCGCGGCCTCTGTCCCATGTGGTGATCAAGCTTCTGGCTTGCTCCTGCCGGGAGCCGTTGCCGGGTTCGTGGTCCGTGACCACAGGCCGTCGTTCCCTTAGCTTGACTCTGTCGGGGATCTTGGAGTGGTCGAGGTCAGGTGCCCAGGGTCCGCCAGGATTTCGGTCGGGGTAGCTCGCGCTGGTCGAGATAATTCTGGAAGGCAGTCGGTCGGCGGGGTGCAGGTACGTCCTCTGCCGTTGGCAGTTTGCTGAGGCGCTCGATGTTGACGGCGATGGCCGTCAGGACGTGTTGGATGTGGGCTTTCCCCTGTCCTCGGTAGCGGCAGCGTCGCATGCCGTGGCCGTGGGCGAACTCGTTGACCGTGCCCTCCACTCCGGAGCGGATCGCGTAGCGGGCCTTCCATTCCGGCGTCTGCTGCTCTGTTCGGACACGGAGTTGCAGATCGCGGAGTTCTCGCGGGGGAAAGCCCACCGTGCGGGCGCTGTCTGCGGTGCTGGTGCACTGCGCGCGGGTTGGGCAGGGGCGGCACTGGCTCTTGGTGAACCTGGCCACGATCAGCGGGGCCGCGGTGGGTGAGGAGGTCGGGTAGGGGCCGTGCCAGCCGGCGCTGACCTGTCCCTGGGGACAGGTGACCTGCTGGCGGTCGTAGTCGATGTGGAAGTCGTCCCGGGCGAAGCCCTCGTTCCGACGATGCTGGCGGGTGGGATTGCTGGTCAGCGGCCCGGAGACGGTGACCTGGTGCTCCCGGGCGGCTTGTTCCAGGTGGGGCAGGGAGGTGTAGCCGGCGTCGACCAAGTGCTCGGCGGGCAGCAGTCCCCGACGTGCCAGGCGGGTGTGGATGCCGGGCAGGACCTTGCTGTCGTGGGTGGTGGCCGCGGTGGTGGCCACGTCCGTGATCACCTTGGGGCTGTGGGGAGCGCAGGTCTCGGTCAGGTGAGCGGAGAACCCCGTCCAGCTGATGATGTGTCCATGGCGTGCGTAACGAGCCGAGGTGTCGTAGGGGGAGATGATCGCCCGGGACGAGGGCGGCAGTCCGGGGCCATCTTCCTTTTCGGCGGTGCGCCAGCGCAGGTGTCCTGCGGTGTCATGGTGGTAGTTCTGCAGGATGATCTGGCGCAGGGCCTGGACGCGAGGGCCGGACGCGCGGTCCGCTCCGTGCCGGTAGAGGTGTTCCAGGAGCCGGACAGCATCATTTCCCGTGGCAAGGGTCCTGGTCTTGAGCCTGGTGGGGTTCTTGCCCAGGCGGACCGGCCGCCCGTAGCGGCGCCCCCAGTCCTCGCCGACCAGTTCGTCCAGCAGGTGAGGCGCGGTGCCGGCGACTTCTTCCAGTGCGGCGCGGACCGCCTCGCTGATCAGCTCCAGGCGGGTCAGGTCGCGCACCAAGGCCAGGACGTGGGTGGAGTCGGTGCGCTGCGTGGTGCGCTCGCCCACCAGTCCGGCCTCCTTGAGGCGGGCCAGCGCGAGGTCGAGGAGGCGGTCGGCGCGGTCGTCTTCGGCGAGACGGTCGCGGAAATCGCCCAGCACGCTGTGGTGGAAGCCGGGATCGTCCAGCTCCATGGCCATCGCGTACTTGAAGTCGATGCGGCAGCGGACTGCCTCGGCGGCCTGCCGGTCCGAGAGACCGAGCAGGAACTGCAGCACACAGACGGTGGCCAGTTGAGCAGGCGAAAGACCCGGACGCCCGTCACGCGGGTACCAGTCCGCGAAGTCCTCGTCGCACCACAGCCCATCCAGCCGATCGCGCACCCATATTGCCGTCGTACCAGCCGGGTTGCTCGCCCGCGCGATCCGCGCAGTCAGAGGCGGAACTTGCTCACCGGAACGGGGGCGAAGGGACAACGGGCACCTCGACAGTTGCATCGGTCGGCGGAACTATCCGAGCATGCCCGTCGATCGTGCTGCCGCACCGGGAAACTCCAAGATCCCCGACAGAGTCAAGCTCAGAGCGGGATCACATGGCCCGTAAGCGATATGGCATCGCAGCCCTGCAGCCGCTTGGTGCTCCCATGGCCGACGCCGTAATCGATCCAGTCGTAGCGTTCTCGCGCAGCCCGCCGCATCGGCTCGTGGTAGGTCACCGCCAGATGCGCGTACGGCGTGTTGCGGCCCTCCTCAGTCGTGCCGACATACACGTTCTGCAAGGTCCTCCTGTCGGACACAAAGAGGGCGTGGGCGATCAATCGGCTGTCATGGTGGGCGGTGTAGAGCAACAGGTCTCTGCCGAACGAGTCGATCAGGGTGCGCAGCCGGCGCCGCTCGGACGCCTCGTCCGCGGGTTGCCCATACCAGCGCAGCAGTGCGCACCTGCCCTCGACGACCTCGTCGAACAGTTCGTCGGGGTCCCCCGTGCCGACGACGCAACCGTGTTCCGCCAGTCGGCGCAGCTGACGCCCCGCCTCGATGCGTTGCCGCTTCGAGCGGCTGACTGAGAGGCCCTTCTCGTCGTCCCATGTCACTCGCATCATCGATCGTGTCGTCAGCTCGAAGCTCTCGCCGCCTAGAGCGCCGACCGCGGGCTCCAGGACCTCAGAGGCGGTCGGTGTGGTGTACAGCACCGACACGGTGGCCAGGCCCGCCCCCCTTGCCCACGCGCAAACGTCGGTGAGGCACTGCTTCACGCTTTCGGGCCGGTCCGCGGCGGCCCCCACGGGATCGCCGAGGTAGCCGGGTGCCACCAAAAGCAGTGTCGGCAGGATTTCCTCGGGTCCGTCGCCGAGCTGCGGCAGGACACGCCGACGCGAGCACTCCGCCTCGGGAAAGACGGCGTCCTTGCGGCGCAGGATGGCCCATGGGTTGTATGCCTCGTATGCGTCGCCGTCCCTGATCACGGCACCGGTGAAGGCGAGCGCGCCGTTCGGGCCGGAATGCAGGACCGTCACTGGCTCGCCGGGAAGTCGGCTGATCATCGAGCGCAGCCAGCGGCCACCCTGGACCGCGGCGCCCGGACCCAGGTGGTCCCAGCCGTCGCCGTCGAACGGGCCGGACAACGGGGTCACATCTGTCCTGTACATGACCTTCCTGTATCTATCTCGGCTCTGACCTCTGACGATCGCGCCTAGAGCTTGTCGACGTTTCCGTCGGCGGGATCGGGCGGTGTACCAGTGTCTGGCTTGGGGTCCTGTGTGATGAGACGGCGAACATCCCTGGACAGCAGGGCGGCGAGACTCACCAGAGCGGCCGCAAGCCCTGCCCAGGCGGCCGCGCCCCGGGGGTCGAGGGTGGTCACCAGCGGTCCCATCAGCAGGGCGCCTAGTGGCATCAGGCCGTTGAACCCGAGAAAAGCCAGGCTGCCCACACGGCTGAGCAGGGACTCCGGCACCCGTTCCTGCAACAGGCTGGGGAAGAGTGAGTTGAAGAAGTGCAGGCCGATCCCGTAGACGAAGGCCATAGTGAGAGCGCCCGCGCCACCACCCATGAGGCCGGTTCCCGCGAGGGACAGGGCCATGAGCGCCAGCATGGAGAACAGGATCGGCCCCATCCTGCGCACGGTCAGCCTGGCCAGCACTGCTGCCCCAGCCAGCGCGCCGATGCCCTGGAGCGCGTAGAACGTACCCAGCGCCCTGCCCTCGGACGTCCCCTGCGGTGCCATGATCAGCGGCACCGAGACATCTAGGACGCCTGCGTACACGGCGTTGGTGCAGGCGCCAACCACCAGGGAGACCAGCAGCCAGCGCAGGCCGGCCACATAGCGGCCTGCCACGGCGACGTCCGCGCCGACCTGCCTGAGTCGTTGCATGCCTGACACCGGTTCCCCAGGTGTTCTGGCCTCGGTCACAGGGTCCGGCTTCACTGGGCCGGATTTGCTCTCCTCGCTGTTGTTCCGGGGCGTGCGGATCAGTAGGAGCAGAATCGCCGAGAGCAGGAAGGTCGCGGCGTCGAACGCGAACGTCGCGGAGGCTCCCGCGAGGCTCACCATGAACCCGCCGACAAGGGGGCCGCCGATGAGTCCGATCTGCTGGCCTACGGAGAGCGCCGAGTTCGCGGCGACCAGCTTCTCCCTAGGCGTGATCTCCAGCATGTACGCGAAGGAAACGGGCTGGAAGAAGCCGTCCGCCACACCGATCAGCACGGCGAGAACGACGAGCAGCGCGATGCTGGACGTCCAGTACGTCACCCCGGCGATGAGCAGAAGGACCACCAACCGGGCGATGTCGGCACCGATCATGATTGCCCGACGGGACCGCGTACGGTCTCCGATGGCGCCACCCACCAGGTAGGACACCAGTGAGGGCAAGAGCAGCACGGCCGTTGCCGCGGCCAGTGTGGACGCCGAGCCGCTCGTGCTGATGATGTGTGTTGCAAAGGCGGTACGGAAAGCGTAGTCCCCGACCAGGGACAGGGCGCGCGCCGTCCAGTAGTACCGGAAACCCCGCTCCTGCAGGATGCTTCGCCTCTTGGAGGTGTTGCCGACGTCGGTGACCATCACTCTCCCGTCTTCCTGTGCGATTCCGTGGCGGGACGAGCGAGCCCCCCGGCGAGGGCCTGCGCAGCACGGCGCGCCGGCTCCAGGCCGTCGTCGCTCAGTGGGAGCACGAAGCCGCTCACCTCGTCCAGGCGGCAGCCCCGTTCGAGCTTGGTGCTCTCCGCGCCGTAGCTGAAAGACAACTCCTTACGGCCAGTGCGGTAGGAGTCCTCGACCGGGCGGTAATAACACACCTCGAAATACGTGTCCTTGGACCGGCTGTCGGTGTAGTCGGTGCCGTTTGTCCAGGAGTGTCGTACGTCTCCAGCATCTAGGAAGAGGCAGAACCCGATGATCCGCTCGTCGGCCAGGGCGGCCACGACCTCGCACCGGTCGCCGAAGTCGCGACGAAGCATCATGAGCTGCTCTCGCTCTCCGGTTGCATCGGGACGCCGGCCGTACTTGGAGCGGTACTGGAGCCGCAGCTCAACCAGCCGTTCAACCTGCGCGTCGTCCAGCTCGCTCAGCCGGAACTGGGCGATGGACACGCCCCGTTCGGCCATGCGTCGGCGGACACGGTCCATGCTGTGGACCGCGCTGCGGCCCAGCGTGGCCCGGTAGTCGGCGAACGAGGTGCCGGGCGGGCGCAGGTTGCAGCGCAGGGCAAGCGGGAACTCCACGAACTCCGCGCGGCGCAACGCCTCGGCGAGCGCCCGTTCCTCCGGCTGCACATACAGGAAGGCCACCGACTTCAGGCCCTCGTCACGGGCCCGGCCGAGGAGGTCCGCGACCGCGTGGTCCAGAGCGGCGGGACGGTGGCGGCCCGGACCGGCCGGGAAGCATTCCAGGCCCGGGTACATCAGCACCAGCGAGGGAAACCATGCCTCGCGGGGCGGCCCCCCGGCACGAGCCGCGGCCTGCGCCGCCGTCGCCCCGGGGGTCAGCGTCCGCATGCTGCAGGGTTCGAACAGCAACTGCCAGGGGTTCTTGCTTTCGGAGACCTCACTGTTGTCGATGATGGTGCCGAAGAAGCCGGTGGCGTCCGGTGTACCAGGCGCGCTGACGAAGCGATGGTGGCTGCCCTCGATCCGGTCAGCGACCAGCTCCAGCCACGTCTCGGACGCGAACAACGGCGGATCGGGATCCAACAGTCTCCAAGCCTCGTCTGCCGCCCGGTCGGCGCCGCGGGCCGTCACGCGCTCTTCCTCAGGAAGGGCCGCCCGGTCTCCCCGCGACCGTGTCCCGGCGCCGACCACGCACGTCCCGTCCACGCCCAGGCCGGGACAAGCGGGTCGAGCATGGGGAGCGCGCGGGAGGGGCAACGTGGATCAGTGAACGACCGGTACAGATCCTCGGCCAGGTCCAGAACCAGGCCGAGAGCTTCCTCGTGAGGCAGCCGGTCCGCGAACAGCAGGGTCTCGATCTGCGAGAAAAGTCTGGGAACTTGCGGGAGTTCAGAGATGCGAGCTGCCCTGGTGAGCAGGTGTTTGCCGTCGTGGGTCAGCGGGCCGAACGCGTTCACCGCCGACATCAGCAGGGACTCCGCGGCGCCCCGGCACATCAGCTCACGGGTCGGGCTCGCCAGGACGGTCGAGTCTTCCATCAGGCTGAGCGTGCCGACGAAAGCGAGGGCGGTGGCCGCCGAGCGGACCGCGTCGAGGTCGAGGCCCGCACGGAGCCGGTCCAGTTCTCCGGTGCCGCTCAGCGCGATGCCGCTGTGCATGCGCTGCACGAGCCGTATCTCAAGTCCCTGGAGGTTCGGCAGGTCGACCGTGCCGCCATCCCCGGCGGCGCTCTCCAGCACCTGGGCCAGGTCGTGCAGACGCTCCGCAGAGACGTACTCGACGTTGACAGGAAGGTCACCCACCTGCCCGTCGAAGCTGTCCCCGAGGATCGAGGGGTGGTTCGTGGTGCCGGGCGTTCGGCGCGAACGGTGCCGCTTGGTGAGAACCAGCAGGTCGAGGTCGGAGGTGGGGTTCCACTCCCCGGTCGCATAGGAGCCGGCGAGTAGCACGGGTTCGTCGTCGTCGGCCTCCACCAAGGCCGCCATCGCCGGCAGCGCGGCCTGTCGGCGGTCGAGTTCGGCCCGTACCGGGGCGGGCAGCCGGTCGAGCACGGAGACATCCACTAGAGGCTTCCTCTCACAAGGGAAAACAGCGGTTGGAACGGATCACGACGGGGCGGGCGGCGATATGCCCCGGGGGGTCTCAGGCAGTGGTGAGCGCGTGTCGCAGGCGTTCCAGCCCGGTCGTGAGCTGCGGGGCGGGAAGGGCGAACGACAGCCGTAGATAGCCCGGCGCTCCGAACGCCGCGCCGTCCACGACCGCGACCCGGTGCCGGTCCTTGAGCCAGGCGGCCGGCGCACGAAGCGCCTCGCTCCTGGGCTCGCCAAGGCGACCGAGGCCGGCGAGCGGCTCGCGGACGTCCGGGAACAGGAAGATGCCTCCCTCCGGACGGGGACAGACGAGCCCCTCGACGGAGTCGAGAACTTTCATCGCCAGATCCAGGTTCGCGGTGAGCTCGCGGCCGACCAGCTGTCTCTCCGGCTCCCCCTCAGCCAGCACGACGGCCGCCGCGGACTGCACCAGGCTGCTGGTGTTGCCGATGAGATGGGAGGCTACGGCGACGGCGCGGGCGCGGATGTCCGCGGGGGCGATCGTCCAGCCGAACCGCAACCCTGCCAGGGCATGGCTCTTGGACAGCCCGTCGACGACCACGCAGTGCTCCGGCAGCTCCCCGAACACGTCCCGCACCGAGGGAGCTGTCCGGCCGTCGAGGGGCACCCCTCGGTACACCTCGTCACAGATCACGGTCAGTCCGTGCCGACCTGCCCATTCGATCAGGGCACGCAGCAAATCCTCGGGGATGACAGCACCGTCGGGGTTGCGGGGCGAGTTGACGATGATCGCGGCCGTGTCCGGCGTACGGCGTGCCTCCCACGCGTCCACGTCGAGGGTGCCGTCGCCGACGGGCCCCGGCACCGGAACCGGGACGCCCCCGACCAACTTCACAAGGTGCGGGTAACTGGCCCAGTACGGCGCCGCGAAAAGCACCTCGCGGCGCTCGCCCAGGACCGCGCCGAGCACCGCGACCAGGGCCTGCCGGGCTCCCGGCGCCACGAGAACCTCCTCGGGCGAAACGACCGGAGACCCCTCGGGAGCGGCATACCGGGCGATGAGGGACCTGAGGTCCGGGTCGCCGGCGGGCGCCCGGTAGTGCTGGTCGGCCCGCCGTGCCCGTACAGCGGAGGCGGCCGGGTGGACGGGGACGCGCACGTCGCCGGTGGCGAGGACGACGACGTCCTGCTCGTGGGCCCCGGCGGCCGTCGGGGAGAGCACGGTCACCGGCCCGACCCCTGTCCCCAGACCCGGCCGGGGTGGCCGTCGATCTGTCCGCCGAGGGCCGCCCGCACGAGCTCGGCCACCCGGCGACGGCTGCTGGCCTCAGCCTCCTCGGACAGGAAGGCGCGGTGGCTGGTGACCACGGCCCGGGGATGCCGGAGCACCGGCTGCCACCGGGGATCGTGATGAGGGTTCTCGGGGTAGAAGACATCGAGGGCAGCGCCCGCGATCCACTCCTGCTCCAGTGCCTTGGCCAAGGCTTCGGGATCGACCAGCTTGCCGCGGGCCGCGTTGACCAGATACGCGCCCGGCTTCATGGCGCGCAGCGCGTCGGCGTCCATCAACCCCTCGGTCTCGGGAGTCAACGGGCAGTGCAAGGTCACCAGGTCCGACTCTGTGAGCAGTTCGTCGAGGGTGTCGACGGCGCGGGCCCCGTAGCCCTCGGCGAGGTCCCGGCCCAGGTAGGGGTCGTAGACCCGGACCTCGCCGTAGAAGGAGCCGAGGCGCCGGGCGACGGCGCGGCCGATGCGGCCGAAACCGACGATGCCGAGGGTGCGCCGGTTGGTGCGGTGCGGGGTGCCGCCGGCGTAGATGTCGAAGGTGCCCCCGGTCAGAGTCTGGTGCTGAGGGATCAGCTGCCGCTCCAGTGCCAGGGCGAGTGCCGAGGTGTGGGCGGCGACCTCGTCCACGCAGTAGTCGGGCACGTTGTAGGCGGGGATTCCGCGGGCGGCGAGCAGATCGGCGTTGAGGTTGTCCACGCCGACGCCCTGGCGCACGACCACGCGCAGCCGGTCCCCGGCGGCGTCGAGGAGTTCCTCGGTGACCTGGGTGCGGTAGACCACCAGTACCTCGCACCCGTCGGCCGCCTCGCGCATCGCGGGGCTGTCGACCAGGTAGCGGCCGTTCTCGTACGGGCCGAAGCGCACCTCTACGTCGGGTCCGAGAACCTCCCGTTCCACCGTGGCCCGTTCGCGGCTCCAGGTTCCGTCCTCCACGAGCCACACGGGGTCGGTGTACAGCACGCGGCCAGTCGCCATTGTCGTCCGCCTTTCATCGTTCGTCCGTCATGCTTCGGCGTACGCCGTCGCGTTCTGTCGTGCGTCGTTGTGCTTCGCAGTGCTTCGTGGCGCGGGGCTTCAGCGGAGCAGCTGAAGCACGTCGGCCTCGGTCAGTAGGCAGGGGTTGTTGGTGGCCCGGCCGGAAGCGAGCGCCTCCGTCAGAGGGCCGCGCCAGCGTTCTGCGGGCAACGCCAGGTCCTCGATCCGGGCCGGCTGCCCGGCGCGGATCAGCAACTGCTCCACCAGTTGTCGCACGCTCCGTCCGGCACGGTTACGGGTGACGTCCTCGATGACGGCCACGGCGTCCCGTACCGCTGAGGCGCCCTGCGGATGGCGGCAGTCGGATGCGCCGACGGTCGCGTGCCGCTCCAGCAGCCAGGGCAGATTCAGCGCCACGGCGATGCCGTGTGCCAGGCCCAGTCGCGCCGTCAGGTCGTAGGACAGGGCGTGGGCCGCCGTGGTACGGGTGAGGTCGATCGCCGCGCCCGCCAGGGACGCCCCGTGCGCGGTACCGACGCGGATCGCCGGGTCCGCGAAGGTGCCGGTGTCGGCCGCCCGGGCCAGGGCCGGCACCAGCCGCTCCAGAGCGGTGAGGGCCAACGCCTGGGAGGCGTCGGTGGCCGCGACGGACCAGTACGACTCGACGGCCTGGCTGAGCGCGTCCAAGCCGCTGGCCACCGAGTCGCCGAGCGGGAGCGACGCGGTCAGGTCGGTGTCGACGAGAACCAGGTCGGCCCGGGCCTGGCCGACGTCGAGGGAATGCTTGCGGCCTTCGATGTAGACGGTGGCGAAGCGGGTCATCTCGCTGCCGGAGCCGGCCGTGGTCGGCAGCAGGACAAGTGCGCACTCCCGGCGCTCGGTGACGACCTCGGTGTGGCGCAGGCACTCCTCGGCGTCGTGCCGCTGGGCGGCCAAGACGGCGATCGTCTTGGCTACGTCCAGGCTGCTGCCGCCGCCGATGCCGACAACCGCGTGGGGCGCGAAGCGCCGTACGGCGTCGACACCGGCCCGGATCTGGTCGATGCCGGGGTTGGGGCGCACCCCGTCGAAGTGCTCCACTGTGTGCCGCTCCGACAGGGTCGCCAGGCTCCGGTCGGCGCCGGAGCGCAGGTAGGAGGTCTGGCCGTGCACCACCAGGACCCGCTCGGCGCCCAGCGCGGCAAGCGCGTCGCTCAGCCGGGCCGCGGCACCGGCCCCGAGATGGGCCGCGGGGTGGCCGGGCAGCCGGATCAGTCCGGGCCACGCGCCGGGAAGCACCGGCAGCATGGTGCCGCTCATGCCTCCTCCCGGTGGCCGCCGGGAGGAGGCACGGCTGTCTCGTGCAGGGCGGTGAAGCGCGTCGCGATGTCCGTGACGGACAGGCTGCTGGAGGCCCGCTCGCCGGGCGCGCCGCCGACCTTCCCGTCCACCGCTAGCAGAGCGGGCCCCGGCGCGTCCAGCAGCGCCCGCAGGGCGGGTCGCAGCTCGGCCCTCGTCCCCACCCGGCGCACGTGCCGGTAGCCCACGGCGCGAGCGACCGCGGCGAAGTCGGTGGTCCCGGACGTGGTGGGCTGCCCGCCGGTGGAGTCATACGCCTGGTTGTCGAAGACGACATGGACCAGGTTGGCAGGCGCGAAGTGGCCCACGGTGGCGAGCGAGCCCAGGTGCATCAGGGCCGAACCGTCGCCGTCCAGGACCACGAACCGTTCCTCGGGACGGGCCAGCGCCGCGCCCAGCGCGAGACCCGTGATGTGTCCCATCGAGCCCTGCATGTAGAAGTTCCCGGGCCGGTCGCCCCGGTTGTACAGGGTGCGGGAGAGATACCCGGTGGTGGACAAGATCCGCGCTCCGCGCACCTCGGCCAGGACCGCGTCCACCATGTCGTCACGGTCGGGGACCGAGGCATCGGCCGCGTCCGCCTCCAGATCCGACGCGACGCCCCCGAACGCGCCCTTGCCCACCAGGACGAACGCGCTGTGCCCGGAGTCCAGGGCCATGCCCGCATCCTTCACCACCGCGTCGGGCGAGGGGCCGCCGGCGGTCAGCCACCAGTACGGCACGTCCAGCGAGTCCAGCCATCCGGGTACGACCTTGCCCATCCAGTGGTGTTGCGGCTCGCCCGCGTCGGCCGTGGGCCAGCCCCGCATGCTGACGAAGACCAGCAGGGGGATTCGGTATGGCAGGACCAGCGAGGTCAGCGGGTTGACCAGGTTGCCGAAACCGGAGTTCTGCGCGAACACCGCGGTCGGTTCACCGGTGAGCCGGGCACCGGCGGCGACCGCCAGCGCGCTTCCCTCGTTCACTGCGGGGACGTAGCGGATCGTGGGGTGCCGCTCCAGGCGCCGGATCGGTTCCTTGAAGTAGGAGCAGGGCACCCCGGACACCAGGGAGACCCCGATGTTCTCCAGCCCGGCAAGCAATGCCTTCGACCCGTCGACCATCTGGCTGGTCACGGCTTCGTGTGGAACGTCGACGGCATGCCCTGGAGCGCGAAGACTTCGGCCATCGGCGCGATGCGCTCCTCGATCTCGGCGGCCCGGTCCGCCCCACCGAGATCCCGCAGTACCTCCTGCATGCCCTTGACCGCAGCCCGCAGGCCCTGGTTCGCGTAGATCACAAGCCGGTACCCGGCGTCGTACAGCTCGCTCTCGGTCACGGTGTTGTAGGTGGTCGGTACGGCGACCAGCGGCACCGACGACTGCCAGCGGGAGGCGAACTCCAGCACCTCCTCAGGACGGCGGCTCTTGCTGTGCACGAGGACCGCGTCGGCGCCCGCGGCGACGTAGGCGTGCGCGCGCTCCAGCGCTTCTCCCACCGAATGGCCGGCGATCAGCGCCTCGGTGCGAGCGATCAGCACGGTGTCGGGATCGGACTGCACCTCCTTGATGTTCTTGAGCTTGAGGGCGAAATCCTCGATGGGCAGCAGATCCTGGGCCGCGTTGGCGAAGCTGTTGATCTTCGGGAACAGCTTGTCCTCGATGCAGAGCGCGGCGATACCCGCCCGCTCGTAGCGCTGCATCGCGTACGAGGCGTTCATCGGGCCGCCGAAACCGGTATCGCAGTCGGCGATGACCGGGATATCGGATACCGCGTCCATCGCGATCGCGGCGTCCAGGTACTGCGTCATGGTCACTAGGCTCGCGTCCGGCAGCCCGTGGCTCGCGGAGATCTCGAAGCTGGAGGCCCATACGGCCTCGAAGCCGGCGCGTTGAACCAGCTTGGCGGTGAGACCGTCGTGCGCGCCGACAGCCCGGGCCACGGAGGTCCCGGCGAGCAGCGTGCGCAGGCGGGCAGCCTTGGAGGCTCGGGCCCGGATCGGCTGAGTGTCCGGCACGGCGATCAGTTTCCTTCCTTGCTGTACCACAGGCGGTCTTCGGCGATGTAGCGGTCGATGCCCTGCTCGGCCATGGCGCCCAGCGCATGGCGCACCTCGGGGGTGACGCTTCCGCCGATGCGGAGCAGCAGCACCCGGGGGATGGTGCCGGTGACGCCCGAGAACGTGAGGGGGACGAGTGGTTGGGTGTAGGCGGAGTCGCCCGGTTCAAGCGTGTCGGTGTGGCGCTCGCCATCCCGCTCCCAGCCGACTCGCACGGGTGCGTCACCGAGCACGAACAGGTACTGGTGCTGGTAGGTGACCAGCGGGGCGCTATCGGTGCCCGCCGTGGCCAGCACGTCGAGCTGGAGGGATGAGGTGTGAGGGTGCAGCGGGTCGCCCGCGAGCTGGGTGATCCGGTAGGCGGGCCGGCCGGGGTCCGGGTACACCCAGCATCGCGCGTCCTGGGCGTGCTGAATGGACACGCCGTGCCGCGCTGCGCTGCGTGGCGTCAGCAGGTCCCGTGCGGACACCCCCAGACCTTCGGCGAGTACGACGAGTTCGGCCGGCGTGGGCACAGCGTTCGGGCCGGTGCCGGTCATCTCCCGGATCCGCTCGGCCGTGAGTCCGGTGCGCGTGGAGAGTTCGGCGGGAGTGACACACGCCGCCTCCATGAAGGAGCGGACCGGTCCGGCAGCGGACGAGGCGTCCGGCCTGACAGGCAGGGCCAGGTCGCGGGCTGTCTGCCGGCCGAGCACCGCCAGCTCTCGCTGGGCGTCACCGGTCAGGCCGCCGCCGTAGGTCAGGGCGAGGATGTACGCCGGCTCGGCATCGCTGCGGGCGGTGAAGGAGTGCGGGGCGAACGGCAGGCCCCACACGGAGTCCCCGGTCTTCATGGGGACGCAGTACGACTCGCCCTGCCAGCGGTAGTAGTAATTGACGGGGCCGACGAAATAGGTGAACTGGTACAGCAGGTGCCCCCGGTTCCACTGCACCTTCGGATTGTCCGCCCGGTCGTCTCCGACCACCTGGAGCATACGGATCCACTCCGGCCGGTATGAGGCGAGCCGGGACATGGCGGTGTCGCGGTACTCGTAGTAGTCCGTGCCGCCGCGGGCCAGCAGCCGAGAACTGGCCACGGACTCCTTGGCCCGCAGGACGGTCAGACCGGTCGGACAGTCGTAGTGGACGGGCAGCAGGTCCCGCTCGTTGAGCGGCCAGACCTCGGCGGCCCGGCGCAGGAGCGCCCAGTCGACCGGCCGGCGCCCGGAGGTGTACTCGGCGAAGGTGCCTGGTTCCAGGCCGAGGTCGCGCTCCGCGTTGTCGTCGTCGCGTTTGAGGTCGTTGGCCGCAGCGCGCAGAAGTGCGGCGGCCCTGCGGTCGAATCCCTCTCCCACTAATGCTGACATGGTGTTGTCCCCGAATTTCAAGTCGTCGGGTGCGGGCTGGAGTCTCGTTCCCGCACAAAGGTTCCGGGCCTTTTGGCAAAGGCCCGTACTCAGCCACGCCGTACCGCGCGGCCGAGCGGGTAGGCCTGGAGGCCATAGCGAAGCTTGAACTCGTCGTTGCGGCGGCCGCATTCCAGGACTGGCCGGCCGGAGCCGAACCCCGCTCTCAGTTCCGCCTCGAACAGGGCGTACTGCGGACTCCAGTTGAGTTCCGCCGGGTACAGACAGCCGCCCGCCCAGGCATGCATGCGGGTGTCGTCGTACAGGCAGATGGACGTGGCCAACAGTGTGCCGCCCAGATCGATGCGTAGGATCTGGCATGACTCGCCCAGCCGCTCGATCAGCGCGCCGAGCCGGTCGGGTGGGTAGTAGCCCGGCGCGTGCTTGTTCGCTGTGCCAAGGCACAGATCGAGCACGTCCTGGTCGAGGGCGTCGCGGCCGGTGCGCAGGGTGCTCCGCGCACCAGAGCGCTCGGCTCGGCGCGCGCTCTGCCGCAGCGATCTGCGCGAGGACCGACCGATGCCGGCCAGGTGCTCGTCCAGGGTCGCCGGGCCGCCCGCTATGGGCAGCCGGTAGCGTGGTGCCGTCTCCTCCACCGGTACGCCGATTGCCGTGAGGTGCTCCGCCAGCGGCTCTCTCAGAGCCACGTTGGCCAGGCCCCACAGCTCGGCCCGGTACTCGGCGGCCAGGTCCTCGAGCGCCTGCCAGAACTGTTCGACGAGCAGGACCGTCAGCTCTCCGCGGTGCAATAGGCGGGTGTCGTAGCAGTGCCAGACGTGTCCGACGAGGGCGTTCAGCACCGTGTCGGCGCCGGGGCCGGTCGCGAAGGGGTCGCGGGTCTGCTGGAGGTAGACGGGCAGAGCTGCGACCAGGTCGCCCGCGCCGGTGTGGGCGAGCAGGTACGACGCGGCCGACGGGTACGTTAGCGGGTCGGACTCGACGCTGCGCAGGAAGTCGTAGGACTGGAAGACGCCGGCGCCGCAGGCGGTCACCAGCTCGGTCCACGCCTCGTGGCCCACGGAGGCGAGGGAGTCCGCGACGGTGATCCGGATCCGCGTCTCCGCCCCGGTGGCCGTCATTGGACGGCCTGCCGGCTCGCGCGCAGCGGCTGGAAGTGCAGCGAGGACTCCAGCACCACCCGCTCCCAGGCATCGAGGACCACTCCGGAGCCACGGAGGACCTGATCGGCCACCGACATGCGCGTACCACCGGCCGCCGAGGGCTCGAACTCGCAGGAGAGGAACGACCGCAGTGGTTCGGCGGCGTGGCCGGCGAGCAGTGCCGCCAGTTCGCCTCCGGCGCCCACGTCGCCCAGCCGTGCGGTCTCCGGGAACCGATCCCGCACGCGGTGACGGACCTGGACGGGCAAGCCCTCCCACAGGGCGGCCACCACACGGGTGCGGACAGCGGCGAGCACTTGGTCGAAGTCCCGGTGCTCGGGCGTGTGTGGGGTGATCACCTGGCACAGATAGTCGATCTCGGTCGCCGCAACCTCCGGATCGGCGGCGGCGTCCGCTGCGGTGAGCCCGAAGATGGCGGCCTCGCGCGCGGACTCCACCGGCCCGTCGGAGCTGTGCATCAGTCCGACGATGCTGTTGACCGCGCCGAAGTCCCGGCGCAAGGTGCCGTGTTCTGCCTGTTCGGGGTGTTGATAGCCCTTGCGCCGGGCGAGAACGTCATGAGCGCTGTCATCCGGCCGGGAGCCGGCGTTTCCCTCGTACCGACAGATCAGGGCTATGGCCGGTCCCAGCGTGAGGACCGCGTCCACCAGCCGGTACCGCCAGGTCTGCCACTGGCCGGCGATGAGGTCCGCGTACAGGTCATCGATCAGCTCGGGGTCAGCGTGCAGGGCGCGGGCGGCGACAGGGGGGAATCCCTCCTTGCGTAACCGCTTGACCATATCGGCGTGGACGCCTCGGTAAACCGCGTCGGAACTGAAGAGCACGAAGACGTGGCGGGACCAGAAGTCGGAGTCGGGCACGGCGGAGTTACCTTTCGACCGGTCGGATCGGAGAGGGGCACTCGGGATCACTCATGCCGCACGGGGCGGCACTGCTGGACCGCAAGCGGGCGGGGCGCAATGCGTGCGACTGGGGGCCGGCCGCACGGGGCCGGGTGGGCCTGGGGCGGCATCAGCCGGTGAAGGGGCACTTCTCGGGGCTGCCCACCGACTGGTCGTCCGGCAGCGCGTACTGGCGCCATTTATGGACGGAGGAGTACGTCGGGTCGCCGAGATAAGGATGAGGCGGCACCGTGTCGTAGCGTTCCAGGTCTGCCCGGATGCGCCGCTTGGCGGCCTGCCCGGCCACCGAGGAGCCGCTGAGGCCGTCGAAGACGCGCCGCGTTTGGAAAACCAGCGTCAGGCAAGGTCCCAGATTGCGGCTGTCGCGGTGCTGGTAGCCGGGGCTGGTCATGAACGTGAACCACGGCTCCCCTGCGAAGCACCACTGCCACGCCGGGTCCGCGGTATCGGTGGTGAAACCCTCCGGCCAAGGGACGGTGTCGACGGCGCTCAGGTCCTTCAGCAGCCTCCAGAACGCCGTCTGGTGATCCGAAAGCCTCGCGTGCGGCTCGGGCGGTCCCGCGAACACGATCAGCGTCTGCCGCTTGGGGCCCCGCCACGCCTGCTCGCGGAATTCCACCAGGGCCTCGCCCAGAGCCCGCACCCCTTGGGCCCTCGGGGACGAGGAGTCGAACACCGCGAACCAGTTGTTTCCGCGCTGCTGGCCCTGAACCGCGAAATAGCAGGGGTACGCGCGTTCATGGTCGACCAGCTTTGCCGTAAAGGCTTCGTATGTATGGAGAACCCAGTCGGGAGACCTTGCCGGCCCATCCGTTTGAGGTTGCTCGAGGGCAGACCAGAGATGTCCCACGTGAACCACTTCCCCCCTTCTCTGCCAGGTCCGGAAGAAGACACCGGTCAAGGCCCTGTGCGCCGCAGGAAGAAGCCGCGGACTTTCCTTGTTCAGCGGAGATTCATCGATCGAAGCATGCGAACAAACGATAGTCAAGGTCGAACGATCTTGGTCGGATAAGTGACTGGAAGTGTGCGATTCAATAGTGGAAAGAGTCGCAAATCATCGCCATTGAAATCGGACAAAATCTGATAATGCGGAGGGAATTAGCCGTCGAATTTTTGCCTTCAATGGTCAGGGGTGGACGTTGCCCGAGGCATCTGCCTACGGTGGTTTCGAGACTCGATGGCATGCCTCCCCACTTCCCTGTCCGCCTCTTCGGTCAGCGATCCGTCCGATCTGAAGTGGGCCTCGCGAGGCTCTCGAAATCTCCTACGCGGGACATGCCGGGCGTATACGGCATGCGCACTCAACCGGGGGCAATGACCAGCATGAGTGATCAACGACGCAAGATCCCTGTCCTTCTGGTCGACCGAATCGGCTATTCCTTCTATCGGGACAGGGGTGGGCGCTTATTCCTTCCGGAAGACCGCTACTCGGTACGCCTGGTCACTTCTCTCGACCATGTGGGCGAAGCCACCGGGAAGGAACTGGAATCCGTAATCGCGGTCGATGTCTACGACGACCGTGCGCTCGCCGACGCGGTCCATCACCAGGCTGGCTTTAAGGGGCTGAGAGCGGACCGTCTGGTGGCCATCACCGAACGGCTTCTGCTGCGCGCGGCCGAACTGCGCGAGGAACTCGGTCTGCCGGGTCAGACCGTGCGGGAAGCGCTGCTTTTCCGTGACAAGGTCCGCATGAAAGAGCATCTGAGCGCGCATGGCATCCGCGTCCCGGAGTTCGCGCCGTTCGACGAGGCAGCTGCCCTGGATCTGCTGCTCCGGACCGGTGCCGTGGTCGCCAAGCCCCGGCTGGGCAGCGGTGCGCGGGACATCTTCGTCCTGCGGTCGCGGTCCGAGATCGCTTCCTTCGCCGCCGAACAGGGCGACCGTCTCGCCGAGTTCGAGGTCGAGGAGTTCATCGAGGGCGAACTCTTCCACGTCGACAGCGTCGTCCAGGACTCCAAGGTGCTCGCCGCCGTCGCCGCCCGGTACATCGACGAGACCACGTCCTACACCCGGCTGCGCCCGTGTCGTGACGTGGCTGTAGCCCCCGGCCCGCGACTCGACGCGCTGCTGGAGTTCAACGAGAGCGTCCTCGCGGCCCACCCGGGCTTCACAGGTGTCACTCACCACGAGATGTTCGTTCGCGATGGAGAGATCGTCTTCTGCGAGATCGGCGCCCGGGCCGGTGGCGGCGGAGTCATCGCCGGCTTCCTCTCCCGGACCGGCGTCAACTTGGACGAGGCCGTCATCCAGGCACAGGTGGAGGGGACCGTGCCCGTACCCGCCGCCCCCGCCGGCTATCTCACCGGATTCACCGTCATCTACGCGGATGCCGGTGTTCTCCAGCAGCCCCTGACGCCCCCGGACGAGCCCTGGGTACTGGAATGCCAGGTGCTCGCCCGTCCCGGCGACCGTTTGACCCGCCCCGAGAACTGCAACGACGCCGTGGCGATTGTCTCCGTACGCGGTGATTCCGAGGACGAGGTGATCCAGCGCCTCGACCAGGTAGGCCGGCACATGACCCCCGTGGTGTCATCCGGCAACTGATCACGTTTCGCACACAAGCCAGAAACAACGGAGTGCCGAGAACAGAAGGGGAACGTCATGTCTTCACCGAGGGAAAGTTCGTCAGCGCCGGCGAACTGGGTCCGCGGACCCATCGCTGATCTCTTCTCGTCGTACGTCGCCGCCTCGGCCTTATCCGCCGCCCAGCAACTCGGCATCCTCGACCGCCTCGCCGAGGACGGCCAGGCACCCTTCGGCAACGGCGGCGACGAGAGCCTTTCCGGCACCGTGGTCCGTGCCGTGCACCGCACCCTGCACTGGGCCCGAGTCGTCGAGGTCAAGGACGAGGAGGTGGTGATCCCGGGCGCGCTCTTCGCTGAGGCGTACGCCGCCCGCGGCTACTTCTACTGGCTGGTCAAGGGCTGCGGTGAACTCTTCAGCATCGCCCCCGACGTGGCCCTCGCGGAGCGTAGAACCGGTGACTTCTACCACCGCGACATGCGGGCTGTGGCCGTCGGATCGCGATTGATCGGGGATGAGGAGGTCGAGCCGCTCTTCGATCGCATCCTGGCCGACCCGCCTGTCGGCAAGGTCGCCGACCTCGGCTGCGGCTCCGGGCAGCGACTCATCCGGATCCTCGGCAATCACCCCGACGCACGCGGAGTCGGCGTCGACATCGCCCCCGCAGCGGTGCAGCTGGCCGCCGAATCCGTCGAGTCCGCCGGCCTCTCCGACCGCATCACCCTGCTCCAAGGCAACGTCCTCGACCTCGAACCGCGCCCCGAGTTCGCCGATGTGGACACGGTCACCTGTGTGTTCATGGGGCACGACTTCTGGCCGTACGACAGCTGCGTACAGACGCTGCGCAGGCTGCGCACCGCGTTTCCGGCGGCCCGCCGCCTGCTCATCTGCGACGTCGTACGAACCAGCGAGCTGCCCAGCCCGGACACCACCATCTTCACCCTCGGCTTCGAGGCCGTACATGCGTTGATGGGCGACTACCTCCCCACCCTCGACCAGTGGCAGGAGGCATTCCGGGAGTCCGGTTGGAAGTGCCTGAACGTCCAGTCGACCACTGTTCCGCCCAACGGCTACCTGTTCGAGTTGTCTCCCGTCGCGGACTGACCCGCAGCGGCGGCGGGGGCAGGGACGCCGGTGTGCTCCAGATGAAGGCGGAACACACCGGTTTCCCGTCGCACGAAACCGGCCTTTTCATACAGGCGGTGCGCTGCCACGCGGCTCGGCCGGGACGTCAGATCGACCTGGCGGGCTCCGTGGGATTGCGCCAGTTCCAGGCCCCGCCGTACGAGCGCCTGGCCGATGCCCGCGCCGCGTGCCGACTCGTCGACTACCACGTCCTCGAAACGGGCGGTGATCCCGGTTGGCAGGGCGAGCATGACCAGGGTGAGCAGCCCGACCACCCGCTGGCCGGCACGCGCCGCGAGCACGAGATTCGCTGGGTAGGTGACGACGCACCGGACGAACTCTGCTGTCAGTTCAGGGGTCTGCTTGCCTAGTTGAGGCAGCAACCTGTGGAACGCTTCGACCACGGCATCGTCGGCATCCGCAAGGATGTCGATGGCAGGCTCCGACATGCCCCTCCTTGATTGCATCTGCTTAGACCTGACCTGATTTCCGTCACTCTAACCCGCGAAGTCGGCAACACCACTGGATACTTGCGGTCATGGTGAAGCGTGTGGCAGTTCTCTCCGACATCCACGGTGTGTTGCCGGCCGTCGAGGCGGTCCTTGCAGAACCCGATGTCAGAGGCGCAGATCTGATCGTTCTCGCGGGTGACATCGCGTGCGGGCCGCAGCCCGCTGCGGTGTTGGACCTGCTGACCGGTCTCGGCGACCGGGCGGCCTGGATCCGGGGCAACGCTGACCGGGAACTGGTCGAGTACCGGCGCGGGCTGCGGGACTCCATTCCTGATCCGATTGGCCCCTCTGCCGCACGCGGCCTGCGTGAGGACCAGGTCGACCTCCTCGAACGGCTGCCGACCTCATTCACCCTCCCGGTCGAGGGACTCGGCATGGTGCTGTTCTGCCATGCCACCCCACGCGACGACGAGGAGGTGCTTTTGGTCGATAGCCCCCTGGAGCGGTGGGCGCAGGCGTTTGCTGGCGTCGGTTCCGAAGTCACCACGGTCGTCTGCGGCCACACACACATGCCTTTCACTCGTCTCGCGGCTGGCCGCCTTGTCGTGAACCCCGGCAGTGTCGGCATGCCGTACGGCAGACCAGGTGCCCACTGGTCCCTGCTCGGCCCGGATGTCCAGCTGCGCCGCACCCTCCTGGACGTTCCCTCCGCCAGGGCCCGCATCGCCATGGACTCCTCCTTCGAGCATGCGGCGGAGTGGGCCGACTACTGCCTAAACGCTCGGTGCTCGGAGGACGAGGCGCTTAAGATCTTCGGTCGGGCACCGTCGCGCTGACCTGCAGCAATTCGCTGAGTGTTCCCAGATCGGGCTTAGCAGCTGTTGCCTTTCCGGTCTTGAGGGCTGCGTTTCCGCTGTTCAGGCATGGGGTCGGCGGTCTCGGGGAGTGGTGACGTGTCGTGTCGTCGCTCTGATGGAGGTCGGGGATGCCGTCGGTCGTGGGGCTGCTGGAAGAGGGTGAGCTGACCGCTCGCCGTCGTGTGGACACGCTGCGGGAGGAGGCAGACCGGATCCAGGCCGAGCTGGTCGTGGCCGAGCGGGAGTTGAACGAGTGGGTCATCGCCCGTTCACGCGTCAGCGAGGTGCTGTCGCCGGGCGACGTCGCCGGCCCGGGCGACGCCGAGGAGCAGCCGGATCGCGGTGAGCCGCCCGCGCTGCCTGGATCTTCGGAGGCGGCGAAGCCGAAATCGGTGGTCCCGGTATGGCGTGCGGGCCTGGCCCAGTCGGCGGACTACCAGCGCGTCGTGCAGGCTCTCGCGGACCGCAACCGGCTCGGCCAGGGCCCGCTGACCTGCCAGGAGATGGCCGCCCGCTTCGGCCTGGACCCGGTACCCGCGAAGATCGAGGCGCTGCGGGCGAAGGCGAAACGGCTGACAGCGCGCGGGTGGCTCGCCGAGCCGACGCCGGGCCGCTTCATGCTCGGGAGGGCCGTGGCCGGGCCAGGCGGCGGGTCATGAGCAGGGTCATCGACCAGTGGACCATCGCCTCCGCGCTGCCGGCAGACCGTTCGAAGTCCCGCACGAGGCGGCGGCTTCGCATCAGGTGCGCGAAGAACCGCTCCACGACCCACCGTTTGGGCAGCACGACGAAACCACGCATACCGTCACTTCGCTTGACGATGGCGAGGACCAGAGCGAGGACGGTGAGGCCGTACTCGACGAGGTTGCCCGTGTAGCCACCGTCGGCCCAGACCAGCGCCAGCCGGTGGTGCACGGCCGCGACCCGGGCGAGCAGGACCTGCGCGGCGACGCGGTCGCCGATGGCCGCGCTCGTGATCAAGACGCCCAGCAGCAGGCCGAGGGTGTCGACCACGACGTGCCGCTTGCGGCCGTTGATCAGCTTGCCTCCGTCGAAGCCCCGGCTGGCGGCACCGACGACGCCGTCCGCCTTGACCGACTGGGAGTCGATCACGCCCGCGCTCGGCTCCGGATCCCGCCCGGCCTGCTCGCGGACTTGCAGCGGAGCCGGTCATGGAACTCCTTGACCAGACCGTGGTCGCGCCAGCGGCGGAAGAACGCGTAGACCCGGTCCCACGGCGGGAAGTCGGCCGGCATGGCCCGCCACTTCGTTCCGTTGTCCACCAGGTAGCGGATCGCGTCCAACATCACGCGGTGGCAGTACGCCTCCGGCTGCCCGCCCCGCCCGCGCAGCCAGCCCGGCACCGGCAGCAGCGGCCGCACCACCGCCCACTCCGCATCGGACATATCCGTCGGGTAGCGGCGCCCACGGACCCCATGGTCGGCGGCGTTCCCGAACCGGTGTGCCAGGCAGTCACACGCGAGAGTGGCCGAAGTGGACCTCGCGCCCGCGATGCCGTAGAACTGCGGTAACAGGGCCTCCTGGACAGCTCTTTGGCGTAGACACCCTTTGAGCTACCAAGAGGCCCTGCTTTCATGCACGACTGTCGCCGCACTCACCCGATTACTCCCGTACGACTGGCATCCTCAAGAGCTGACCGGCACCGTTTCACTGAGCTCGTCAGTCAAGGTCGCGGGCGGGGTTCAGTGGGTAGTGGTCATCGCCGGAAGAGCTGAGGGTAGGGACAGGCGTCCAGGGGCTCCGCAGGCCGGTCCGCCCAGTGCCACCAGGTGTGACTCGCCGGGCACTTCCAGGCATGTCGGCACACGCGCTGCTGGTCCTCGTCTCGGAGAGACAGGACCAGGCCCAGACTTCTCAGCGGTTGCCCGCAGTCGGGGCAGGTCAGCGGCTCGGGAGTATGGTCCACGGCGCACAGGCTAGCTCACCCGATCCGGACTCCCGTTCGACCAGCACTCCTCAAGATCGGAACGGCAACAGCCACTCAAACACCGGGCGCCGCGGTGGGGCAGCCCTTCGCGGGAGGGACCGCCCCATCGTCGATCACCCGGAGGCTGGGATCCTGCCTCGTGCAGCACAACCATTCCGTCCGGGCACCGCACGTCCCCCGCCGAATCCAGTGACGTGCAGAACCCGTCGGACTCCCCAGCGCGTCCTTCGGTGATGTCGTGGCCGCCGCCAGGGCAGGCTCGGCGACGGCGGTGGGGCGTGCGCGTCAGGCGTAGTGGTGGATGGTGCCGTGCAGTGCGGGGTCGGTGCCGTCGCAGCGCAGCGTGAAGGTGGCGGCGAAGGCCTTGATGGCGCCGTCGTCGTCCCGCGTCAGCCGGGTGAAGGACAGGTCGCCGGTGACGGTGCGGACGCAGCCGTAGGCGGACACGTTGATGACGACGCCCGCGACGTCCTCACTGCTGGAGAACGCGAGGGGGTAGGTGCGGCCCGCCTCGAACCGCTCGCCCGTCGGCGGCTCCAGCGACATCTCCCAGTACTCGCGCTGGCCCGACACCATGTACTGGACGCCTTCGGCGGACGGGGTGAGCGCGAACGTACTGCTGCCACCGGTATGTGTGCTGGACGCGGCGATCGCGTGCTGCGCGAAGGTGCTCCCCGGATCCGCACTGTAGGAGTAACTCAGTGGCAGGGCATGGTACTTGAAGGAGCCCCTCAGTGCCGGCGCGGTCGCGTTCCCGCATCGCTGGGTGTAGCTGGCGTCGAGGACGGTGACCGCACCCGAGGCGTCCGTCTCCATCTGGTTGATCGTGAACTGGCCGTAGGTGTCCCCACAGCCGCGGCCGTCACCGATCACGGAGAGCCCCGGGGCGTGCCCGGTGCGTACCGCCGCTCCCTCCGCCCGGGTGTAGACCCCGGGGGTGAGCTCGTCGCCGTGCGGCGCGGCGAACTCCACGTCCCAGTAGGAGATATCGCTGGGCATGACGCGGATCCGTACGTACTCGGCGGTGCCGGAAACGGTAAAACTCGCTGTCTCGGGTGTGTAGGCCAGGCTGCTTCCCTGGCCTACTGGGTCGCCTGCCTCACTGGTCTGCGTCCACCTGGTCACGGCCACCGGCGCCGCGGCCGCGGACGAGACAGTGGCCGCCTGCACCGCGGTCTTGGTCGACGCCGTGTTCTGGGACGAGTTCGTGACTGTCGCCGTGCCCGCGCCCGCCGCACCGGACGCGGCCGACGCGCCGGTACCGCCGTAGGCGGTGGATCCGAGCACGACCGTCAAACTCGCCAGCGCGCCGATGAGAGCGCGACGCCACCCTGTGCGTGTGCGCACGGAGACCCCCCTTTGTGAATACGGCGCCCCCACCGGGCGCCCCCTGCACAGTTCTAACACCACTGCTTGCGACAGGAGTTGCCGTTGTGACACGGCTCTCCAGTCTCGACCCGGCCGGAAGGGGCGGAGGCGAGGGGCGCGGGCTGCAGGTGGGACGGCAGGGCGGGGCCGAGAGGTGGCGGGTCCAGGGCGCGCCGACCGGGGGGCGCGGCGGGGCGCTTGCGGCGGCCCGGCGGGTGCCGATGAGTTCACCTTTTATGAACGGTCTACCCAGTGACACGACCGTTCCCGACAGGAGTGCCATGTCCACCATCCAGCCCGTGATCCTGACTGCCGACCAGCACGCCCTGCTCAGCTTCTACACGAACCTGTTCGGCGCCGAGGAGATCTTCCGGGTACCGGAGGAAGGGCCGGCCTTCTACTGCGGCTTGCGCATCGGCGACACCGACCTCGGGCTGGTGGCCAAGACGGACAACGGGACCGGGGCGGCACCGCGGATCCTGCTCAGCATCAGTGTCGACGACATCGACGAGACGCTTGGCCGCGTGGAGGCTCTGGGCGGCTCGGTCCGCAGCGGTCCCACCGACATGCCGTGGGGACAGCGCGTCGCCCACATTCAGGACCCCGACGGAAACCCGGTCAACCTGACCCAGCCGACCCCGGCCCAGTGACACCGTTCCCGCCGACCGCAGGAAACGGCTTTCGGCAATGGGACCGCAGCCCCTCACTCTGACGCGCTGGCCACCCGTACGGATCACGCCGTCACGGCCATCGCCGACCAGCCCAGAAGGAGGCCCTTGACGCCGTTCCCCGCCTGCGGGACGGTCGGTGCGCAACAACCCGCGACTGGTTTTCTCGGGAGGTGATCATGGCGTTACTTTTCTTCGGTACGGACCCGAACTCGGGCGGCGGGAACTGCCCTGGGTGCGGGTGGACACCGACACCGCTGAGGGACCGGAACTCGTGCTCCAGGGCAAGTTCGCCGACGCGGACACCCGGGCCGCCTGCAGTCAGGACAGTCCGCCCGCGGAGGACGAGGGCGTCATCCGGATCCCGGGCCGGATGGTGGATCAGATCAGGAAGGCGTGTGATGCCGCAGAAGCCGCCGGCCCTCAGCTTTGAGGACCTCCTAGACTCCGCCCAACGGCACGCCCTGCACCTGGAGCTTCGTGACGTCTACGCCGTGGGGGAGGAGCGGGACGTCTACGACACCTTCCTGCGCGACGGGGGCGTCCCCGCGGACGACTCGGAGTTCTGGGGCGGGTGGCTGCCGCTGGTGCAGCGGACCGTGGCGCGCGGGGTGAAGGTCCGCCGGGCCCGGATCATCTCCGAGCCCGTCACCGCCTACATCCGCTTCGAGCACGCCCTTACCGACGCCAACCTCCGCGCCGGCGAGCAGGTCTGCTGGCTGTCCCGCCGCCGCGCCTCCACGCTCGCGCTGCCGGGCAACGACTTCTGGCTCATCGACGACCAGGTCGTGCGGTTCAACGTCTTCTCCGGTGACGGCGAGGCCCTGGAGCCCGACCACACCGCGGACCCGCAGGCCATCAAGCTGTGCACGGAAGCGTTCCGTACGGTGTGGGACTTGGCCACCCCGCACGCCGACTACCGCATCTGACCCACGCACACCCAAGGGCCACGCACCTCACGACGGCCACCTCTCCCTCGTCCAGCGCCCAGTCGGCCCGCGAGGCGCTCGCCGTGCGGCTCACGCACCTGCGCAAGGACGCCGGCCTCACCGGGCGCGAACTCTCCGCCCGATGCGGCTGGCACCCCGCGAAAACGACCCGGATTCAGAAGGGCGACGCCCCGCCCTCGGACACCGACATCCCCACCTGGTGTTCGGCGTGCGGCACCGACGACCAGGCCGACGACCTCATCGCCACCGCCCGCGCGGTCGACTCCATGTACCTGGAGTGGCGCCGCCTGCACCGCAACGGCATGCGCAAGATCCAACAGGACTGGAACACCCTGCACGAGCGGACCCGCGTCTGCCGGATCTACGTCTCCAACGTCCCGCCGGGCTTCTTCCAGACCCCCGGCTTCGCCACCGCCCTCATGGAGCAGATCACCCGCTTCCAAGGCACCCCCAACGACGTCGCCGAAGCCGTCGCCGCCCGCATCGCCCGCTCCCGCTTCCTCTACGAAGGCGGCCACCGCTAAGTCGTCCTCATGGAGGAATCCGTCCTGCGCTTCCGCACCGCCGACCCCGACGCGATGCGCGGCCAGCTGCGCCACCTCCTGGCCGTGATGCCGCTCGCCTCGGTCTCGCTGGGCATCATCCCGTTCACCGCGCAGCGCACCGTCTGGCCGCTGGAAGCGTTCTACCTCCACGACGACACCATGGCCGTAGTGGAGACGCTGACGGCGGAGATCAAGGTGACCCAGCCCCGCGAGCTCGCCGACTACACCAGAGCGTTCGCCGGCCTCACGGAAATGGCCGTCTACGGCGACGCCGCCCGCACCCTCATCCAGACCGCGATCGACGCCCTCGACGAGTGAACCTCCGCAATTCTCCGCAACCTTGTTGAGAGGAAGCCGGGTACTCCCTACCGTCGGAACGCCACCGAAGCAACCACCCAGGAGACGGGGCAGCATGCGCACACCCGCCCACAGCACCACCGCCCCGGAGCCCCAACCCGCAGCACCGGGTGCCGAGTCCGGCCCCGGGCCAGCCGTGTACGGCGTCCCCTCCCCGAACCTCCTCGCCCGCGCCCACCGCGGCTACGCCCGCTTCCTCGACCACGGCCCGGGGGGCCAGGATGACGAGGCCGCGCGCCGTACGAGCACCGCGCGGTGACCGCCAGCCTGCCGCACGACGCCCAGGCGCCGCCGCCGTCGCGTCCCAGCACGCACACGGTCCTCTACGACCCCGACGGACAGCTCGGGGCGGCGCTTCCGCTCGACCGCGAACCGTACGAGAGCCTCATCAAGGCCGTTCTCGCCTGGACCTGCCCCGACACCCTCGCGATCCGCGACTACCACCAGATCGCCCTTCAGCTCACCGGCCACGCCCGCGCCGTCGCCGCCGAACTCCGCCACCACGCCGACCAACTCCCCAAGAGCAGCGGGCCCCGGGCGCTCGCCGACCTCGTCCTGAGCGAGGCGCAAGATCAGCTGTCCCTGCTCCCCGAGGGCACCATGAACTGCGTCCAGGCCCGCGCCCGGACCGTCCGCGCCCTCTACGAACGCCTGGACCGACTGGATGCTGCACTTCGGGGCGACAACCAGCACACGTGACCCCCGTCGCAGGCGGTGCTGACCTCGAGCACGAGTGATCCAGCGGATCGGCCAGCCCGGAGGACAGTCTTGCCGGGCAACCGATCTGTCTTCCGCGGTGTTCGCTCGGAGCTTTCGCGGTCCGGCGCCTGGCCGCGGCCAGCTCGAGCTCTGCTCTCAGCCGCGGTGGGTGTCAGTGGTCTCGTGCATGCTCATCAAGGAAGAGATCGGCATCGGCCACCCCTTCCACTGGCTCGGCCTGCGCCGGGTTTCTGAGAGGTCGTGAGTAGGCGTGCTCATGTGTGTGCGTCTGCTCGTGGGCAGGGTGGTGTTGTCGTGACAGGTGTTCACGAGGGGAGGGAGTACGCGATGCGTACGAGGAATGTGTCCATGGTGGCGGTGCTGGGTGCCGGCGTGATGGCCGTGCTGGGTGCCGGCCCGGCAGCGGCGGCTGGTGGTCTGCTTCCGCATCCGGGGCCGGAGGGCCTGGTGTGGGTTCAGGAGATGGTCGGGGACGGGGGAGTGGCTTCCGGCGGGGCGTGGGATCGCCTGCCGACGGTGCTGACAGTGGCGTGCGAGGGGGACGGCACCCTGCACGTGATGATGGACTCGCAGGGCTACCAGGTCGCCGATTTCACCGTGGGCTGTCCCGCCGGTACTACAGGTATGGGTTCGGTGACCATGGACCCGGGCGTAGTACGACCCGGGTCCTTCAGCATCGGCATCGACGCCTCCGACGACACCATCCGCTGGGCCCTGACGGTCACCCAGCCCGAATAGAACCAACTCAGCGCGCCACGGAGCGTCCTGCGGCGGGCGCCCAGCGGGTGTCTCTGGTCTACGCCGCGAGCAGGCCCTTCTGCCTCAGCAGCGGCAGGACGTGGTCCCGAACCGCGGGAGCGAGGCGGAGATCCTCCTCGCGACCTGACACCCACCGCATGTGCGCGAGCTCGGCGGCCGGGCTCGGGGCACCGCTGAGGCGCGCCTCGAAGACGGTCATCAGCATGGGGACACCCTCCAGAGCCGCGACGGACTCGACCTCGGCCAGCAACCGCGGCTCCATGGGCTGCACGCCGAGTTCCTCCTCGAATTCCCGTACCAGCGTCTCCAGGGGCTCCTCGTCCGCGTCGGGCTTCCCACCGGGAAGGTAGAAGATCTCGGGGGCCGCTTTCTTGCTCACCACGAGGAGCCGCCCGTCCCGGACGACCGCTGCCGCCACGACGACGAGAGACTCACCCTGCGCGGGCGACATGGCCGCCAGATTTCCTTGGGTCATGCACGCAATTCTTCCAGACGGGAAACCTAGACAGCTCCCCGCCCCCGTGGGACCGGCCAGTCGCTGCACGGTGGGGGAGAGGTTCGCGAGCCGTAGGTCGGCGCGGTCGTGGGTGGCAAAGACCAGCCGGAGGAACGAGGAGTCGGCGAACGTGATGCCGCCGGCGTCCAGGACGACCGCGCCGCGCTCGGCGACGGCGTCGTCGTTCTGTTCCGTCAGCGGCCCGAGGGAGTCGAGGTCCAGCTCTCCCCGGGGGGCGAGTACCGGTTCGGGTGCGGAGACTTCGTCTCGGATCTCATGGCGGTCATGACGCCATTGTTCCCGGCTTGTCTGTGACGTGAAGTCAGTCATCGGCCGCACCCACGCCGTCGCCGCCGGACTTTGAAGGCAAAGAATCCACCCCCTGGTCTGCCCACCGGCTACGGGGCCGACTTCTCCCAGCCGCCATACAGCCAGGCAGAGGGAACACTCAAAACCCCAGGGCTTACACGAACGCCAGTGCGATGCGAGGCCCGTTGATGCCTGTCATCAAACTGGCGTGCGTGTAGGCCCTGGGATGCGACGCCGTCGACTCCGGGCGGCAGAAGGCCGGTTCGGCCGCGGCCGACCACACAGCGGCGGGCCCGAACAGGACCCCCCCTGTCCGGCCCCGCACTCGTTCCCGGCTGCTCACCGGCTGAGGCGGGTACGCGGCCCCCACACGAACTCGAGGTCCCCAAGAACACGATCTCCAGCTCCTCCTCCCACTGGGCGCGCAGGAGGAACGGCGCGCTCTCCATCCGCTCCACGATGACCAGGGTCTCGGGCTGTCCGATCAGCGCGTAGCGGCCGTGCGTGGCGGGCTTGCTGCCGGGCCCGTGCGTGCGCAGCATCTTCTCCAGGCGGGGGCGGTGCTCCACCACGAACGCCTCCAGGCGCTCGATGTACCCCGCGCGTTCCTCGGGGCGTACCGCGCTCAGCGCGACGTCCAGGAAGTCGCCGCCGTCCGGCCAGTGCCGTACCCCTGGCGCGGCCACGGCCCACGGGAAGCGTTCCGCCGCCGCCAGGACGTCCGTCGCGTCCAGCACCCCGGCCGGGGCGGCCGGGGCGGCCGGGGTCGCCTCCTCGACCGGAGCCGCCTGCGGGGCGGGGGAGGCGGGCTGCTGAAGGTGGGCGACCAACATGGCGTTGGACGCGGCGAGCCCCCGCCCCGTGGTGGCGGTGGTGTCGGCGATGCGCAGCAGGGAGCTGGCGACGTCGCGGACTCGGGCGTGCCAGCCGTCCTCGAACCGCGGCTCGGATCCGTGCGGGGCGCTGCTCTCGGAGATCCAGGTGTGGGCGCCGGCCACCGCTCCGGCCTCCAGCTGCGCCACGATGTCGTCGGCCTGCTCGTGTCCGATCCCGACGGCGGCCAGGGCCTGGAAGACCATGGACCGCGCGTCGATGGCCTTGCTCTGGTGGTGGTTGATGCGGGCCAGCTCCTGGCCGTACGCATCGGCGCCCGGCTGCTCGGTGCTCATGCTGCCCACTCCAGCCCGTGGCCGGCCAGCGCGGCGATGTGACGGATCGGTGATCTTCAGGGGGTTGGATTGCGTTGGTCTGGTGTCCCGTCTTTGGGGTGGGACTCAGGACGGCTGAAGCTGCTGTGTTCGGGCGTGATGGGCGTGGCTTGCTGGCGTGTTCGGTTTGGTTGTTCGGGCGCTTGGCCTGTGGTCCGGTAGTTGTGTGGGATTGATCTTGGGTTTCTCGTAAATGTGGTGGTGCGTCTATAGGCGGCTGCGTTCTCTGGAGGGTTGGGGTTCCGGACGATGCTGGTCAGTGGCGTGTGTGGGTGAGGAAGACGCGGAGGGGATCGTTCGCGTTGCTGGCCAGGCGGGACAGGCCGAGTCGGTGGGCGATGACGCTGAGGGCGTCGTCGGTGGTGCGATGTGGCCGGTTCGGCAGAGTGGCGAGTATGCGGGCGAGGGCAACGGTTTCGGGATAGGTCACCAGGTCGCGGGTCAGCAGGGCTGGGGAGGCGTTGCCCGTGGTGGTCAGGTGGGGGTTGGTCGCGCAAAGCCGGGTCAGGCGGGTGTGCCAGCGGTGGGTGATGTGTTGCTGGTGGTCGTACCAGCGGGTGGTGATGGCGTGTGCTGCGGTCCAGGCGGTGTCGGCACGTGGGTGCTGTAGGAGGCGCTGGTGGCTGTGGTGCGCGGCGGCGAGTTCGGGCACCCCTTGGGTGTGGACGGTGGAGGTGAGTCGGCGGTCGGGAGCGGCTTGCTGATGCCGTGGGCACACCAGCCGTTGCGGCGCCGCTTGCACCCATGCGGTATCGGTGGCGCCGTCGCTGCGGTGGCGGGTGCACAGGGTGCAGGCGCGGACGGGCTGCTGTGCGGACTCGAGCCGCTTCCAGCGTGCGGCCGCCCCGGTGGCGTGGGCGTCGTCGTTGGCGGCGAGGCAGGGCAGGGCGCGCGTCAGGTGGGGGAGTGGGGTGCTGGTCAGGACGGCGAAGTGCTGGGCCGCGTTGCGGCTGAGGTGGAGTTCAGCCGCGGGTGGGGCACCGTGGCCGTGAAGGGCGATGCCAGCGCCGTCGATGAGCTGGGGCAGCGTCAGCCAGTAGGCATCAGCGAGACGTTGGGTGTAGGAGGCGGTTGCTTCTCCGCGCAGCGGCCGTACACGGAGCACGCCCGGTGCGGCTGACGGGACTCGAAGCCAGGCCCCCGCGACGACGATGCGCCGTGCGGCGCCGGTCCCTGTTGCGGCGCGGGTTGTGACGTTTGACCGGCTCACGAGGTGCTGGTACTCCGGCTTCGCGGCCGCGTGTAGGGGCGGTGGTGCTGTTCGGCGAGGTGGTCGAGGCGGATCGCGTCGAGGGTGGTTTTGGTGATCCGTTCGGTGCCGTCGATGAGGGCGGTGATGGCGGCCTGGCGGATGAGGCGGGCGAGGCTGCCGATGCGGCCGGCGGTGCGCTCGTGCAAGTAGGGAGCCAGCTTGGGGAGGGTCCCGGGCCGGTGGTGGCGCAGGTCGAGCGCGCTTTCCATCGCGGTGATGAGATCGCGGAAGGGCTCTTCGTCGCCGAGGCGGGCGGGGAAGGGGTCGCAGTCGATGAGGGAGGCGCGTCCGGCGAGCTGCGCGCCGCGTACTCCGGTGAACAGGGGGGTGGTGGTGACGTCGATGCCGGCGTAGACGAAGGTGGCGCCGATGCGTTCGGTGAGGTCTTTGATCAGGTCGGCGCTCTGGGCGCCGGTGGTGGTGCGGGGGTTGAGCCGGTGGACCTCGTCGATCATGACCAGCTGCACCCGGGCGGTGGTGTAGGTGTGGCAGACGGCGTTCATGATCTGGGCCTGGGACATGCCGGCGGCGACGGGGATGCCGAGGTAGCGAACTCGGTGGCCAGGGTCTTGGCGCTGGCGGCGGGCGGGACCAGGACGTAGGCGACGGGGACCTGCCCGGCCGCTGCCGCGGGGCCGTGGCGGCGGGCGTGGGCGAGGTGGCAGGCGCGCCCGACCTGGAGCAGCGCGGTGGTTTTCCCGGCGCCGGCGGGGCCGGTGACGATGAGGGACGGGCGTGCGGTGACTGCCTGGTGGCGGCCGAGGATCATCAGCATGCGCACGTTCTTGGCGAGGGCGTCGATGGCCGGGGTGCGCACGGTGACGAACCGCGAGTGGTAGGCCAGGCGTTCTTCGAGGCTGCGGGGCGGCCCACCGGGCGGGGGAAGTGCTGCCACGGGCGTGGTGGCGAAAGCCTGGAACCCGTCCCAGGTGGTCACCGACTGAGGCTGCGCGTCAGGGACATCGCCGTCGGTGCTTGTCGCGGTACCGGGAGGCCGGTCCGCTGCCGACGCCGACCGGTCGGCCTGGGCATTTCCCGTGCCCGGTGGGGTGTTCACCATCGCTCGGCCTCCGCTTCGGCGTCCCACAGCCCGTAGCCGCCGGCCTCGCCCGGCAGCACGCCCGCGCCCTCCAACTCGCTGGTGTCGGTCTCGGCCGCCGCGTCGACGCTGATGAGGTCGTCCAGGCTGTCGCTCCAGACCGTGGCAGCGGCCGGTGCGGTATCTGTGTCGAGTGGGCGCCGCTGGCCTGGCAGATCGGGCAGAGCTGGCGCGCTGCCAGCGCGGCGGGTCTTCCTGCGAGGGGCGGTGTGCTCGGCCCCGACGGTGCTGCGGGTGCGGCGCAGGAGCTGGTCGAGGGCATCGGCGAGGTCAGCTTCGTGCGTCTCGCGGTCCCCGCGCTGTTCGACCTCGGTCTGGATGTGGCGCCAGGTCTGATCGTTGACGGGTTGGCGGACGTGGCCGCGGTGGATCCACGGGATCTCGTGGAGCTGTCCGTCGGTGAGGCGGACGAAGATCTGGCGGGCGTCGTGGGGGTTGTGGTGGACCTCCCACTTACCGACCCTGGCCACGACGGGAGAGCGCTGGCTGCGGTGGGGGTCCAGGACGGGATGGTTGTAGGTGCGGTAATCAAGTCGAATGCCGCGCTCGGTGATGGGCTGCCAGCGCACCGGTAGCAGTTCGAAGTAATCGGCACCGGTCAGCGGAACGGGAACGTAGCCGCTGATGGTGATCAGCGCGGCCCACATCTGGTTCGGTGTGAGGGCGGTTTTGGGCAGGACGGGGTGGCGCAGTCCGTCGTGGGGGCGGTTCTGCCAGCCGCAGGTGATCCATTCGTCGAGGAAGTCCTGGAGCTGCGGGATCGTCCACCGCGCCTCGGCCGCCGTCTTGGAGCCGCGCCGCTGGGGGTTGGATCCGGTGTGGCCGGCGACGTGCTGGCAGAACAGGTCGTTGATCGCACCGAACGTCCGCTCCACCACGCCCTTGGCCTGCGGCCGGCGGGGCGGGGCCGGCTGCACGCTCACCCCGAGCGTCTCGCAGGCGGCGACGAAGCCCTGCGAGAGGTAGATCTTCCCGCGGTCCACGACGATCGTCTCGGGCACGATCACCGGACGGGCGGCCGCGCCCTCCAGGCGTTCATCCAGCGATAACATCCGCTGATACGGCACCTCGGCACAGGAAAGTTGCAGCGCAACGGGCCAGGTAGGCCGGGCAGGGTGGGGGACGGCCATCTCTGCCAGGAGGAGGGCGGCGTCGACGGCTTTGGTGCTGTGCGGGCGCAGGACGGCGGCCAGGATGGAGCGGGTGGCGACGTCGACGGCGATGGTCAGCTCCGGCCGGCCCAGGCTGCCGTCCTCGAGGACGGCCATGATGTCCAGGCGGGTGGTGTCGATCTGCACCTGCTCGCCGGGCCGCAGCACTACCGGCGCCGACGAGGCGCGGGCGGGTGCGGTGGCGGTACGCGCCGGGCGTCCCGGGCGATCGGCCGGGTCGGCCAGCACACTAACCAGCCGGTAGAACGTCGACCGTGACGGCATCTCCACCGCCCCGCGCCCGTGCGTGTCTTCCAGGATCTGCCCGACCAGAACCTGCAGGCCCTTCACCGTTCCCTTCGACCGTCCCCGCTGGCGTCGCAGCGCCTCCAGCACCGCGGCCACGACCCGTTCGTCGGCATACCCCGTCGGATGACGGCCACGGGCCGGCACCGTGCGTTTGACGACCAGCCCCCACAGGCCCTGCTTGCGGTAGGTGTGCCGCATCCGCTCCACCGTCGTACGCGTCACCCGGGTGAAGCCGAGCGCCGCCAGCTCCTGCGCCTTGGCCGCGTCCCGCTGCGCCAGCGTCCACCGCTCGGGGTCGTACTCCGGGCGCATCGTCTGGCCGTCGTGGCTGCCCGGGGCGTGCGGCAGTCCGGTCTCCACCTCCCGGATATGGGGCAGCCAGGCCAGTGCCCGCTGCTGAGCCGCCAGCGGAACGGTCTCGAACAGTCCCCATTGCGGCACCGCGTCCGGCATCCGTGCGCCCACTACTTCGAAGCCCGGATCGGCGAACAACCGCCCCAGCAGCAGGCTCGTTTCGGTGCCGTCCTCCTGCAGCAGGTAGACCCGCGGCCCTTGCAGGGCGGCGACCTGCCAGGTCTGTCCCCGGTAGGCGACGTGCGCGGCGATCTCCATCACCGGTCGCTGGCTCTTACCGTGTGTGCCGCCCACTGCGCTCACCCCTTCGCTGGCCGCCGACGGCGCTCAGTCGCGTTCCGCTGCCCCCACCACTACGTTCTGCGTCAGCGCAGACCAGCGCCTCCTCGTGCAGCGGCTCATCAAGAGGCGTCGTCAGAAGCCCGCACCACAGCGCGTGATAGACGGCCGGCAGTACGTGCAGAGGATCGCCCACCGCACCTGCGCCGTCGGCCAGCGGCCGGGGCCCGGCGAATGCCTCAGCCAGCGCGGCCTGCAGCCCGGATGGGCCCTGATTGCGGGGGTGGCGGTAGCCAGCCAGCCACCGCAGATTCGCCGCCACCACCGCTGGAGGCGGCTCGAGGCGCCGGTAAGCCCAGCCCACGCGCGCGCACGCCGCCTCCAGAACTCCCTGCGCCCGCCGCGCCCTGTTTCCACCGGCGGCCGGGCTGGAGGGGCAGTCGGCGAGCAGGCCGGTGCCATCCGCGTACCGGGCGAACAACTGAGGCACCCACGAACGCACCTGCCCGTCGGCCTCCCGCCACAGCAGCCGTACTGGGCGCGCGGACAGGCCGGTCACTGCCGGGTCCCGGTCCAGGACCATCAGCTGGGTGCGCATCGCGGCCGAGCCGTGCACCACGTGCCGTCCGGTGGTCGCCGACCACCACCAGCCAGGACCCCACCGACGGCCTGGCACGACAGGAAACTCCGATACCGGCGACAGGTCCTCGAACCGCACCGCTGACACCGCTTGATCCCACGGCAACTGCGTCACCTGCCCGGCAGCGGTAGCGAACGCCGCTTCGAAGCCCCTCGCGTTGACAGCCTGCTGCTCCACACCGGACAGCCAAGTACCTGCCGACCTCGGGAGGAGGGGCACCGCGACACCATCACCCGAATGGGTGACCAAGTTGAGCGGGCCGCTGCGTCACAGGGAGCTGGAGCGTCCTCGCTGAAGAGCTACCTGCCCACGCTGGTGCCGATGTCGGACAAGAGCTGCTGCTGGCCAGGGTGCAGGAGCGGCCACGCCCGGCGCTGGGCGGTGATCCATCGTGTGGCGCGAGTGGTATCCGGGTGGGCACGGGCGCGGTGGTAGGCGTATTGCCACCGCATCGGCCAGGGTGGGTTCCACCACGGGTCCAGGCTGGTCAGGACCCGGGCTTGAGGTGATGTTCCGGTTCTTTTACGGGCGCGTTGGCGGTGTTCGGCCAGCCAGCGTCCGATCGGGAACCCTTCGTGTTCCTCGCTCGAGCGTGCGGCGAGGTGCCCGTGCTGGGCCGTGTACGAGCGGGCATGGGCGACGTCGGTATCGAAGCGCGGGGTGGTGGTCAGCCGGCGGGAGTCACGCGGGCCGACCCGCGCCCGGGCGGCGTCGCGGGTGATGCCGATAGCGGCGAGCAGGTGTTGCTGGTCGGGGTGGAGGCTTGTGTAGAGGGTGCACTGGCGCTTGACCCAGATACCCAGGGCGTCCTTCCCGACGGGAAGACCACCCACCGTGTCGGCTCCGCGGCCGGCACGTATGGCGTCGCGGGCGCGGTAGTAGTTGCGCTGCCAGTGCAGATGCCACGGCGGGTTCCACCATGGATCGATCGCGGCCAGTTGTCCGAGGTGCGGCGAGGCGGGCTCGCCCTGCCGGGCGCGTTGCTTGGCGCGGTTGCGCTGGCTGAACAGCCACATTCCGAGCGCGAAGCCGCTCTGCTGTGTATTCCGTGGAACGGCCAGGTGCCCATGGACGTCGGCCCAGGCCCGCGCGTGCTCCAGCGCCCTTTGGAATCCGGCACGGTGGTCGGGGCGCTGTCCGAGCCGGGCAATACCCAGCGGCCTCTGCTGCGCGACCGCAGAAAGGCATCCCACCGCTGGTGCACCTTCCTCATCACCTTGTGGGCCACCCTGGGCCCGTACGGGGGCAACAGAGGCACTGGCCGTGGCGTCCGGTGCCTGGGCGATGGCCGTCTCAGGCGTCAGACCGAGCTGGTGCAGGAGATCGTGCTGGCCCGGCAGGAGGAGGTGGTAGCGGCGCTGCTGGATGCGCAGCCACTCCTGCGCCGGCTTGTCCATGAGCGCAAAGTCGGCCACCAACTCACCGCCCCCTACCTGCTGGAGCTGCTGGCACGCGTGCTCGTAGGAACGCTGCCAGGACAAGTGCCAGGGCGGCCGCCACCACGGATCGATCCGCGCCAGAGCCTCGGCACGGCCGGGCGACAGCACTCCACGCCCCATCTGGCCGCGCCTGTCGGAAAGCCACCTGCCCAGTGGGTAGTCCTCATGCACGGTGCTGCCACGGACTCCCGCCAGGCTTCCGTGCTCCAGAGCCCATGCCCGGGCATGGGCGAGCGCCTCCTGCTCCCCGGCGCGCTGACTGCGACGCCGGGGCCGGGCATCCCGAGCCGCCGCGGCATCGATGCCCAACTGGGCAAGGAGCCGTTGCTGCTCAGGATACAGATCCGGATACCTGGTGCACTGCAGGTACAGCCACTCGCCCAGGCTCAGACCGGTACCGGGAAATCCTCTCTGCGCAACCATCGGGCCCTGTTCCGCGACGTGGCACCTGGCCTCGTGGTAGGTGCGCTGCCACAGGGTCGGCCATGGCGTGTTCCAGTACGGGTCCAGTGCCCGCAGCGCGGTGCTGCGCCAGGCAGGCATCCCCAAATGAAGCATGCGCTGGTTGGTCATCCACGCCCCCAGAGGAAAGCCGTCCTGGAGCGTGTCTGCCCGTGTGGCCAGATGCCCCCGCTCAGCCGCGTAGGCCCGGGCACGAGTCAGGCCCGCTTGGAAGGCATCGTCGGCCTGACGGCTGTGCCCGCGCCGCCGCTTGGGGAGCGGAGCCCTTGCGGCTTCACCGCCGCCCGTCTCCTGCAGGCGCTCGGCGAGCTCGTCAGCCAAGGGACGAGGCCGGTGCGCTGGATGGACCTTCCACAGCAACCGCTGCCCGTTGCCATCGGGCGCTTCCTCCGCCTTGCTGCACTGGTGCGCCCAGGCGAACAGCGGTCCGTCCATGCAGGATGTCAGGCGATCAACGAGCCAAGGCCGCCGCAGACAGCGCGCCAGCTCACTGACGAGCACGGGGAGGTCACCCAGACAGAAAAGGAGGTGGCCGCGCAGGCCGCGTACCTGGGTTGTGATGCGGCGCCTCATCGTCTGGTCTACCAACATCTTGGCAACGGCCACCGTCTCCGGATAGGTAGCCAAACCGCGTGCCAGGACCCGCCATCGCCCGGGCTCCTCGCCCTCGGGAACCGTCGCGCACAGCCTTGTTGGCCACAGAGTTTCCTCCGGCCACTTCTGGGCCCACCACCAGGCTGTGACCGCCCCAGCGACCTCGAACGCCGGCCCAGCGACGGGAGAGCGGCGCAGCAGCTTCCGGTGATCCTCCTGTGCCTGGGCCACCTCCGGGCATCCGGCCAGCCCGACGACACGGCCCCCGCTGCCAGGCACGCTCATCAGCCAGTACCGGTGGCGTGGGCAGACTCGTTGGTGCGCCGCCAGGTACACCCGGGCTGGCGCCATACGACCGGTCTGCGCAGCCACACAGCCCGGGCACGCCGGACCCCAGGCAGCAACCGTCTCCACCCCGTTGTGGAGCCGCGCCGTCGGCCTCTCTTTCGAGGGGCCCAGCTGCTCCTCTCGCATCCACGCTGGCAACGCGCGGCCTAGATCCACCTGCGGCACCCGACACAGCGCTGCGACCCGGTCCCGGGCCGCAGCGTTCAAGAACACCTCACTGTCGCCCTGCAGAGCCCCGGCCACGTCTTGGCGGCCGGCCACTTCGGTAACCGACGACAGCAGACTCCGCACTGACAGGCCGTACCTGTCCGCGATCCGCTCCAGGAACGACAGCGTCATCTCACCTTGCAGAGGAGCCACCCGAAAGGCGCCCGCGGCCAGCAACAGCTTCCCCACCCCCCGTCGCTTGTGACAGCTTGTGACGACTATCGTGCTTCGGCTCAACAGTGTGATCCGGCTACCCGACCACAACAGGCAGTGCCGGCCCGCGGCCGGTGTCCGGTCAGTAGTCGAGGTCGAGGTAGTCGATGTCGTTGAGGGTGACGTCGGAGAGACCTGCCGCTCGGTCTCCGCCGTCTTGGAAGTAGATCTCTTTGAAGCCTTCGGCGATGATGCTGCGCATCTCCTGCTCGCTGACTCCGGATTCACGGGCGTCGAAGAGGCGTTGTGCGTACGTCGGGGGGAGGTGCACGGTGAGGCGGCGGAACCTTCCGTCGTCGGTGGTGCCGACCGGCGCGGTGTAGCCGAACCGTGCCCGGGTCTCCACGGTGATCCCGCCGGATGTGGCGGCTTGCTTCTGCCGGCGTTTGCGGACCTGGGGCTGCCAGCGCTGCCGTACGGCGTCGTTGATCTTCGCGGCGACGTCGGCGCGGGCGTGCTTGCGGGCGCCGCGCCGGTAGCGGTTGACGGAGTCGGCGGTGACACCGAGCTCCGCCGCGACGGCCTTGGCGCTGGCCATCTGCTTGAGCAGGTAGCCGATCTGGCCCTTGAGGGTCTTGGGCGGTTGGCGGGTGAAGCTTTCCCGGTCGGCCCGCTCGATGGCGTCCTCGATCTCCCCCACGGTCTACTCTCCTTCGTCCAGGACGGCGTCGCCGCCCTTGATGTGGCGGGCTGGATTGAGTCCCTTCTCCATGAGGTCGACGGCCCACAGCATCGACTGGATGCCCTCCAGCTTCGCCAGGCCCGGGGTGGGGCCGAGGCGGAAGGCGCCGGGCTGCGGCTTGCCCGAGGCGGCGTAGGGGAGGAAGTCGAGCGGGCTCTCACCCGGGCTCGGGTAGACGACGCAGTCGGAGAGCACGGCGAGCGGGTACAGGCCGGTCATCTTGACCATGTTGTTGAGCTTGCGGTGCATGTTGACCCGGGCCTTGCTGATGACGGCGGCTCGGATGTCGGGGCGCCACGTCGGCCGGGCCAGGGCCGGCCACGTCTCGCCCTCCTTGTAGGACTTGCCCTGCGGGCGCTCGCGGAGCTTGCCGACGCCGCCCTTCACCGTGGCCTTGATCGCGGACAGGACGGCGGCCAGCGCCGGGTCGTTCTGCTTGTGCTGCTCCATCGCCGCCAGGAACTCCACGTCGGTGAGGTCCTTGGTGACGCCGAGATCGGCGAGGGTGTCGACGTAGGCGTTCTTCAGCCGGTCGTGCCACGGGTCCAGGTACGCCCCGGTCTCCCTGCGCAGGTACGCCTCGATCGGGTGCACGTCGTGCCCGAGCTCCTGGGCGTAGGCGAGGGTGTGCGTCTGATACCAAGCCGGACCGGTCGGCCGGGAGCCGTCCGGGGTGAACGGCGAGGGCAGGCGCGGGTCCAGCTCGATGCGGGAGAGGTCGGCCAGCCAGCTCCCGGGGATCTTCGGGTTGAACTTCGGGGCGTGGAAGTGGTCGGGCGCGGAGAGGCCGACGACCAGGCGGGCCGCAGCGGCGAGGAACGCGGTGTTCAGGTCGAGGCCGACCGCGAAGGGCAGCGTGCACTCCTCATCGGACAGCGCGTCCACGTCCCGCACCCACTGGTACGCCTCCTCGTTGAGGAAGCCGCCGGTCCAGCCGCTGCTGACGACGACGGGGTGCTCGGGGGTGGCCTCCGGCGGCGCCGGGTCCATCGGGTCCGTCCCGAGCGAGCCCGCGTTGTGGCCGGACACCCAGTTCCCGGTCTCCTCGTCCCGCACGGCCTTCGTCGGCGGCCGCAGCGCCGTCATCAGCTCCAGCCCGGACACGGCCGTCGAGCCGCGCGGCGTGATGACCCGCATCGCGTACACCCCCAGCACGCGGGCGATATCGGCCGGCTCCATCTCGCTGACACCGGGCCAGGACCGCTCATCGAGCGCGTCCCACGACAGGACTGCCAGCTGCACGCACTGCCGCTCGCGGCCCTGCGCCTTGCGATAGATCCGGGCCCACGGGCCGAAGCCCCGCTGGGTGAGCTGCCACTTCGCCTTCGCGACCTGCTTGACGACGGGGTGGTCCTCCGGGAGGCGCAGGGAGCGGCGCTGTTCGTGGCCCTCCAGGCGCTCGGGCAGTCCGAGCTTCACGGCGGCGGCCGCGGTGAGCACGATCAGCGGGTCGGAGTCCTTGCCGTACCGGTTCAGCTTCGCGGCACCGAGGCCGGACTCGCGCAGCGTCCACTCCACCAGCTCCGGGATCGTGGTCGCCGGGCAGTCCAGCACGATCCCGCCCGCGCCGTACGCGGAGCCGTCGCCGTCCAGCACGGCGAGCGGGCCGTGGGGGAAGCGCGGGTCGACGGCGGGCGCGGCAGCCTTCTTGGCCGCCGGACGCCGCGACGTTGCCGAACGTGCGGGGCGTTCGGGCGCCGCCAGGGCGGCCGGGGCCTGAACCGGCGCGGCAACCTCCGCCTGCTCCGGGGCGGCCGAGCCGGTGAACGTCTCGGGCACCTCCGGCTGCGGCGCGACGACCGGTGCGGGCGCGGCCGACGAGGAAGTGCGCGCGGGGTACTTCGCTGCCCACCCCTTCAGGAGCCGCTGGTAAGCCTCCAGGCGCGGCGACTTCGGTTCCGAGCGGCCGTTCTCGTAGTTCTTCACCGTCTGCGTCGACGTCTTCAGCGCGACCGCGAGGCGGGCCTGGGTGATGCCGGCGGCCTCACGCAGCCGGGCACGCTCCGCCGGAGGCGGGAGCTGCGGCTCCTCCTCCAACAGCGCGTCCACGCTCGCGAACAGCTCTTCCTCAGACGCCATTCCATGCACCTTCACGTCAGGACTCGATACTGCTTATCCAAAAACTTAGCCTACCCTTTAACCCTCTCGCGCCCATTCCAGCCCGAGCGCGGAGATGTCCAGGATCAGTTGTCCTGATCAGTAGGTGGAGGGTTGGTCTGCGTTGATCAGCTTGGTGCCCGGTGGCCGTAGGGCTCCAAGGTCTCGGTTGCTGCGAGTTGGAGACGGAGGGAGTCGACTCAGACTGTGCGGTGAGCTGGCGCTTTGTCAGGTTTAGGTGAGCATTAGTCAGCTATGGTCAGGTTCTCCGAGCGATGATCAGGTTCGTTGATTGTGGCTGTGTGCTGGCTGTGGTGTGGGTGGGGTGGTTGCGCCAGTACAGCTCGGTGCCCATACCTCGTTCGGGCCGGCTCTAGGTGGGAGCGGCCTGCGATAGCGCGCCCGGCGCCGGGGCGAAGTAGCAACTGGTCGAAAGCGACCGGCCATTGCATGTGACGCTCTAATATGACGTTCTGCGCCGAGGCCTCACGCACCACCGCGGCGTCGGTGCTACCCGCACGTCACGCCCCGTCCCATAGAGAGCGGGGAGATACGGAGCCTTTCGACTGTGCAGCTCACCCGCTTTTCCGCCTGTGGTTTCCGCTCGCTGGCCCACGTCGAGGACATCCCGGTCAGCAGTCCCACGATCCTGACAGGGCGCAACGACGGTGGTAAGAGTGCGGTCCTGACCGCTTTGGCCTTCCTGCTCGGCAAGCATCCGCTGACCGACGAAGACCGCACCTAGGAGCAGGGCGGCGCGACGAAAGGCCGTCGCTGCGCCGAGACGTGGGTAGAAGGCGAGTTCCTCCTCGACTCCGGAGAGCAGGCCGAGCACAGCCTGCCCGAGACGGTACGCATCCGCCGGATCTCCCGGCGGGACCAGTCGGCCTCCTTGGAGTACCTCGGATACCAGCCGGCTGACAGCCGCCTGCATTGGCCGGGGCTTGGGCAGTTACTCAAGAACCCGCTCGGTGATCTGGTCGACGAGTACGGGCTCAGCCCGGCAGGCACGAGCAAGGGTGACTTCCTGACGGCGCTGCAGGCTTACGCGGCCACCGGGCCACAGACGGAGGACTGGCTTTCGGTGCCGAAGAGTCTGGAGGCTCGCCTTCCGCGGCTGCTGCCCTTCGGAGGCAAGAACGAGCTTCCCGACGATGCCGTACGAACCGCACTGAGCGGCTGCTACGAGGCGCATCTGGGCGACGAGGAGCTGCAGGGCAAGGTTCGAGAGATCGAAGCTGAGATCACTGAGCGGCTCGAGAAGGAAGCCGACTCACTTTGTCAGCACATTCGGCGGCACTGCAGCGAGTACGTGGGAGTTGAGGTCAAGCCCGAAGTCTCGTTCAGAGGCGGATTCAAGCGTGCGCCGCTGGAAGTCTCGAAGGCTGACGGCGAACCGGTTGACCTTTCGCGCTCAGGATTGGGCAGCAATCGACGTATCGCGCTCGCGGTGTGGGAGTGGACCAGCAACCTGCTTGAGACCGCCGAACTGGCCAGCGACGGTGAACCGGCAGAGCAGGAGCCGACACAGACCATCGTCGTCTACGACGAGCCCGACACCCACCTCGACTACCGCCACCAACGCACGGTGATGGAGATCATCCGCAAGCAGTGCTCTCTGCCGCACGTTGCCGTCATGGTTGCCACACACTCGATGAATCTCATCGACGGCGTCGATATCGCCGACGTTGTTCATCTGCGGCTCAGCCCCACCGGCCGCACGCAGGTCGAGCGACTCAAGGACGACACTCACGACGGCATTGACCTCCATCTCGGTCAGGTGGCGGCCGCAGTGGGACTGCGGAACTCGGTGCTGCTGCACAAGCGGTGCTTCCTGGCAGTGGAGGGCATCACTGAGCAGCAGTGCGTGCCGTTGCTGTTCCGGATTGCTCAGGGGCTGTCCCTGCAAGCGGCAGGCATCGCCCTGTGGGCGTGTGGCAACAATGAAGGAGCCCTTCACCTGGCTGGCTACCTGGCCAAGCACGGCCGCACGGTCCGCCTCATGATCGATGCCGACAGTCGGAGTAACAAGCAGTTCAAAGAAGACAAACTGATCAAATTTGGCCTCGACCCTATGGCGCTGTTGTCTTTCCGAGTCTGACGGCTGTGTTTTCGCTGGTCAGGGGTAGGGGCGGCGTTGATGTGGGAGTGATGGGGTGTCGTTTCGTCGCTCTCGTGGAGGTCGCGGATGCCGTCGGTTGTCGGACTGCTGGAACAGCACGAGCTTGCCGCTCGTCGTCGTGTGGACGGGCTGCGCGAGGAAGCCGACCGGATCCAGGCCGAGCTCGCGATGGCCGAGCAGGAGTGGTCGGAGTGGACGATCGCCCGCGAGCGTGTCGGTGCGGTGCTGTCCGCGCCGGGCAATGACTCAGCCGGCGTGGTCGCCACCGACATGCCAGAGGGTGTTGTGACGGAAGCCGAGGTGCAGGCGTCACCGCCTCTGGTGGTGAAGGCGAAGTCACAGGTTCCGATGTGGCGCGAAGGGCTGGCCGGGACGGCACTGTCGGTGGACTACCAGCGCATCCTGGCCGCGCTCGAGGATCGGATCCGTCTCGGTCAAGGGCCATTGACATGTCAGGAGTTGGCCGCCGCGTTCGGCATGGATGTGGTGCCGGCCAAGGTGGAGGGGCTGCGGTCGAAGGCGAAACGCCTGGTGTCGCGGGGCTGGCTGGCCGAGCCGGCACCGGGCCGGTTCACCCTCGCGCGGAGCGTGAGCGGGCCAGGCGGCGGGTCATGACCATGGTCATCGACCAGTAGATCATCGCCTCGGCGCTGCTGGTGGATCGTTCGAAGTCGCGCACCAGGCGGCGGCTTCGCATCAGGTGCGCGAAGAGACGCTCGACGATCCACCGCTTGGGCAGCACCACGAATCCGCGCATGTCGTCGCTCCGCTTGACGATTGCCAGGACCAGCGCGAGCGCGGCCAAGCAGTACTCGACGAGGCTGCCGGTGTATCCGCCGTCGGCCCAGACGAGTTCCAGCCGGTGGTGAGCGTCGATCACCCGCTCAAGCAGCACCTTCGCAGCAGCGCGGTCACCAATATCCGCCGCGGTGACCATCACGCCCAGCAGCAGGCCGAGGGTGTCGACCACCACGTGCCGCTTGCGGCCGTTGATCAGCTTGCCGCCGTCGAAGCCGCGGCTGTCCGCGCCGACGACCGCGTCCGCCTTGACGGACTGCGAGTCGATCACGCCGGCCGTCGGCTCCGCATCCCGCCCCGCCTCCTCGCGGACCCGGCCGCGCAGCCGGTCGTGGAACTCCCTGACCAGCACGTGGTCGCGCCAACGGCGGAAGAACGCATAGACACGGTCCCACGGCGGGAAGTCGGCCGGCATCGCCCGCCACTTGATCCCGTTGTCCACGAGATAGCGGATCGCGTCCAATATCGCCCGGTGGCAGTACGCCTCCGGCTGCCCGCCCCGGCCTCGCATCCAGCCCGGCACCGGCAGCAGCGGCCGGACCACAGACCACTTTGCCTCCGTCATGTCCGAGGGATACCGCCGAACACGCTCCGGATGGTCGGCCGCATTCCCGAACCGGTGAGCGACACAATCACACGACAGAGCAGCCGAGTTGAACTCCACCGGCGCGAGCACGTACAACTGCGGCAACAGGGTCTCCTGGATCTCGGTTGGCTTCGCAACCCCGAGCTACCAAGAGGCCCTGCCTTCATGCCCACAGCCAGCCGCGATCACCCGAACGAGACTCCCGTTCGACGCCCACCCCTCAAGATCGGAACGACAACAGCTACTAAGCCAACTGACCGCTGGCCGCCGCCACCGCACTGCTCCTGCTCACCGCCGGCATCGCGGCCACGACCCTCCTCACACCGCGCCGCCACGCCTCGCGTCCTGCCGCTGCCTGACGAGCCTCGCACTCCGTGCCCTTCCAGAGACCTGAGATCGAGATGTATGAGCTGCTGACGGCCTGTCCTTTGCCTCGCGGGTGTCAGGTGTTGGCTGCCGCGTAGCGCAGGATCCCGTCACGGGGCAGCAGGTATCCCATGCCGCGTTCCGTGGGCAGCTCGTCCGCCAGTGCTGAGGCGTCGGCGAGCCCGGAGACCATCCAGCCGACAAGCCCCAAGGCGAAGGGCCCCGTGTGAAGGTTTTCATCGCGATGCCGGCGAGCCAGTCGTCGATGACCGCGGACCCGAACTGCGGCTGGTCGTTCCCGTACACGATGCCTGCCTTGTCCACTGCTCCGGTGGGAACGTAGAAGTCCAGCCAGTCACTGCTGTCGTCACCGCCGCGAACGGCCGTGCATCCGCATACCGCCAGTCGTCCGTTGGGCAGGCGGACCTGGCCGAGCAGGTGACCGTACTCAGCCAGCGAGTCCACCGTGCACGGCACTTCGTCCTGCTCGTCGGGCTCCCAGTCGCGCCGGCCGAAGTACCCCCGCACGCCGGCCGCCGACCACAGAGCGCTCAGGAGATTCTGCAGCCCGGCGTCATCGGTGGAGCCGACCTCGATGCCCAGCTCATAGCCATCGCCCCAGTTGGACGGGTCACGGAAAGACGCAGGATTCGACGTGTCACGATCATGCAGCGCGAGCCGCCCCCGGTGACACGCCATTCGGTCTGCGACAGCCCGCGTGACAGTGCCTGAGTCCGCCGACGGCAGTGTCGGGGGCAGGTGCGATCATCCCGGGGCATGAGCAGAGACGACAGTGACGAGGCGTACGTGGTCGGCCTGTGCAACCAGGTCCTCGTGGAGACGGCGCTCACCCAGCACCGATTCGACTGGCTCCTCGGCGACCCCGGGTCGGGTGGTGGGCGGGCCAGGCTCCCGGTGGACGCGTTCTGGCCCGGACATCATCTGGTGGTCGAGTACCGGGAGATCCAGCACGACCAGCCGGTCGCGCACTTCGACAAGCCCGACCGGCTCACCGTCAGCGGTGTGCACCGCGGCAAGCAACGGGCCCTGTACGACGCCCGCCGCGAGAGCCAGATCCCGGCGCACGGACTGAGACTCGTCGTGATCAGGCCCGCGGACCTCGACGCCGACCGCCGGGGACGCCTGCACCGAAACCCCGACCGTGATCTGGAGAAGGTGCGCAAGCTCCTCGCCCGTACCAGCGACGAAGACCGCGTCGCCGACGCCTTCCACCGCTGGCTGCTCTCCGAAGGCTGGACACCGGTCACGCCCACCGACCGCTGGACGGACATCGAAGCGGTACGCGGCGAGGCACGCCTGATCTGCGAAGCCAAGGGCCGCACAGGCGATGTCGGCGTCGACGCCGACATCGCCTACGGCCAGCTCCTGCGCCGGATGACCGACCCGGCCACGGCCGTCCGGTACGCCCTGGTCGTGCCGACGTCCTCCGTGAAGGCGGCCGGGCGGGTCTCGTCCCATGTCCGCCGCACGCTGCGGATAGACCTGTACGAGGTGACGGACGAGGGCCAGGTTCTCCTGCACCTGGCATGAGCAGCGACTTCGTGGACTCGGGTGTATCTCGCGGGTGAGTCAGGCTGCTGCGCTGCCCCACGTTTTCCCCTACAGGTCTCCCTACGGTTGTCCCTACCCGGGCGGTCTCCGGGGGAAGGGGCGGGCCGGAATCGGCTCGGCCACCCGCGGGGCGGGTGGCCGGGGGAGAGCGGGGCGGCCGTTCCCCGCGCCCGGCCGGGTGCGGGGAACGCGGTCGGTGCCGTCAGGCGCGTCGGCCTTGTGCGCGCACCGTACGGACCAGCCAGACACCGAGCGCGAGCACCGCGGCGGCGGCCAGGCGGCGGACCCAGGTCGGGTCGGCGCCGAGTGGGACGATGTCACGGGCGCGGTCGTACGCGCTGAGCGGTACGCCGAGTACGACGTTGCCGGGCCGCCGCCGTGCCGCCGTCTCCGACGACCGCGCCCGCCCCCGCCGTGCCCGATATTCCCCGCCCCGCCGCTCCTCCGGCCGCCGGCGCCCCCGCGACGGGGGCGCCGGCGGGTTCGTGGGCTCCGGCCAGTGCGGACGTGAAAGCTCTGTGGGGTCCGCTGACCGAGGGCCTGACCCTTCCGGAGGTCCTGCGCCTCGACGACCGGGAAACAGCGCTGGGGCCAGCTCGGCGTCCGCCTCTCGGAGAACGCCCGACTGGTCTCGCTGCTGAAGGAGAAGCGCTCGGTTCGGACCGGGAGGCCGGTTTTCTCGTCGGCGCCTGGGCCTGGCCCCTGCTCGCCTGCCGTATGGCCCGTATCGCCCGCACCGCGGAAGGGGAGCCCGGTCTGGGCCCGGACGGCGAACATGTCCTGCGCGCCTGCCTGCGCACCCTGGCCGACCACCCGGCCTGGAAGGAGGGACCCGTCTCCGGGCTCACCGGCCGCCTGGTCGCCGCGACCCTCTCCGCTCTGACCACTCCGCCCGGTACACCCGCGACCGGCCCTCGTGTCTCCCCGGCCGCCGCCCGCTTGTGCTCCACCACCACGACCGCGCCGCCGGCGGGCCGCGCCCCTGCCGTCCCGGTGGACGCCGTCGTCCCCGCCCACCGCCAATAACGAGCCCGGCCCGTCCCCGCCCGCCGGACCGGACGTGGCCGGTAGGCAGTAGGCGGGCCCGGCCGGTTCTTGTGCTGCTGGTTCCCGGGCGGCCGTCGGGCACCGGGTTCTGCGCGGCGCGCGCCGCTGCGTCCCGGCCGTCGACGGCACACCCCCGGCCCGGCTTCCGCAGGAGGTGCTGGTCGGTCCGCGTCTTCGCCGCCGCCGGGCCCGGCAACGGCTGCCACGGCGTCGTGCAAACGGCCGGCTCCGCCGCTGCGTGACCGGGCGCTTGCTCGCCGCCCGCCGGGGCGCCGCGCCGCTTCCGTCGCCGTGCCGGTGGCCGCGGTGCCGTCCCCGGCCGGGCGGTGCCCTCCCCGGCCGGGCGATGCCGCCACCCTGTTCGCCCGCCGCCCGCCACCCTGTTCGCCCGCCGCCTGCCGCCTGCCGCCTGCCGCCTGCCGCCCGCCGCCTGCCGCCCGCCTGCCGCCCGCCTGCCGCCTGCCGCCCGCCGCCCGCCGCCTGCCGCCCGCCGGGCGCCGGGCGCCGGGCGGGGCCCGTGACGCACTACGCGCCCGCGTGCCGTTGTGCCTGACGCCGGCCGGGGGCGCGGTGTCCGGAGGCCAGGGGAATCTCGCCCGGCCGGCGGCCGCTGACGGGCTGGGTCCAGCCGTGCCGACGGACACAGCCGAGCGGCCGTTCCCCCGCCGCGGCGGGGGCCGCCGTTACGGCTATGCGTGCGCGTCTTGCGGCTCCAGTCGAAGACCGGGGGCCGGTGTTCCGTACGAGCTCCGCCGTACGCGCCGTTACGGATCGGCGTGCGGGTCGTTGGCCCCGTGTTCGACATCGTTCGGATCCTGGCCGACTGCGTGCGGCGGGCCCGGCGTCGACCAGCCCGTCGCCGCAGCTGTGCCGCCGCTCGGCCGGCCCCCGCCGTGACCGCTCCCGCCCCAGCTCCGCGGCCGCGCCCCAGCCGCTCCGGTGGAGTCGCCGTCCCCGCTCACCGCCAGCAGGCCCCCAGCCTGCCCCGCCCGCAGGACCGGACCCGGCCGGTAGGCAGGGGGGCGGCCTTCGCACTGCTGGTTTCGGTCGGCCGGCGTCGGGCACCGGGGGTCCGCCCGCGCCGTCCTTACCGCCGGGCCCCGGCCGCCGACGGCGCACCCCGGGGCCCGGCCGACCTCGAGCCGCCCCCCGGCCCGGCTTCCGCAGAAGATGCCGGCCGGTCCCCGTCTTCGCCGTCGCCGGGGGTCCCTTGTCGGGCCGCCGGGCCCGGCAACCTCCGCCTCGGTGGCGTGCAAACGGCCGGCTCCGCCGGTACGCAGCCGGGCCGCTCGCCGTCCGCCGGGTCGCTGTGCCGTTTCCGCCGCCGCGCCGGTCGCCGCGGTGCCGTCCCCGGCCGGGCGGCGCCGTCCGCCACCGTCCGCCGCCCGCCACCGTCCGCCGCCCGCCGCCGTCTGCCGGGGGTGCCCTACACGCCCGGGCACAGTTGCGCCGGACGCCAACGGGCCCGGCGTCCGGCAGCCAGGGGAATCCCGGTCCAGGTCAGTGGTGAAGCGGGGCGTGGTCTCGTAGGTAGGCATGTCGGTCCTCCAGGCAGCAAGAAGCCCCCGGCGATGTTGGGGGCGGCGGGGCGGGCCCTACTTGGGTTGAAGGGGATCGGTGACGTGGTGCTGGGACGGGGCGTCTTCGGCCGGCCGGTGGGGGAGCGGGGGCGTAGGTGTACGCGTTGTGGCGTTAGTGGTGTCTTCGGGGCGGGTGAGGCGTGTGTGACCGGGTGCCGCGCAGGAATTGCATGGCATCGGGGCGTCCGCAGGGCGGGCGCGGCGTTGTCGCCGGCGCCCGCTCTGCGGGATCGGCCGTGAGGTTCCGGTGAACCCTCCCGCCCTGCGGGATCGCTCTTTTGTGCAGGTCAGTGCCGGTGTTCGCTGCCGGGATTGTCAGTGCGTCGAAGGTGCAGAGGCGTAACGCGTGGCGGTACTACGTGCGCGGGGTCGCGTTCGGGGACGGGCGCCGTCCTGTCGGTCAGGCGTTGAAGGACGCCCAGGAGATGGCCGGGCTCGCGCCCGGAGTGTGGAGGGGCCGCGGCCTGGTAGCGCTCGGTCTCACCGACGGGCGGTTGGTGACGGAGCGGCAGATTGAGTTGGTGTTCGGGGAGAGCCGGCATCCGGATGCCGACCGGTTGGAGCGTGTGCTCCTGGACGACGGCGTCGACCCGGCCACGGCGCGGCGGGCGACGGTCCTGGGTCAGCCGATCGAGGAGATCGAGCACCGCAAACAGACCCCGCTGATCGCCCTGGACTTCGTGTTCCGGCCGCAGGCATCACTGGTCGTGCTGTGGGCGCTGGGAGACGAACGGATGCGCCGGGTCATCGAGCAAGCGCACGAGCGGGCCGTCGCTGCGGCCCTTTGCTGGCTGGAGGATGAGGTCGCACAAACCCGGTGGGCATCCGGCCGTCAGCGCGCGAAGGCCCCGGCCCTGGTCGTCGCGGCGTTCAGGCACTACAACAACAGGAACGGCTTTCCGCTCCTGCATGAGCACTGCCTGATCCTGAACCGGGTGCAGCGCCCGGACGGTTCCTGGTACGCGCTGGACACGGTCCGGCTCTACAAGAACATCGTGGCGGCCGACTCGCTGTACGCCTTGGAGATGACGACCGAGGTGTGCGAGGAGCTCGGGCTGGCGACCGTGCCGAGGGAGGTGACGCCGGGCCTGCGCCCGGTGATGGAGATAGCCGGCATCGACCGGCGGCTCATCGGCTGGCAGTCCACGCGCCGTCAGCAGATCTAGGACGTGCTGTCCGTCCTCACCGCCGAGTACGTGGAGGAGCACGGGCATGAGCCGGGGGAGCGGGCCGGATACGCGCTGGCCTGCCAGGCCGCCGACCGGACACGCCCGCCCAAGCGCACGGACCTGAAGTCGCTGTCCGAGCTGCGCGAGAGCTGGCGGGAGTCGGCGATCGCCGCGTTCGGCGCCGACGTCATCGACCGGCTGGCACAGCGGGCGCGGGCCGCAGCTACGGCGGTGTGGGCCCGGGTGCGGCCGGTGGTCGACACCGTGCTGGCGGCCGTCGACACCGTCGCCGTGGTGTACGTGATGCGCGGCGCGTTCAAACGCCACCACCTGCTCGCCGAAGCACGCCGCCACCTCTCCTACGTGATGCGCGGCCGACCCCACCAGCCGGGCCTGGACGAACAGATCGTGCAGCTGGCCGTCGACGACTACACCCGCCCCGTCGGCCGGGGCCGGATGATGACCGCCGACCTGCATGCCCTCTACCCGCACGACGCCGACGACCAGTCCGTGCTGCGCCCGCTGACCCGCAGCCGCACGGCACCTCCGTACGAGCGGGCCGGTCTCGCCGCCGGCGCGCTGGCCGCCCGGGTCCGTGCCGCGCGGCGGGCGGAGCGCCTGGGTTCGCGCCCCCATCCGTACGACGTCGCGGTGCCCGCCGCATCGAGGTCACCCGCGGCCGTTCCGCGCCGGCCGGAAGGACGGCCGCATCCTTTCGCCGGAGACCGGCGTCGACGCGGTCGAGCAGACCCTCCAGACGCTCGAAGCCGCCGCCGCTGAGGTGGCCGCCACGATCCAGGACAGCAAGCGGGCGCGCGAAGCCGCTCACGGCCGGCGTCCACAGGCCGCCCCGGCGGTCCCGCCGCCGAACACTCAGCAGCCCGGCACCCAGCACACCCAGAGCCGCACCACAGGAGGAGTCACGTGAGCATCCCGGAAGAGGAACAGCCCAACGCCGAAGAGGCCCTCGCCCGCGCGCGCGGCCCGCGCGCAGATGGCTGCCGCGCTCGACGGCGGCCAGGAGCCCGAGCCCGATGAGCCCGCAGGGTGGCAGCCGGTCTGGAAACGGCCCCGGACGCCGAAGCCGAAGGCGCCCAAGAAGCAGGAGCTGCGCAAACAACGAAGGCGGCTCCAGGATGCTGGGTTTGCCGCCGGGCAGTCGCGCCGGCCCCGCTCCCGGTAGAGCCGGATCGGCAACGCGGCCGCGCGCCGTGACGCCCGCGCACTGTCCCGGGTCCGGCACTCCAACGCCTGGCTGTGGTGACGAGGCCGGGACCCGACCGCACACCCATCCTGGTGCTCCTGGCCGCCGGACAGCTCTCCCTACAGCTGCCCGGAGGGTGGTCACAGCCGCTCGATGAGGTCGCAGGAGCAGGTACCCCCCTACAGCGTCTTGTCGGATTCATCGTGGTACTCCAGCACCGGAGGCTTCGTCGGGGCCGTCGGCGGCGGGGCCTGACCGTCCCGCACGAGCTCGACCTCACCGGCCGGGCAACCGCCCTGATCAACTCGGCATCACCCCGGCCGCGAACACCCCCGCCTCGTCACCCTCCCCCCAGAACGTCTTCGGCCCCGGACAGGACACTGCCCTCCTCGTCAGCACCCGCCCCCTGGCCGCTCCTCGCGCTGCGCATGCAGACCCGCGCCCAGGGCCCGGACGGCGAACACGGTCTGCGTGCCTGCCTCGCCGGGCTCCCCTCCACGAGCGGCTGGCGCACCGAGCCCCGTCCCAGCTCAGCGAGCGCAGGGTCACCGCGACCCTCCGGGCCTTTCCAGCTCGGCGACGTGCGTTTCCGCATGCCCGAGAACGAGGATCAGCGGACATGCGCGACGGGGAATTGGGACATTGCGCCCGAGAGGTATCTGATCGGATGGGCATTTTCGGGCCGCATATGCGGGTGTGTTTCGTACCAGTAAGCGGCTTGAGTGGTCCTTCTCGGCGGGCCGGGTGGGGATGCTGAGGCTGAAGGGGGCGGGCTGATTCCGGACCGTGTGCGTAAGGATTTCGGGGGAAGCGGCGCGCTGCTTGTGTGGGACCTGTGTGAGGTTGTGGGGGCTCGGTGACCGCTGGGGTTGCCGGGATCGTCTTCCTGTGGGGGGAAGTTGATGTCGATCCGTGCCTTTGGTGTGCACTCGTGGCGTGCCCGTAAGACCGTCAGACGCACCGTGACCGCGGCGACGGTGGTGTTGGCGCTGGGAGGTGCGGCGTTGCCAGCCCTGGCCGACGAGCAGCCCGCGCCGGTCTCGGTGTGGGGAAACAAGGAACAGAAGCTGGAGAAGCCCGAGGTACAGGT